>JAOQAJ010000081.1 GCA_025963675.1 Segetibacter sp.
ACTTAAGCAATAGGAATGAAACGATTGGAGCTAAGTGAAGGTGTCTTACGACTTAATAAAAAAGCTCATAGAAATAAGGACCTGTTTATTTTATGCAATAATTGCTCGAGTTCATACAAAAAAATAGCTGAAAGAAGTACTATTTGAAATTTCTTTTAACTTTTTACTTACTTTTAAACCAATTTGTAACCAACTAACTACTCATCTCCATGAAAAAAACTTTATTAATTACAACGCTCGTTTGCTTAATCGGTCTGTCCTTTGCCTTTCAGCAAACCACCGTTAAATATGAGAATTTAAAGGTTCTTCCTAAAAACACCACCAAAAAAGAGATGGATAGCATAATGAGACATTTCTCTATGTCATTGGGGGTAAAATGTAATTTTTGTCATATACGTAACAACGATGCTCAAAAAACTATGAACTTTGCGAGCGATTCAAGCAAGCATAAACAGATAGCACGCAGTATGTACAAGATGATGAACAAGATAAATAAGAAGTATTTTAAACCTGAAGACGACGAGAACAGAAATATGGCTAATAATGCCAATCGGATCCCGCAGGTTTCTTGTTATTCTTGTCATCATGGTAAAGAAAATCCCGAAAACAGGCCTCCAGCACCATCTGCACCACCTCCTGCCGGAACGGGCGCAGGTGCACCAAGAACATAGCGCCACCAAATACTTTAATAAAAAAAGCCTGTGATCACAGGCTTTTTTTATTAAAGTATTGTATGCCATCAATATCAGCGGTGGCATAGGGTTTGAAAGTATGCAAACAAAACAAACCTATGGAAACAGAACCTTTCTTCATTGAGTATTTGCACAAGGACAATTTTGAAATAGCTGAAGTAAAGCCATGTTGCCAGGAAAATAATATTTTCTACTACGACATTTATGTACGTAACGAATACCAGTTTACAATCACTCCGGTTGCAGATGATGAGAAAGGAATGTCCTGGAAAATTTCATTGAAGAATGCAGATAAAAATATTGAACCGGAACTAATTGATACAATTGGTTTGGAGATCGATAAACATTTTTTATAACTTTTATCAAAGCCCGTTGCAGAAGAGGTAGTTGCAGACGTTGCTAACTTCACTTACCATCTTAATAGGAACAAATTAATCTGACTTAATCAGACTTTTTTAGCCCTTAAACACTCATATAGTCTTTCAACGTCTTCTCTTTTACACAATTCTGTTCCCGGGTTCATTGTAGTAGCCGTGCCGGTTGCTATACCATATTGCAGCACTTCGAGCCATGAAGAACCTCTTGTAAGAGCCAGCACCATCCCCGCTACCATGCTATCACCTGCACCTACGGTACTTCTGCTTTTAACTGTTGGTGATGACACCTCTAAAAGATCATCCTTCGTAATCAACATAGCGCCAGAAGCACCCATAGATATAACCATAACTTCACTCCCCCCTTTGTTAATAATTGCCCTGGCAGCTTTTATGATATCAGCTTCGCGCAATTCATCTTTGCCGTACAAGTTACTCAATTCACCAAGGTTGGGCTTTATCATAAAAACCCCTTCATTCGTTGCATGCCGTAATGGTTCACCTGATGTATCAACAATCAATTTAGCATTTACTTTTTTAGCAACACACGCTAAACGTCCGAAGAAGTCTTCAGGCACTCCTTCGGGTAAACTACCGCTTGCTACAATGTACTCAACCCCTGATGTATCTTTCAATAGGTCCAAACATTTTTGCCATTCGTTTTCATGTAGAGCGGGGCCGGGCATACCGAAACGATATTGCGAATTAGACGATTCATCTACAACTATCAGGTTTTCCCTGGTGTGCCCTTTAAATTGAACCACACAAGATTCGATTCCTTCTTCATCAAGCAGGTGCTGAAGATGATTTCCGCTATAGCCACCAGCGATATATATAGCTGTGGAGGTGCCACCAAGTTTCTTAATGGCTCTCGAAACGTTAACCCCTCCGCCACCTGGTTCGAAAACAGGTTGTGAACAACGTAGTTTTCTGTCGGGTACTATGGCATTTACTGTAGTACTTTTATCTATTGCCGGATTAAGTGTTAGGGTAACAATCTTTTGCATTAAACTAATTTTATCGTTTTATTTAAACATCTCCTGAAAAGCAGCCTTTATAAAAACACCTTGCGGCAACGTTGCCACCAGGTTTATTTCATCTTCCAATGTAGTTTCGTTATCTAAGAACCGCAATACTCTTTCTGTGGGGTTTTTGCTAAAAAGGTCTGAGAATATTTTGTCTCCCGGCAATTTATTTCCCGATAAAATATTAAGGAGTGTGCTATCGTAAAAATTAAAGCGTTTATCAAAAAAAGGCTCATTTTCTTTCAGATAACCATACCTCATCAAATCGGAAACGATCTTATCTGAATGCTTTTGAACAAACTGAAAAGTGTACCCACTGCTTCCTTTTGTTTGTCCGCCTGCAGTTCCAATATTTATAACCCTCCCTACCCTTTTTACAAATTTGACATTTGTCATTGGTATTACCCCGTTTTCTTCTTCAATGATCGAATACTCAGTAATTCCTAAGTAGTTTGAAATATAATCGCGTAAAGCAATTGCATAGTCATTGTCGGTCAATAGTTGCTTTGAAAAAAGGGTGTATTCGACTAATGCACGGTTCTGCGACACAGGCAACATATAAACAAAGGATGTTCCATTATGCTGACTAACCCTGAAATCCATTAAGGTTGCTTCTGCGGGATTAAAAACAGCTTGCATTGTTTCTATGACAAATCCTTTGAAATGCTGCTGCAAATAAAACTTATCTGCAGGCACTTCTGGTTTTGCAAATAATATGCTGTTGAAGACATAGTCTCCATCGTATTGGGTTCCATCAACGACTACGAGCGCTTCATTTCCTGCATTACCAACCGCTTGTACATCTCCATAAATAAAATCGATGTTCGAATGTTTAAGCGCCTCCTGTTGTACGTAGTTATAGAAGTCAATACTCCTGATCATCTTATACTTATAAGGAGCAAGGTTGAGCAGAGAAGAAAAATGATTTGAATAAAAATGGACGCGTTCCCAGGTATGATGAACAACAGGTTCAAACTGTCCCGGTTGTTGTTCCCAAAAACACCAGGTGTGGTCGTTGGTATTTTTCGGTGCTTTATCAACTACTAAAATATTTTTATTATGAAACTCGGGATGCTGCATAAAGCGCATCAAAAGGCTTAACCCTGCAGCGCCTGCTCCTGATATAATATAATCGTATTTCTTCACTGTATTAAAGGTTACAAAAGTTGTTCCTGAGACTAAAAAATATCATTCGTATAAAAACACGGTAGAAGCGGTTGATATTTTTCTTGCTGTAAAAGAGTGCGACGCAACAGAAGCTAATTTTATATTCAACTGTCGGCTACATAATCACCTTTGTCTTTTTGGCCTAACCAGGCTGTCAGCAGGATATGTCGCCTTTATCGAATCTCTGATTGATCGTGCCCAGTTTATTAATGTTGATTTCTCCTCGTCAGTCAACTTTGCATTGGTGTGAATGATCGTATAAGAACTGAGAGGCATCTCTCCTTCTTTTACTTCATCTATTATATCCTGCATCCGGTGATATTGTTTTGATATCCGATACGATGCAAATTCATTAAAATTCAACCCTCTTTTTCCTTCCTCAACATGCCCGTTGAGCCACCATGCTACTGGTTGAATATTGTTGTACCACCGGTAGCGGGTATTGTTGCTGTGGCAATCATTGCAGGCCTTATCTAAAATCGAGGCAACATTTGAGGGAACAGGATAAAGAACGGAAATATCATTAGGGTAATTAGCAATTGAACGGTTTTTTGGTGAGCGGAAAAATTGCATAATTATCAGCACTACCAATAATCCCAGTATCATTTTTTTTACAATTGCCACTTGTTTGAATTATTGTTTTATTAAAACATGTCCCGACATTTCTTTTGGTATAGGAACATTCATCATAGTAAGGATGGTGGGAGCCAGGTCTCCTAATTTTCCTGCAGCTATTTCACCTTTGAATTCGTTGTCAACAATAAATAAAGGCACCAGGTTCATTGAGTGCTGCGTATTGGGTGTTCCATCTTCATTGATCATGAAATCTGCGTTTCCATGGTCTGCAATAATGAATACAGTGTAATCATTTTTTAAAGCTGTTGTCACTAATCGTTCCATGCACTTGTCAACTGTTTCAACAGCTTTTACCACAGCACTAAAAAAACCTGTGTGTCCAACCATGTCGGCATTGGCATAATTCAGGCAAATAAAGTCAGCAGTTTTATTTTCTATTTCAGGAAGTATTGCGTCTGTAATTTCAACGGCACCCATTTCAGGCTGCAAGTCATATGTAGCAACTTTTGGAGAAGGGATCAAAATACGGCTTTCTCCTTCGAAAGGAATTTCACGGCCACCGCTGAAGAAGAATGTAACGTGAGGATATTTTTCTGTTTCAGCAATGCGTATCTGTTTTTTATGATTAGCAGCTAAAACTTCACCTAAAGTATTGTTTAGATTATCGGTTTGAAAGATGATATGAACGTTTTTAAAACTCTTATCGTATTCGGTTAGCGTTGTATACCAGACATCGAGTTTTTTCATATCATAAGCCGGAAAATCCTGTTGAGTAAGCACTTCTGATATCTCGCGCGGCCTGTCTGTACGATAGTTGAAACACAGCAACACGTCACCATCTTTTATAGTTGCGATTGGGTTTTGCGCGGCATCTGTTATAACTGTTGGTTTAATAAATTCGTCAGTCTCATTTCGCTCATATGATTGTTGGATGGCTTCATTTGCAGAGTTGACAGCGTGTCCCTGGGCTTTTACCATAACATCATACGCCTGCTTTATTCTTTCCCAGCGCTTATCCCGGTCCATTGCATAATATCTACCTGTAATTGTTGCAATTTTCCCAACATTAGCTTTTAAATGTTCCTCGAGTTCATTTATAAATTGTAACCCACTTTTTGGATCTGTATCTCTTCCATCTGTGAAGGCGTGAACGTACACCTCCTCAAGTCCTTGATTCGTACATAACGTAATAATTGCCTTCAAATGATTAATTTGGCTGTGCACACCTCCATCACTCACAAGACCCATCAGGTGCAGTGGCTTACCGTTCTCTTTTGCTTGTTTTATCGTGTCTAGTAAAACCTCGTTGCTGTAAAGCTCGCCTGTTTTGATCGCAACATTTATTCGTTGCAACTCCTGGTAAACTATTCTTCCGGCGCCAATATTCATGTGCCCAACCTCACTGTTTCCCATCTGCCCTTCAGGCAATCCAACGTCCTCACCAAAGGTCATTAAAGTAGTATTAGGATACTTGCTGTACAACGACGATACAAACGGAACGTTTGCATTTTGTATTGCATCTGCATACTTCACTTTACCTAGTCCCCAGCCGTCCATGATTACTAAAATCACTTTTTTGTTTTCCATATTATAAAACTATAGCTTTTTGAATAATTACCTGAAAGATGCAAATGTGTAACTAACTTTTTGAAAATTTGCAATTTGGCATATTTTTAGCCAATAGGTCAGCGATTTAACTCAAACTACAAAATATGAAAAAGTTATTTTTAATATTACTGGTCTTTTTTGCAAGCTTTGGGGCTCATTCACAGGATGCAAATAATCTTGTAAACGCCTTAAAATCAGCTAATGCAGATGAAGTTTCTAACTATTTCGATAAAATTTTAGACATCAAATTTCCTGATAAAGACGAGATAAAAAGCATTGGTAAAAACCAGGCTGGAATAGCGTTAAAATCTTTTTTTGATAATAATAACATAAAAGGATTTGAGCTTTCTTCTCAAAGAGAAATGGGCGGAACAATGTATATCGCAGGTAAACTTACTAATGGAAACGAAGGATATAAGCTATCGATAATGATGCGAACCAAAGAAGGCAAGCCTCAAATAATTACCGTAAGAATTAGTTAACAATATTACCTCCGGACCCCCAAAAGCCCCGTTGAAAAACGGGGCTTTTTTATTGAACCATAGTATCCATCAGCATATCCTACAATTTAATTATTATTTAATTTCACATCCTTCCGTAGTTTTTAGGCTCCAGGCATTCGAACTTCATGCATCATTGTTGTGTCACTCACTTGTACTTTTTCCTGTTTATTCTACGCTTAATGACGCGGCTATTTCAACGACTTGAAACATTGATTTAACCACAATTCAAATAATGTTTACGATTCGACCCATCCGTGTTGCAAGCATGTTTTTGTAGCTTTGTTTTATGAATACTTTTGACGAAAAGCTCAATCATTTAATTACTGAAGCATTAATCGAAGATGTAGGTGACGGAGATCATTCCACTTTGAGTTGTATACCTGTTACAGAAAAAGGAAAAGCAGTTCTAAAAATCAAACAAGGCGGCATTTTAGCGGGAGTATCTGTAGCTGAGAGAATATTTAAATCAGTAGAACCAACAGCTATTTTTACGCTTTTTAAAAAAGATGCAGAAACAATGGCTTTTGGTGAGAAAGCATTTACTGTTGAAGCATCAGTTCATACCATCTTAAAATGCGAGAGGCTCGTGCTCAACATCATGCAACGCATGAGCGGTATAGCGACATTAACGCGTCACTATACAGATATCATTAAAGGTTACAACACAAAGATTTTAGACACCAGGAAGACAACCCCCAACTTCCGGTTGCTTGAAAAAGAAGCGGTAAGAATTGGAGGAGGCATTAACCATCGTTATGCTTTGTATGATATGATCATGCTAAAAGACAACCATATCGACTTTGCAGGTGGTATTGAAAACGCTATTAATAAAGCATGGGATTACGTACAAACAAAAAAGCCCGGTCTAAAAATAGAAGTAGAAACCAGGAGTATTGCCGATATAAAAAAAGTAATACAAATGGGAGAAGGAAAAGTATTCAGGGTAATGCTTGATAATTTTAAACCAACCGAAATAACCGAAGCGGTTGAGCTAATTAATAAAAGATTTGAAACCGAAGCAAGCGGAGGAATTAACCTGCAGAATATAATTGAATATGCAAAAACAGGAGTAGATTATATTAGTGTAGGAGCATTAATCCACCAGGCGAAAAGTCTTGATTTAAGTTTAAAGGCTGAAGTATAACACTGCTGTCAACGGCATCAGCATCTTTCAACATAACGACAATGAATAAGAAAAATAAAGCTGATAACAGGGGATTTGTTTTTAGTACAGACCCGAATTTCAGATTCGAAGAAGAGCCCGAAGAAGTGAAGGAAACATTACCTCCAAATCAACAAAAGCTTAAAGTACGGTTAGATACAAAGCAACGTGCAGGCAAAGCAGTTACCCTGGTTGATAACTTTATCGGTAAAGAAGAAGATGTTGAAGACCTTGGCAAAAAACTAAAAAATTTTTGTGGAACCGGAGGTAGCGTAAAAGACATGGAAATAATAATACAGGGCGATCAAAGAGAAAAAGTATTGCAATGGCTTATTAAGAATGGTTATAAGAATACAAAGAAAATATAGGATAAGTAGTTTAGAAATCCTTTGGAATAGATTGTGGAGACATTTAAAGAAGTATAAATTATATGTACACAGTTATTTGGTAACCACAAACACCAGTGCAGCTACACCAATCCCTACAGTGAATCCCCCCACAGCCAATTTTATTCTTTGACGGTTCTCCTTCCTTAATTTATCAAGAGAATCATTTAACAACGATTTTATACTATTAAGCTGGTTTGTAGCAGTTGAAAGAGACTGATCAATGGCATTAATATTCAAGGCGGTTTTGTCAACAAAATTATTTGAATGGCTAACAAGGGAGTCGAAATTTGATTTCAAACCTTGATAATATGCTTCCTTTGATTTCAGCATACTGTCCTGTAAGGCAATCAAATTTTCATAATTTTCCAGCAAGCTCTTCAATGAGGGATTACCGCTTTGAACTCTTTTATAATTATCCTGAAAAAGCTTAAAGGTTTTTTTATTTAATACATATGCGGAATCATAGCCGATTAAAATTGTATCTCCTTTCACTACTGAATATGAACGCAACCCTGTTGAATCTCTCATTTCTGCTATCTGCCGTTGCGAAAAGCTTACAGAGGAAAAGAAAATACCTGCAATAATCAGCAGAAGGTGAAACAAGGATTTAATGTTTGGCATGACTAGTTAATTTTCTTAATGGTCGCTACATCAATCTCAGGCAGGCTATCTGTTTCAATATCGGATCTCAGTCTTTTGATGTTTTCTTTAAAATCCATTATTTTATTCTTGTCCCTCTCTTCTTTAAGTCTTTTTTCTACATCGTTCAATTCGACGGTTTTTTGTATCCTGCTGATATAAGTACTGAATACAAGCATGTCTGACTTAATTGAATCAAGTTTGCTTTTAGAGTATTGTAATTCGTACAGAGCAGAGTCGGCTGTCAGCTTCGCTTTTTCCAGGTCTTTCCTAATGTCTCTAAGGTTACTATTGCCAAAAAACATTGTTACTAAATTGACAACAGCTAAAACAACAACAATGAATAAAATAACCTTAATTGTTTTCTCCATTTTAGTTTATTTAAGTTTGGGGTTACTTGCAGAGGCTAGTGTTCTCTAGGTTACGCGGGCGTGTTTCATTACTCATCTTAAAGAACGAAACCGCCTGATCATGAAGATTTTCTTTCCTGAATAACTATTTTTAGTAAAATAGAAAACTTTAATTGCAAGTGCAATTATTTTTGGTGCGCGTGAATTGCTTTCCATTTACGTGATGCAAGTGCGGTTGACATATTGGCTTCTGTATTTAAGGGGAAAGCATCTTTAGTATGATTAAAACGCCGGAAAATAATGGATAAGAAGTACAGAATTGTTATCACAGATTTCATTGCCGATTCGTTGGCTGTTGAAAGTGAAATTATTGGCAACGGAGCAGAGATCATTGCTTTGGATGCATACAATGAAAAAGACCTTGAAGGTCAAATCGAAGATGTTGACGCGATCATTATGTATCACAGCTTGTCGATGACCAGGAAAACGATCGACAACCTAAAGCAATGTAGGTTGATCGTTAGAGCAGGTGTAGGTTTTGACAATGTGGATCATATTTATGCAAGAACCCGCGGCATTCCGGTAGCCAATATACCCGATTACGGATCAGAAGATGTTGCTGACTCAGCCATAGGGATGATGCTTAGTCTTACCCGTGGCATTTCGTTTTTAAATTCCCGTTTAAGAGATGGCCTGGGAGAATGGAGTTACACACAAGTACGCCCGCTTACTAGATTACGAAATCGAAAAGTTGGAATTGTCGGCCTGGGAAGAATTGGAACAGCCGCCGCACTTCGGGCGAAATCCCTCGGTATGGATGTAATGTATTACGACCCCTTCAAACCGGATGGGTTTGATAAGGCCCTGGGAATTCGGCGTGCTGAAAGTTTACAATCGCTGCTTGAGCAAGTACAGATATTAACCCTACATTGCCCTTTGACGCCAACCACTCACTATTTGATAAATGAAAATACGCTTACTTATCTTCCTGAAGGATCCTATCTTATTAATACATCAAGAGGCGGTGTCGTAGACACATCCGCTATTCCTGCCGCTATCGAAACTGGTCGTCTTGCCGGCGCCGCCTTTGACGTTTTGGAAACGGAACCACCTGTTGATGATGCTTTGATACAAGCCTGGAAAAATCCAGATCACCCTGCCTATCATAAAGTAATAATTAATCCGCATTCTGCTTTTTATAGTGAAGAAGGATTAAAGGAAATAAGGGTTAAAAGTGCGGAGGCATGTTTGCGCGCTTTGCGTGGTGAGGAAATAAGGAATATAGTGAATTGAGAAGCCTGTAGCTTTTAGCTCTCAGGTTTTGCTAACTATTTCAACTATTTATTACACTAATTTTTGACAAATGATGAGGCAAACGAAGAAGCTGAGAGAACAGCATCAAGCTTTTAGATGCTAGCTCTTATTTTTTGCTAGCACGTTTTACATCAGTCATACCCCCAAGTCGATCCCTGTCTCTTCCGCTATTATCCGCAACGACTTCACTACTTCCTTATTGACAGGGATTCCGTCAATTTTTCTTTGTTGATAGGCAATTCTTTCAGGGTCTCCTGGTATCAGCACTGCCTCTGCTCCTGGTTGAGGCCTGGTGCTTCGCATCGTATGTATCCATTCGTCGATTTCTTTTTTAAATTCAGTTTTATCCCGAAAACCATCAATATCAAAAGCACCGAAAAAGTGACCGATGCCTTTACCAACCTGCTTTTCGAGTGGCGCAACATGAATGGCGAAGGGGATAGCAAATGGTCCCCAATTGGCACCACTTAAAACTGCAGTCAAAATATCAACCATACTAGCCAGGCAATAGCCTTTGTGGCCGCTGCCGTTTGCATCACTGCCTAGTGGCAGAAGAGCGCCCCCGTTAATCATATCCGCAGGACTATTAGTAGGATTTCCATCTTTGTCAAGACACCAACCTAAAGGCACGTCTTCACCTTTTCGATTAGCAATTTCTACTTTGCCATAAGATACCGCGCTGGATGCAAAATCAATAAGTACTGGCGGTTCATTAAAACCCGGGAAAGCAATGGCTATTGGGTTCGTTCCAAGCATTTTTTCAGCACCCAAAAAAGGTGCTACACCTGCCGTTGTATTGGTCATGGAAAGACCAATGAGATCCTGCCTTAAAGCCAAAACAGGATAATAACCGGCAGCGCCATAATGATTGGTATTACGAACCGAAATCCATCCTGACCCGTGCTCGCGTGCTTTCTTCATTGCTATCTCCATGCACTTAGGACCAACGACCAATCCTAAACCATTATCACCATCAACGGTAGCAATACTCGCTTTTTCTCTTACAATACTTATAACAGGATTGGGATTTATTCGACCTATTTTCAATAGATCATAATAAGTTTTCAGGCGGGCAATACCATGCGAGTCGATACCATGTTCATCACTATAAGCAAGAACGTCGGCAGCTAAAACTGCATCATCATGAGGGACATTAAAATGTTTAAAAACCGAAGTTGTAAATTCACGTAAAGAAGCAAATGAGAAAATAAGCGATTGACTATCCTTTTCTTTCATCGTTTTTGGATAAATCCCTTGAAAAAGTTGATTACCTGTTGGCAGATATGACGGGGTTTGACCTCGAATTATTTAGCTGATTATAAAAAGGCATGGGATAATTGCTTCTTTCAACACCTATGCTTCCCGAGATAGAAAAAGTCCTCTCATCATTTATATATTGTAATCCAAGCTCGGCTCTTGAGTAAATGCCTAAACTGCTTGATTTAAAAACGCCATTATTCTGGCTTATCTTATCAAAGCCCGAATTCATCACAGACTGGTTGAAATTAATGTAAGATGGCGCTACAGAAACTCCCGCGAAGGCGTACAGATTATTGTTGAGTCTGCGATTAAGTTGCAAGCCTAGTGGCGCAGAAACAACCATTGCATTTCCACCTCTAAAAAAGGTGAAGCTTGTTGAGATGCCACTGTACTTGCTAAGAAACCATTTCTTTTTTGCAGTGCTGTCGTTCAGGTTAATGTTATTTGAAAAACTTCCCCTGTATCCGTTATCAATAAAACTTCCGGGTAAGAATCTTTGCGCTTGTAGCGCGGAAACCGAAAACAGTAAAGTAATAAATATGATTAACCGCATTCTACTAAATTAGGTAATAAAAGTACATTTTGTTGCCTTACTAAAAAGGAAGGCGACAAAAGTTAACAACTCATAACGTGTAACCGATCATAAGAATTACCACCGTCAAAACGGAGCGTCGCAACAATGACACATTTTTGTACAATCGCCGGCTAAAAAATAAAACAACAGAAAATTAAATTAAGCTTTTCAACAAAGACTTTAAAGTAGATGCGTTAAACAGAAAAACATAAACAACAAAAATTGAGAGCTAGAGGCCAGCAGCTAATAGCTGGCAGCTTCCTTTTACAGCTTTCCTCTACTGTCCTGCCGCCAGCGAATACGCCTTTTTGCCCTCCCAAACATTCAATAGCTCGGTGGAGCAAATTTTAAAATCCTGTGCAAGATGCCTGTACAACTCTATAATATCTGTTTGTGTCACCGAAACTTCACCGATACTTTCAAAACGGCAAGCATATGTATTTACAAGATTAGTGTACATGCTTCCTGTTGGCCAAACCTGGGTACCACGGTTACTGATTGTTACCAGTTTAAAAAGTCCAAACGTATGCTGAAGACATTTCTCCGCTATCACTGCCGGTTGCTCGTTACTTTCAATAAACATATCAACGCCAATGATAGTTTCATTAGTGTTTTCACTATTCTCCAGCATAGGGTTTTTATCCAGCTTAAAAACGGTAGGTGTCACAGGCTGGTTTTCCAACATCGGCCTGGGACTGGTTGCCGGCACTTTTCCAAAATTTCCAATAATTGCTTCAGAAAACTGCGTTGTATTCATTGATGGAACTGCCCTATCGCCGAAGTCTCCTGTATGTATACCTTGCTCTAAAGTATACAACAAAGCATTTTCAATCGTTGCCGCACTTTCCATCAATCCGACGTGGCGAAGAAGAGCAAGACCGCTTAGCAATAGCGCGGTAGGATTTGCAATATTTTTTCCCATAATATCGGGAGCAGTACCATGAACGGCTTCAAAAATGGAAATGTGATCGCCGATGTTTGCAGAAGGCGCAAAGCCTAAACCGCCGACCAACCCCGCACAAAGGTCTGAGACAATATCACCCTGCAGATTGGTCAGCACGACCACGTCAAATAAATCAGGACGGGTTACCAGTTTCATACATAGATCATCAACAATAATATCATCAGCTTTTAGGTCAGGGTATTCTTTGGCAACATCGTAAAATGTCTGCAGAAATAGTCCGTCGGTCAGTTTCATGATGTTAGCCTTATGACCACAGGTAATTCGCCTGGTACCTTTCTTTTTAGCCATCTCGAAAGCATACTTAATTACCTGCATACTTCCGGGCTGGGTAATGAAACGACGGCTAAGCGCAACATCATGAGTAAGCATGTGTTCGATGCCACCATAAGTATCTTCTATATTTTCACGCACAACGGTTATATCTATCGGAATGCCTGCTTTAGAGAAAACAGTATCCACGCCATGAAGCGTTTGAAAAACCCGTTTGTTTGCATAAGTGTTCCATGTTTTTCTTGCGGTAACGTTTACGCTTTTTACACCTTTGCCCTTAGGTGTTTCCATGGGCCCCTTGAACAAAATACCAAGACTTTCTATGGTCTGCTGTGCTGCAGGGGTCATGCCATTGCTGTATCCCTTATCAAAAACCCACTTACCCATATCGACATATTCATATTCGAGTGGAACATTGGCAGCATTAAAAATTTGAAGAACAGCTTCCATTATTTCTGGTCCTATTCCATCGCCTTTAGCTACGGCAACTTTAGTCATGTTATGATGTTTTAGAGTAAAAAATTTTCTGATTGCAAAGGTAAGTTATGTGTACACACTAGATGCTAAATTCTCGGTAAGGAATGCTTTGTTAGTCGTCGGTATAACATCACCTAACATCGTTGCGTCGCACACTTTTACCGTAGTACAAAAATTTTACCTGCAATTTGTTATTTGTACAGCCTTGATCTTTTAGACATTAAGGTAAAAACGCCTGTAAAAAGGATAATTTATATGCGCAAGCAGCGAAGATGATTTTGGTAAAGTCTTTGCATAAATAGTATAAGCACATTTAAAATTTTCTTTATTTTTACTAAAACTGCCTCGCATGATATCAAAACTTTCTGAGGGAGTACAAATAAGCGTAGAAACTTTTTACCAACCAGACTATAGTAACCCGGTGAATAATGAGTTTATGTTTGCTTATCGTATATCCATTGAGAATCATAATACCTTTCCCGTACAATTGCATCGAAGACACTGGCACATATTTGACAGCAACGGAGAGTATCGTGAGGTGGAAGGCGAAGGAGTAGTTGGTCAGCAACCTTTGTTAGAGGCCGGTCAGCAGTTTCAATATGTAAGCGGCTGTAACCTTCGCACCGAAATGGGCAAAATGTTTGGAAAATACGTAATGGAAAACATGAACAATAAAATAACCTTTGAGGTCAACATTCCTGCGTTTGAAATGATCGTTCCCTATAAAATGAATTAGAGAAAGTTTTGGGTTTCGAGTTTGAGGTTTTCAAGTTTGCTGTAAACATTTAAGGTTGCTTGAAAAATAAACTCAACACTCCAAAAACAAACTCCAAACTCCAAACCCAAAACATCAAACTCAACACTCTCAAACCCCAAACCTCCCCTACGGCTTATACTTGGCCTGTTCAAATATAGTTCTCGGGTTTGTTTCTATTAATTGCTGCAACGTTACTTTCTCATTTTTACTAATCCATTTTTTCACAATCTGCCATCCTACAAACTGTCCTATAAAACCCGGAGATTCTTCGCCAAAGGCTTGTGTTTTAGGAGCATCATTCATATAATCGTTTACCACCGATGGGTCTGAAACATACAGCAAATCATTCTGTACAAAATGCGACCAGATAGTCTCTTCGTTCTTATAACATCCCTCAAGCTGACTTTTGGTATAACCTGTTTTCAAAGTATCTTCCGACTCTGGCATAAACTGATCGAGTAAGTAGAGCCTTTTACCAGCTTGCACCATTTGTTCAATTAAGGGGCCGCCGGCATTATTATCAGGAAACATGTCATTAACTATAGTCTTAATACAGTTAACGGGAATATAATCCTTCTGAAACCTTCTTGAAATATAAGCGGGATACTCCTCCTGGCCTGCTTCACTTTGGTACAAAGAATAGTTACTGCCCATGTACAATTGTAAACCGACAGCTAAAGCATCTGTGGTTAAAATATTACCGTAACTGTTTATAGGACCAATAAACGTGATTAGCTTACCGGGCAGTTTATAATCAGGAAAATAATATTTGACAAATTGCAAACCTCTTTTTACCTGGTCAGCGATATCGTTTGAATTTGAATAAATCTTATCAACAGAATCTTTTAGCGGCTTATAAGATTTTAAAAAAGAAACTACCTGCTGCTCGACAACTTTAGAGCTATCCGGATGTGGTGGTAGCGCAAGTATATTAAAAATAAAATCCCTTAAGAAGCCTGGATATTTATTTTGTAATTGTTGTAGGGACTGATCGACATGATTGGTATCAATAGCAAAAAAATCGTTTTCGAATCTTTGCATTTGCAACTGAACTTTTACGTCAGAAACATCAGGAATGTTACGGCGCGTACAGCCCGCCATGATCAATATTATTACACCTGCATACCAGCAAGACCTCATCATAAATAATCTTTGGTGGCAAATTACAATAAGGCACGAACTTTATGCTGTATAGAAAATAATTAGCGAAATTTGAACTATGAAAATTGTACTGGCACAACAGAATTATCACATTGGAAATTTTGAAAAAAATACGGAAAAGATCATTTCTGGTATTAATGAAGCTAAAAGGCAGGGAGCTGACCTGGTAGTCTTTAGCGAGTTGTGTGTGTGCGGCTATCCTCCACGCGATTTTCTTGAGTTCAACGACTTTATCGATAAATGTTATGGCGCAATTGACGAGATAAAACAGCACGCTGATACTATCGGCGTCCTTATAGGTTCTCCCGCAAGAAACCCGGTTTTCGAGGGGAAAGACCATTTTAATGCTGCTTTTCTCCTGTACGAAAAAGAGATCAAAGGCGAGGTTCATAAAACCTTACTACCTACCTATGACGTTTTTGATGAATACCGTTATTTCGAACCAGCTTTTGACTGGCATGTACTCGAGTTTAAGGGAAAAAGACTGGCCGTAACAATTTGTGAAGATATCTGGAATATCAACGACAATCCTTTGTATCGTTTTTCGCCGATGGATAAATTAATGGAGCAGCAACCAGACCTGATGATAAACCTTAGCGCTTCACCTTTTGATTATATACATGAAGAAGAAAGGAAGTCTGTCATAAAGTCAAATGTGATCAAGTACAAACTGCCTATGTTTTATTGCAATGCAGTAGGCAGCCAAACCGAAATTGTATTTGACGGAGCTTCTCTCATTTTTGATAAAGAAGGCAATTTAAGTAAGTGCTTACCATCCTTCGAAGAAGCAATTGCCGGAGCAACGTTAAACGATGACGGAACTATTGCAGAAAGTACTGTTGATAACATCACACCAATCTCGCACATTAAACCAAATCCTTTAGAGTATAATCCTAAACTCAACATCAAGGGAATTCATACTGCCCTCGTCCATGGCATCAAAGATTACTTCACCAAGATGGGTTTTACAAAAGCCATCCTCGGTTCTTCTGGTGGTATTGATAGCGCAGTAACACTTGCATTAGCTTGTGAAGCCCTGGGAAAAGATAATGTAAGAGCGATTTTAATGCCTTCTCCTTACAGTACTGAACATTCAGTCAACGACGCAGTTAAGCTAAGCGAAAACCTACAGAACCCTTATGACATCATTAAGATCACACAGGTTTATGAGGCATTTCTCGCTACCCTAAAACCCATTTTTAAAGACCTGCCTTTTAGTATTGCAGAGGAAAATATTCAGAGCCGGAGCCGTGGCAATCTTTTGATGAGTATCGCAAACAAGTTTGGCTACATCTTATTAAATACATCTAACAAAAGTGAACTGGCAACCGGCTATGGAACGCTTTACGGTGACATGGCCGGTGGTATTGGTGTTCTTGGTGATTGCTATAAGTTACAGGTCTACGCCCTCGCCGAATATATAAACAGGGACAGGGAAATTATACCTGATAACATTATTCACAAAGCGCCAAGCGCTGAGCTAAGACCGGATCAAAAAGATGCCGATAGTTTGCCGCAGTACGATATTCTTGATAAAGTATTGTATCAATATATTGAAAGACGAAAAGGCCCTTCGGAAATTAAGGAGCTTGGCTTTGATGCTGATGTTGTAGACAGAATTTTAAAATTGGTAAACAGTAATGAATATAAACGAAACCAATTCTGCCCCATCATAAGAGTAAGCCCTAAAGCATTCGGTGTTGGAAGACGAGTTCCAATTGTAGGCAAGTACCTTTCTTA
Source organism: Segetibacter sp. (assembly GCA_025963675.1). GTDB lineage: Bacteria > Bacteroidota > Bacteroidia > Chitinophagales > Chitinophagaceae > Segetibacter. The sequence continues at coordinate 17,003 of JAOQAJ010000081.1, forward strand.
AAAACTTATTTTTTTGTTTCCGACATTAGTTTTCATAGCGTCACCGTTGCGACGCTCCGTTTATCTTCAGAACATATGATGTAACCTTTCTAAGACTCCCCGTTTACTTGTACCACACCTGGAAGTTGTGGTACATCTTCCTTTACTTCATTGGACTGATAGTGACTACATAAACACGTGCACTTTGAAAAAAGCCCAATAGCAGTAAAACCGATGAATGGAGCGTCGCAACTAAAGATTAACCAGGGCGGTTAGCTGGTCACCAAAAAAAAATCTACAAATCTTCCTGGTGAATGTACATCAGCGGTACATGACTATGAAAGGCAAGTTTCTTAGTGTGCCGTTCTTTAAACAAACCCTCAAATAACCGGTGTTTGCGCGGAATAGTTATAATGAGATCTATACCGTGTGTTTCAACAAAACGATTAATCCCTTCAATAAAGTTGTCGTTGTTCTCGAAATGAAACTCAGGATTATATTCTTTCAAGAGTGATTGGAGCAACTCCTGTTGACGGGCTTTTTCAGAAGTGATTTCCTTATCACTTTCATAAACATTTACTACATGTAGTGATGCCTTTGTAGCATCCAGGATGGTCTTTATTGGTATCACCGGAGTTGTTTCTACCACCTTTTTAAAATCACATGCAAACATCACATTTTTAATAGCGCTATATCTTGCCTCTGCAGGTACAATAATAACGGGAACTTTTGTTTGTTTCATTACGCTGACTGCGGTACTTCCAATCAAAACCTCTTCAATTTTACTCGTTCCTGTAATTCCCATTACAATTAGATCTGCCCCCACCTCTGTACAAAGATCATTGATGTCGTTTGCCAAAATGGAAAAACCGGTTCTGTGTTCAATCTGAACTCCTGCTGAATTGTCTTGTTCAAATTGCTCGATAAAGACTTTCATTCCCTGCTCGCTAACCTGTCTGATTGTTTCTATGTCCATAAGGGGCATGGCCGGAATTGTATTTTCAGTTATAATAGGCGGAGCCTGGTAAGCATTATAAAAAACGATTTTTGTTGCCTGAAGGTCGGCTGACAGCTTAAGCGCATAAGCAGCAGCATTGTGAGCAATTTCAGAGTAATCGGTAGGAACGAGAATGGTTTTCATTTGATGATTATTTTAAAAGAAATGGGTTGCATAAAAATAACATGAGTTAATATAAAAGCAAGAATTTCTTTTAGTTATCCATTCTTTAAGTGCAATTCATGAATGTACGAAATCTCAAAAAGATGCTTGCTTTGGGCCAAATTCTTATTCTTAAAATTATTTCACCGGAAGCAGCATCCTATTGAATTATTTGTCTTATTTTAGGGGTACTTAAATAGCTTCATGACAGAAGAATATATAATCGCGGGTTGTCTTCATAATGAGCCATCTGCGCAAAGAGAATTATATAACAGGTTTAGCCCCAAAATGCTATCTGTTTGCTACCGCTTTGCACAGAGCCGTGAAGATGCAGAAGACATGTTGCAGGAAGGGTTTATAAAAGTGTTTACTCAAATACATACTTTTCAAAACAAAGGTGCATTTGAGGGGTGGATCAGGAGAATTATAGTACACACGTGTATTAACTTTCTTAAAAAGTACAAGAAATTTAATGATAGTGTCGATATAGAACAAGCAGTGTCAGCCCACGTGAAAGAGGAAACTATTCCGTCGATCATGCAAGCTAAACAAGTTACAGAATGTATTCGTCATTTGCCTATTGGTTATCGCACAGTGCTTAACCTGTATGCAATAGAAGGATACAGTCACCGCGAGATATCTGTGATGCTTGATATAGAAGAGAGTACCAGTCGAAGCCAGTACACGCGGGCGAAATCCATGTTAGAAAATATCCTAATTAAGAAAAATATCGTTGAAAAACCAAAACCACAATTCACTCTGTTAGCCGGAGTAAAGAAGTGACCAAAAGAACTTGCGTTAGATGGAAGACAATTTTAATCACGACGATTTCGAAGAGTTTCTTCAGGATCAGGTAAGAAACCACCGGATGTATCCGGGAGATGCAGTATGGCGTGAAATTGATAAAAAACTGCACGGAGAAAAAAGATGGCCTGCTTTAACTATTGCTGCAGCAATGCTCGTCAGTGCAACTGTTCTTATCTGTGTTTATTTTTCACCTAAACCTAGCATTTTTTCAATTCCAACTGCCAATGTAAATACTTCTACACAGCCTTCTGAGAAAACTAATATTTTAAATAACCTTACTCCTTCAGGATCGTTCGCGAAAGACAAATCTTCCTTACCAGTTATTGCTAAAAACGATCCGCCAGTTCAAGATGCGGGTTCATCTAATACATCTGCTAACGATCTCGCCAATGCAATTATTAAAGAAAATTCTGAAATCGGAAATCCAAAGACAATAACGACTCACGTACGCATTAAAACTATTTCAGATAATAAGCTTTTACTTCACCATGGTGATGCAGCTATTGAAAAGGGGCAGGTAATGTCGGATGCGGGCGATGATGTCGTGACCAAAACGGAAACTTCATCTTCAACTATAAACAATTCAGATCTCGCAACCATCAACCCAACGCCTGCCGCAACGTCGGTAAAAGACTATAACGATAAGAACATGGTCGACGAGTTTCTCCAAGACCATAAAAGTGATGTCGCATTACACACGACCTCAAAAATTGTAAGTTTAAAAAATAAATTTTCTTATCAGATTTACGTCGCACCTTCTGTAAGTTATCGCAAGCTTTTAGAGGACAATCCGGTTAAAGATAATAGTGGCGGACCTGTTGGTCTAAATTACGTTACAGATGTAAACAGTGTTGTTCGACACAAACCCGGAACAGGCATTGAGGCAGGTGTAAGTATCATGTATCATTTATCAGATAAAGTACGTGTGAAATCAGGTCTGCAGTTTAACATGCGGCAGTATAGCATTGAGGCATACCGCTCCAGCATGGAAATGGCAAGCATAGCGCTGATGGGAAACAACAGGATTGATACTATAAATACTTTGGCGATCTACAGAAATAACAACGGCTTTTATTCTACCCAGCTTGTTAATCGTTATTATCAATTCTCTGTACCCCTGGGTATTGAATGGCAGGTTATAGGCAATAAACGTATACAGTTTAATGTTGCTGCTACTATTCAGCCTACCTATTTGCTTAACCGTAATGCTTACCTGCTGTCTACTAACTTTAAGAATTATACCGAAAATCCGGGTATGGTGCGTCAATGGAACATTAATAGCAATATCGAAGCATTTATAAGCCTTAAAGTTGGTGATTTTAAATGGCAATTAGGACCTCAATTGCGCTATCAGCCATATTCAACTTTTATTCCGGAATACACCATTAAAGAACATCTATTGGACTATGGAATTAAACTAGGGGTGTCTAAAACAATAAACTAGTTTTTTTATCTGCACTTATTAGTATTGAGTTACCGGCAGTAGTCGTGAATGCTACTTTTGTTGCGACGCATTCCGTTCATCCTTAGATTTTCAATCGAACTTTTTTCACCCTTTATTAGGTACCTGCCAAACTTCAGCGGCGGGAGAAATGGTGTTTCGTTGCTATATTGAAACTAGGTGTTGTACTCTTTTTTCAAACACAATTCTCACAGTTTCTTTAACATCCTGCTTTTTCCGCACCTCATTTTGTTGTGCTATTTTTGCTTCATGGAAAAAAGCTGTTTTGTATTCATTTTATTCACTTTGTTATTTTTATCGTGTAAGAATAATCCTGACGGTGGAAGCAGCAAAGCCAATGAAAATGATACTACTAAATTTTTCCAGGTACATCAATTTTTAGAGGGACAGATCAAAGAAGTAAACGCTACTCCTTTCTTTATTTACAAAATTGATATTAGAAACGATAAGAAAGATTCCACTGCGATTAATACAAACTTCTTCAACCAGCTTTCTCAACAATTTCTTTCTCCCGATATTAACGATGAAAAGATTAAGCAGTATTATACAGAGACCATTTTTGAAGACCAGACAACAAAAGGATTTACTATAAGTTATTCAACAAAAAATAAAGAACTTGAACTTCAAAACGTTGACATTCTACTAAATGAAGATGGGCAAACCGTAAAGCGTATTTTGTTGCGCAAATATTTTAATTATCCTGACAGTTCCGCTATAGAACAATTAAGCTGGAAACCGGGCGAGAGCTTCCAGGTAAACCGATCGGTGCAAAAACAGGGTGATAACGAAACGTCGCTTCAAACAACTGTGGTATGGAACAAAAAGAGTTAAGAATCGACAAACAACATGACATCGACGGAATTTCAGCAAATAGCTCACACCATACCTCATCAACCAGGAATATATAAATATTACGATTCGCAGGATGTTTTGTTATATGTAGGGAAGGCGAAAGATTTAAGAAAAAGAACCAGCAGCTATTTCACCAAGACATTTACAAATTATAAAACACACGAACTGGTTCAAAGAATTAGAAGAGTCGCATTTACTATAACCAATAGTGAAGCCGATGCTTTTCTTCTTGAAAATTCCTTGATAAAACAGTTCAAGCCAAAGTTTAATATAGACTTAAAAGACGATAAGTCGTTCCCCTACATTGTTATCAAAAAGGAACCGTTTCCAAGAATTTTTTTAACCCGAATGAAGGTAAATGACGGATCAGAATACCTGGGTCCTTTCACATCGGTAGCAAGGGTTAGAGAGCTGCTGACATTTATAAAGCAAAACGTTGCACTACGTACATGTAAGCTTAATCTTACCCAATCAAACATTCAGAAAGGAAAATTCAAGGTTTGCCTCGAATATCATTTAGGTAATTGTAAAGGTCCTTGTGAAGGAAATCAATCCGAACAGGATTATGGCGATGCGCTACAACAGGTGCGGAACATTTTGAAAGGAAACCTTCAGCCTGTAATCCAACATTTTAAATCTGAAATGTTGCAGTTTGCGACCAGGCTTGACTTTGAAAAGGCAGAATGGGTCCGTAAGAAAATTGAACATCTTGAGAATTACCAGGCACGTTCAATCATCGTTGGAAAGCACCTTTCAAACCTTGATGTCTTTTCAATTTTGAAAGACGGTGATACAGCTTACGTTAACTACTTAATGGTTTATAACGGATCCATTGTGCAGACCCATACCGTAAGAGTTGAAACAAAACTCGAAGAAGCTGAAGAAGAGGTTTTGCCTCTGGCAATATTACAATTAAGAGAGACTTTTAATAGTTTGGCAAATGAAATCATAGTGCCTTTTGAAATAGATTTTGCATTAGAAGGAATAACTGTAACAGTACCGAAAGGCGGCGACAAGAAAAAACTACTGGATCTTTCCGTGAAAAACGTCGATTATTTTACTGAAGAGCTAAGGAAGAAGAAAATTCTTCAACTCGAAGGCAAAACTGATATGCAAAAAAAGGCGGTGCTATACCAATTGCAGCAAGACTTACAGTTGTCAGAAGTACCAATACATATAGAGTGCTTTGATAACTCCAACTTCCAGGGAAGTTATCCTGTTAGTGCAATGGTATGTTTTAAAGAAGGAATTCCCAGTAAAAAAGATTACAGGCACTTCAACGTAAAGACCGTTGAAGGTATCAATGACTTTGCCACTATGAAAGAAGTTGTGTTAAGACGGTATACACGAGTGATGAAGGAAAAGCAACCCCTGCCTCAACTAATCATTATTGATGGCGGAAAAGGCCAATTAAATGCGGCAATGGAAAGTATACGGGAGTTAAACCTGGTTGGGGCTGTTACTGTAGTTGGTTTAGCGAAAAATGAAGAAGAAATATTTTTTCATGGGGATAAGCAATCGATTAAGTTGCCATGGGACAGTGAAAGCCTTAAACTAATCAGACGAATAAGGGATGAAGTTCACAGGTTTGGTATAACGTTTCATCGGCTTAAAAGAAGTAGCGGTACTTTCAAAAATGAATTAGAGACTATAAAAGGAATAGGTAAGTCGACAGCAGAACAATTACTGAAGGAATTCAAGTCTGTTAAAAACATTCAACTTAAGTCTGAGGATGAATTAGGTAAGGTAGTTGGCTTATCTAAAGCGAAAATAATAATAGAACATTTTAATAATAAGACCACGGTATAAAAAACAAAGGGGCCAGGATAAACATCCAGCCCCGTTTTTAAAATCCAATATCCTATGAAAAACCATCGTAAAGATATATAAACTCGTCAACACTGCAATAATCAAAGAACTTTTTAAATGTTTTTTCACATCAAAATATGCTAATGCTAATTATTTTTCGATATATTATTAATATCGTTGAAATAGTTTAAAAGACTAAAGACGGGAGATTCATTAATGAATTCGGAGATAAACACTTTCTCACCAGCCGGCAAGATTTGAAGTATTCTTTCGTAGGCGAAGTCATTAGGAAACAAAAAAGAGCTTGTCAAAACGACAAGCTCTTTTTTGTTTCCTAATAATTTAAATCAGTAATTAGTAAGACCAGAGGTCTTGCTCATAATTAAAAATCTTTTCTTTTATATTTTCACCTTCTAACAAACGGAATAAAGGATCTTTTACAAATTCCTTCAGACTTTTATCGAATGGATTGTCAAGAGTTGACTTTGTAATATAACTGCTAAAGAACCGGCTTTCGAACAATTCCTCCCAGCTCATTCTGCCAGCATAGTTCTTACCATTAAATACCTCAAACTTTGATAAAGTGGGCCTTAAATCGGGATAGTAAGCCCAAAACAAAATTCTGTCACCCACAGCCATACCACTGGAAGTGTATTGTGTCATAATTGGAGCAATTCCAAGAATTCTAACATGCATTCTTGACGACTCTTTATCAAAAATCCACTCTTCCTTTAACCGAAAACGATAAATAGAATCTGGCTCAACCATTCTTTGCCTTGCCTCGTAACTAGTAATTTCACCGTTCATATCTACCACAGGAACTGTGTCCATACCTCCGGTTATGTTTTTAGCAACATCTTCCTTAGTTAGCGGAGTAGTAAACCTGTCGTCTTCGCCGTTAAATACGGTTACTTCACCCGACTGGATAGCAGTGTAAAGAATTGAGATAAAGCGTTGGTTACCGTTATCTTCGTTCGCAGCATAACGAAAAGGAAGGTTCATCTTTTCCCTTGTATCTATTTCTCTCCAAACTCTTTGTTTATACACAGCATCATCTTCCCTGATGTGTTCGTAGGCTAAAGGTGTCCTGTCTTTTACCAATTGTCTTTCAATAGCGTTATCATTACGAAGAGAAGGTGCAATAGAGTCCCCTATTCCACTACCGCTGCTTTTTATAACCTTGATAGGTAGATTTTGGTTTACTGCCTGTCCGGAAGTCGCTGCGGCATTATTACCTGGCTTTCCGCCAGTATTCCCATATGCGCTTCCACCGGCATTACCGTAGCCACTTGGGGTAGCCGTATTGTTCCTCTTTTTCGTGGTATCTCTCGGTGCAGGGGTGTTTGTGGTATAACCCGTATTGCCGTAACCCGAGCGCGCTTTCGCATTCCGTGTTGCTCTCTGAGCACCAAGTTCCGCAGTGGCTGCTAAAGCTAGCAAAATCAATACTACTGTTTTAAACCTTCTCGTTTTCATAACTACTATTTATTAGAATAAGTTAAACGCCATGGTTGGCAGTACACGCACGCCGCCATCTGGTCCTCTTGCTTTGATTTCGTCAATTACAACTGTTGAGTTTGGCCTGCATCTTTCAATAATTCTTTTTGAATCACCGTTGAAGTATGCGCCTCCATTTTGTGAAATTCCTGCATTTTCTGCGAATCCAGCTCCGGTAGCATAAACAACATAAGATATTATATCAAATTTAACTCCTTCAAATATGAAATCTTTGAGGTCTGCCCGAACGCCCTGCTGAGCTTTGAAAGCATTAACAGGAATTCTTCCGCCTGAACTTTGGCCAATCATAGCTATAGGATCGGGAACTCTTTTAACTCTAAACTCAAAAGGTGTTGATTTTCCCTCAACCGTTACATTTATCGTGGTTGTACCTGGAGAAGTTACTTTAGCAATGTATTTTCCAGCACCAACTTTGCTTAAACTACCACTTGTCATACTTGCAGAGGTTTTTTCATCCCCCGCAGATCCGCCTGTAATAGTCAGTGGATTTTCAAGACCAATATAGAGTACTTTAACTTTATCCGCACTAACGCTAGCACCTGTAGGAGATCCAACTGTGTATTCCACTTTCTTAGGAATAGTAGCAGTAGACCCGTCTGGTTTCACATAAGTAATATTGACAGTTTTACTGTAAGTTCCCGGCCCACCTACTTTTGTTTTATATTCTGCTACTCCCTCAGCATTTAAACCAACGCCTGAACCATCTACAGTTATAGAAGGTTTTGCTGCTTTACTAAATGCGCCAACTCCTGCAGTTATTACTAACTCCTGGCCCGGCATTAAGTATTGCGAGTTAGTTCCGGCAAAAGCCTGGAATTCGTCATAAACAACCTGAACTTCACCAATCTTTCTATGACAATAGTCAAGCACAAGTGACTCACTGTTTTTTACATCATTCTCAAACTTGCTAAGCATTGTAATTGCAGCAATAGTCGGAGTCATATGAAAATAAGCATAAGCCCAGTCTTTTCTGCCTGCCTGGTTATTTGTCGCAGGAGTTGAAAGGTCTATTGGTAACGAGTTTTTAAATTCGCTGTTAATCGATGGATCAATACCTAATAAATTCGCTCTATACTCCGTTAATTTTTGAATCAATTCTTTGCCTTTCGGACCGTCTACGATCAACCTGGTAGCAGCATCAAGGTTATCTTCTTTAAAGGCACCTCCGGGAGTTAATTGTCCGGCCTCCTTCATTAATTCAACTTTGAGGTTTTCGATGTACGAAAACATTCCATCAGCAAGCGTTTTGGCTTTATCTGCTTTGGGTTTCCAGATACCAGCTAATTGAGCGGTTTTTGGATCTTTCAGTTTCGATTCAAAGGATTTTATAATTCCTTCGTTTTTAGCTTCGATAATGCCATTCGCATTCATCAAGCTATTATTTACTGTTTTAAAGGCATTTAGGATTTCAGAAGATACATTTAACGCTAACAATGCTGTTAACACCAAATACATCAGGTTGATCATCTTCTGCCGCGGTTCTTTAGGTAAAGACATACCGGAGTATTATTAGTTTTTTTTAGAATTCGGAATAAGGTTATCAACAAAATTATCGTCCCTGCATAGCGGTTAACATATTACCATATACAGAATTCAATTTGCCAAGGTTATTAGCTAAAGCGCCAATCTCTTTTTGTGCTTTTTTAGCATCTTCTACACTTCCTTCCATAGCAGCAGAAGTTTGAGCCAACTTGCCATAGAAGTTATTCAATGCTTTGAGGTGGTTGTTACTTTCCTGCAATTCCAATTCGTAAATGGTATTTAAAGAAGATAGATTTTTAGTTAGAACCTGCACCTGGGTGTGAAACTGCTTCGTGCTTTCACTGGCAGAATTGAAAGAAGCCAATGAACTAGCGGTATTCTTATATGCATCAGTCACAGTATCTAATGCGGCAGTAGCAGCTTTAGTCTTTTGAGCGTAATCGCCAGTAGATTTTACGATATCACCAATTTCAGTCATATTGGTAACAGTAGTACCAAGCGTTTTGAAACCTGCACCCAGTTTTGAAAGATTTGCCGGGGTAATGTCAGCCTCTGCCAGCATTTTTTCCATGCTTTGTAATGCCGGATTACCTTTTGGCTGTGGTGCTGGTTTAGCATGATCGTCACCATGTCCATCAGATACTGCCGGATAAATAATGTATAGAATGCCATAAACCAAAAACACCAACGCCTCTGTACCCAAACCGATCTTTAACCACATATCAGCACTTGGGGTATGAAGAATTTTTTGAAGAGCACCCCAGATAACCCCTGCGGCTGCGATTGATACGAAAATATCGACTACTTTACCAACTTTTGATGGAATTGCAACTGCCATTTTACTTTTTATTTTGTTTTTATAGAATAATAAACGGATAGTATGTAGGAATATTATTATTTCCTACATACTTTATTTGAATTAATAAATTTTTTGAAAATTCTCTTTATAAGCTACTTAAATTATATTACCTTTTTTTTCCGGAAGAAGCAGGAAGGTCAATTACGCAACGGAAACCAAGATAGGATTTCGAAGTATCCTGGTATTCATAAGAACGGGTGCCAGTCTGTAGGAAATATCCGACATCTTTCCAGCTTCCACCCCGTACAACTTTACGTTTCATTCTAGGCGGGTCTGTATCTTTTGCATCCCAACGAATATCAGGGTTCATGTCGTGCTGAAAGTTGTAACTACCTTCATAGTATAAGGATGTAGTCCACTCGGCAACATTACCTGACATATTGTAAAGACCGAAATCGTTTGGCCAGTATGCGTCAGCCCGTACAGTATAGAAACCGCCATCTTCAGCATAATTACCACGACCTGGTTTAAAGTTAGCTAACAAGCAGCCTTTTTTATTTCTCAGGTAAGGTCCGCCCCAGGGATAAGGAGATTGGGTACGACCGCCTCTTGCTGCATATTCCCATTCAGCTTCTGTAGGTAAACGAAAATCGCTTTCAACTGCCATTTTCTTACTTTCAAGATAACTGTTCATATAATTTGTTCTCCAACGGCTAAACGCAACTGCTTGTTTCCATGTAACGCCTACCACAGGATAATTTCCAAAAGATGGATGAGCGAAATACCGCTTTGCCATCGGCTCGTTATAAGAGTATGAAAAGTCTCTCATCCACACTAATGTGTCGGGATAAATAGCCTCATCGTACTTAACCACAAACGAGCTTCTTGGCTTTCCTTTATTCTCGCGTTTTGCAGCTTCTTTCATATTAAAAGACTCTACGCGAAACTTCAGTTTTTCAGGATCTATTTCATTTCTTCCATATAGCCTGTTGTCAGGTGTTAATGTAAGTTTTGATATTTTTTCTAAAACTGATTTATCGTTATATTTTATTATTTGTGCCTTTGGCCAATCAACGGTAAAATTTCCGTCAGTTTCTTTACCTAAACCAAGTTCTTTGGCAGCGAGAGAATCTCTAACCCACCAAACAAACTGCCGATATTCATTATTGGTAATTTCTGTAGCGTCCATCCAGAATCCATTGATGGAGACCTGCTTGTTGCGGGCAGTGAAATTGAAGTTTACATCTTCATCACTTGGACCCATATGAAAAGTTCCCGGTGGAACGTAAACCATACCTATTGGTTTACCCATGCTCTTGATATTACCATAGGATGCTCCCATGAGCTGTCCATTGCTTACCATTCCCTTAGACTTTCCTTTATTGCCACAACCAGCTGACCCAAATGCCAGGGTCGTAAGAGCTGCAAAAGCAAACAGTTGACTTCTCATTTAATATTAACGATTAATAGGTATATAGCAAATGTAATAAAATAAATTACTCAAATTTTTCATAGCAAGCTATTAAACTTCTTTAACAACTTTAACTATAATGCTTTAAAACGAGGCTCATCGAAGTTTATTGCATTGAAACCTTTTATAAATTATAATCTAAAGAAAAATAATATATAGGGTTACCGCCTTTTCTGAGTAAATGTGTAGAAGTCTATCTGATAGGAAGAAATTATGTATTTGAAAACAAATGAAGCACAATTTAAAGTACGTTTCTAATATAATGGTTATTTTAACAAACTTTTTATTTCACCTACATTTCTTACTGGTTTTTGACAACTGTAAGCCTTACAAACATAGATTAAAGCAGTGCCGCTAACGTCTTTTCCAGCTAAAAGAGGAAAGGATTCTAACGCTCGATTCGATGTCTGTAGTATCCGTACCGGAATATATTCTTTTAACAATTCCGGCAATAGCTCTAAAGCATTTTTTCCGGTAACTGCTATTTCCGGAACTCCATTTACAATTTGTTGTACCTGGCAGGCCCAGTTACCAAAAGATGTAGGATAACGCGTTATAGTATTGGCTAGTTTTCCAACTAAACTTACAGATTGTTCGATCCATTCCGGTTTATTAAATACTATTCCCAGATAATGAAGATTAGCCGCCATAACAGAATTCCCTGAAGGTGTTGCTGCATCATAAACTTCCTTTTTACGAATAATTACATCCTTTTGGTCTTTTGAGGTAAAAAAGAAAAAACCGGTTTTCTCTTCTGAAAATTTATCTATGACTAACCCGGTGATTGATTTTGCTTTCAACAGATAATCTGCATTGCCGGTTATTTCCTGCAAGTGGATATACGCGCTGATCAGATACGCGTAATCGTCTAAAAATGCAGGGTATTTTGCCAAACCATTCTTATACGTGTGAGACCAATCGTCGCTTTGTATATTGTGAAAAGATGTTTCTAGAAATGCTGCATTTCTTATGGCCATTTCTTTATAAGACATTTCACCGGTTGCAGCATACGCCCTGCTACAGGCAATATTCATTAGAGCATTCCATCCTAACAGTATTTTATCATCTAATTGAGGTCGTATACGTTTGCTTCTTTCTGCCATTAGCTGCTGCCGTTGTTTCTTAAGAGCCCCGGAAAATTCCTCCTCGTTAAGACCGTTTTCCGCTGCAAAATCCTGCAACGGTCTAGTGACGTGGAGTATGTTGGTATGTTCCCAGTTGCCACTTTCTGTAACATTATAAAAAGCACAGAAAATTCTTGCATCTTCTTCTAAAACGCTTTCAATTTCCTTTTTGCTCCATGTATAAAACTTGCCTTCAATGCCTTCGCTATCTGCATCAAGTGCACTATAGAAACCGCCTTCATCGCTCATCATTTCACGGCGGACAAAATCAATTGTATGTCGTATTGTTTCACTATATACAGGGTTGTTTGTGATTTGAAAAGCTTCAGCTAATATTTCTATGATCATTGCATTATCATACAGCATTTTTTCGAAATGCGGAGCAAGCCATTGATCGTCGGTACTATACCTGGCAAAGCCCCCTCCTAATTGGTCATAGATACCACCATAAATCATTTTATCGATACTTAGAAGGGCGTGTTGCAAGGCGGCCTCATCGTTTGTAAAATGGTAATGACGTAAAAGATATTTAATCGAAAATGTTTGTGGAAATTTGGGCGCTTTACCAAAACCACCCCACGTTTTATCAGCTGATTTAAGCAGATTGCTGGCAATTTCGTTTAAGGTGGTTTGGGTTAATAAATCTGACATATTTGACGCAGAAGAGTTGCCAGCACCAAAAGCGTTGGCATTCCGAAGATGTTCAGTTAACTTTTCGGCCTGGTCTTCGATTTCATCCTTTTTCTCCTTGTATGTATGGCTAATTGCAGTTAGCACTTCTGGCCAGCTACTTCGATTATAAGCCCTAACTGGCGGGAAATAGGTACCACCGTAAAAAGGCCTTCCGTCAGGCGTTAAGAATACATTTAAAGGCCATCCGCCACTTCCCGTCATTGTTTGTACTGCATCCATATAAATATGATCAATATCCGGCCTTTCCTCTCTATCTATTTTGATGTTTACAAAATGCTCGTTCATTAATTGAGCGGTTTCTTCATTTTCAAAACTCTCTCTTTCCATTACGTGGCACCAGTGACAGGCTGCATAACCAATACTTACTAAAATAGGTTTATCTTCTCTTTTTGCTTTCTCCAAAGCCTCGTCGCCCCACGAAAACCAGTCTACAGGGTTATGAGCGTGCTGAAGCAAGTAAGGACTTGTCTCATTCACCAGCCTGTTTGTATGTTTATGATTCATGAAATAATTATTTCGTTTACGACTTTCTCTGTTTCCAAATCCTGACTTTTTTGACGCCCGATAATGAAGTTACAATGGGAAGAAGATATTAAAAAAATAATACCTGCAATAAAATAAATACGATGTCTTTTATAGGGGTATTATGATCAGAGGATGTTGCCACTCATGCAAAATTCACCGGGCACTCTTCGCTTCGATTCTAGGATAATTTCGAAGATGCTGCGAGAAAAATAGTAGAATGCCGAATAGTCGAATGAAGAATTGCGGTACAAGGGCTACGGTGAGCACCCAAGTTTTTTTGGAACACGGATAACACAGATTGAGAGGATTAGGCAGATGA
>JAOQAJ010000088.1 GCA_025963675.1 Segetibacter sp.
GCGGTTTTTTAGATGTCCCTTACGCTTAACACTATTGTCGCAACTTTCACATAGTAGTTTTCTTTTTAATTCTCTATTTAAAACACCTGTTTTTTAGTCTTCTAAATGTTAATGGTTTTGCAACCTAATCGTTTTGATACCTGTCTTAATTACACATACTGATCCAATAAAGATTATCCATTTTACTCCCGCTTAAGCAAACGATGGATACTTTCACTTTCTATTGATAAATCTCCTTTATTCAACGCGGCTTATATCCGTCTAATACCAGCTATTACTGTGATAAAAAAAATTATGCTTTTGATGCTTTTGGCGTTGTCGACAGCGGGTTATGCGCAAAAAATTAAAGATTATTTGCCGTCGTTGGTATGTACATTTTTAGGGGGAAGCACTGACGGATTGAGAGATGCATCTATGTATCGGATGGATGGCTATGGCAAATTCTGGAATGGCAAAAATAGCTGGAACAACAAGTATAAAAATGGCGATATGATGCACGGGCCTGCTTATTTTGGAAGTACCTCATTTCTCGCTTTTACAACGGACGGCCCACACCTTACCAATATGTTTACACACCAGTTTAATGGTATGGCTATGGCTTTTATGCCTTCAGATGAAAACAAAAAAATTGGTCACGTAGTTCTAAAAGTCTTAGCTTATAATGCAGTACGGCAAGTAGGACATTCTATTGTTTACGGTTTAATTTTCAAGCCCAGGTATCCGGGCGACAACCCTTTGCCGTATTAAAACGATTAAATTCCCTCTATCTCCATATTCTGTAATAAAACCAATGTCTTCTTTACCAAAAAAAGGCATGAAACGAAATAAGCTTTTTAAGCAAATTATCTCTATAGAATATGAAGCTAACAACAACCGTACTTTTTACATTATTAAGTCTCGCAGCCCATTCACAATCTTACGATGTACCTAATCCAACAACAGGAGTTGCTATGGGGCTTAGTGGAGGATACTCGAGCAAACAATGTATGATCGGCACATTATCTATTGGTGCCATGTTTCAGACAACTAATCATGTATCTGTAAACATGACGATATTAAGTGAAATGAAAAGGCCAGACATCCCGAGTATTGGGGAGGTAAGATTAGGTCACTTCCTCAGCACATGGGAATTGTATGGCGGGCTTGGTTATCACCTCGCAGGAACTGATAACAAAATCGCTTCTAATACCAATACCGGTTTCAGGCCGGCTCTTGGCATTATCAAACATTTTAACAGTTCTCCGTGGACTCTGTCTGCAGGTATGAGTGGCAAAATTTTCTCATTGCAATTAGGACTGTTTGGAGTGAGATAAAAAATCACTAAATTAAAAGAAAAGAAAGGTAACGGTTATTGTGATATTAGTAATACGACAAAAGGTGATTAAAATTCACCTTTTGTCGTGTTATGTCCGCTAGCCTTCTAAAATCGTACTCTAGTGATTTTCTTCGTATTAAACCGGATAGAAAATGCACGCTACCGTCTATTGCCTTCCCAATTAAATGTAAAGTAGCTTCCTGCTTACTTTTTACTACTTTCAACTTAATATTATCAATTTTTATTAGATGCTTGTAAAAACGTTTGGCAGCGCAGTGTATGGAGTCGAAGCAATTAATATAACAATTGAAGTAAATGTTAGTGAAGGCCAGGGTTATTTTCTGGTTGGATTACCCGATGGTGCAATAAAAGAAAGTCAGCAAAGAATCGATAGCGCAATAAAAGGCAACGGTTTTAGAATGCCGAGAATAAAGATTGTCGTAAACATGGCACCGGCAGATATAAAAAAGAGTGGTTCCGCTTTTGACCTTCCCATCGCAATTGGAATACTTGGCGCAAGTGAACAGATTGAAAATGCCGAAGCCCTTAAAGATTATGTGATTATGGGTGAGTTAAGCCTTGATGGAGCAATTCAACCAATAAAAGGTGCTTTACCCATAGCAATACAAGCCCGCAAAGAAGGCTTCAAAGGATTGATTGTTCCAAAAGCGAACGCACGTGAAGCGGGAATGGTGAATAACCTTGCAGTGTACGGAGTAACACATCTTAAGGAAGTGATTGAGTTCTTTGCAGACGAGAATTCATTGACCCCCGTCGATGTAAATACCCGGGAAGAATTTTTTAATTCACAATACCAGTTTGAACTTGACTTTACCGACGTAAAAGGCCAGGAAAATATAAAAAGGGCGCTGGAGATTGCAGCCGCCGGCGGCCATAACGCCATCCTTATCGGGCCACCCGGAGCAGGGAAAACAATGCTGGCTAAAAGACTTCCAACAGTATTACCTCCATTGAGTTTACAGGAAGCTTTAGAGACGACAAAGATTCATAGCGTCGCAGGAAAACTGCCAGAAAATGCCTCTTTAATTAATAAACGACCTTTCAGAAGTCCCCATCACACGATCTCAGATGTTGCGCTGGTTGGAGGAGGTGGGGTACCGCAACCTGGTGAAATCTCTTTAGCACATAACGGCGTCTTGTTTTTAGATGAATTACCTGAGTTTAAGCGAACCGTTTTGGAAGTCATGCGCCAACCTATGGAGGAAAGACGGGTAACGATTTCCAGAGCTAAAGTTGCATTAGACTTTCCTGCAAACTTTATGTTGATTGACAGTATGAATCCTTGTCCTTGCGGTTATTATAACCACCCGGAAAAGGAATGTACCTGTCCACCCGGTGCAGTGCAGAAATATTTAAATAAGATCTCAGGACCATTGCTTGATCGCATTGA
The DNA here is from genome assembly GCA_025963675.1 of Segetibacter sp. Lineage (GTDB taxonomy): Bacteria > Bacteroidota > Bacteroidia > Chitinophagales > Chitinophagaceae > Segetibacter. The sequence goes on from JAOQAJ010000088.1 coordinate 2,727, forward strand.
TTTGCATGTTGAAGTAACTCCTGTTTCATTTACAGAATTAAGCAATATTTCAAAAGGTGAAGACTCTGCAACAATACGTGAGCGGGTTATTAAAGCGAGGGATATTCAGGCTGAACGTTATAAAGAAACACCTGGAACCTATGCGAACGCACAAATGAGCAGCAAGCAATTGCGTGAGATCTGTGTAATAAACCAGGCCGGCGAAGGATTGCTGAAAAAGGCTATGGAAAGATTGAACCTTTCTGCAAGAGCTTATGACCGGATATTGAAAGTTTCAAGAACAATTGCAGATCTCGCCGCCAGTACCGATATAAAAGTGGAACATCTGGCTGAAGCAATACAATACAGGAGTCTTGATAGAGAAGGATGGGCGGGTAACTGATTTGATTAGTACAACAGTCTCCTTTTGACGTATCCAGCAGTATGAAGACACCTAAATTACTTTTTACTTACCCACACTTAACTCCACCGGCAAACACCCCCAGCGAATTTTGTAATTCCTCTTTTATATTGATGCCTTTGCTTTCCTTAAAAGCTTTTTTCAAAAGCTTTGTATTTGCCTCATTATTGTAAGCAACAAACCTCTTGCTGATATTTCCAGCGCCTTCCTGGTTCATATTATATGTCTTAGCTACCGAAGTGCAGTCGTAATTAAAGTCATTAAAGGAAATCAGCTTTTGCTGCTCATAATTGCTCGTTTTGAAATAGATTTTCTTATTGGTGATATCGTAGACGATGCTCCATTTCGTAAATCCTGGCTGTGCTACTTTGTTTAAAATATCGAATGAATAGTCCACCAAAGGTTTAGCTGTTTTTGCCTGCTTGTATTGAGTGATCATTGAGCACGCATTGGAAAACCTCTGCAGCGAGTTATCAGTTGCTCTATTCTTCTTTAATGCATCTACCGATTCATCATAAGTACTGTTTGCAAGTACGGGGTACGGAAGATCTTTATTTCGATGAAAAATCATTTTACCATCTAAAAACTCAATCGTAGCAACGCCACCTCTGGCGTCTGCAACAAGGTAATGTTGTGGTGTTCCTGTTGAAACAATTCTCTCAATTTTATCATTTGCAATCACTTCATCAACTGTAGCACAGTTGTCCAATTGATATTGAATCCACTGAAGAACACTAAGCCCGGGACGATCGTCTTTTGCAGGATAGCTGCTTTCGCTAAGCCACATCAATTCAACGACGAGGCCTTTCTCATTCATTCCTCCGTTTGGAAATTCCTTGCCATATTGATTGAACGTTGTACTTCCATATTTAGAAACCCATTTTAAAACATTGCCGCTTTCAAGAGGCAAAGAGGATTTGACTAAGCCCCGAAGATTTGTATTTACTGAACCCGTACCGGTCATCCAGTCATAATTTTTTCCAAAGGCCATCTGACCGTTTTTCTCAAGAAAAAAAGTGGTACAGGCAATAGTATTACCAATTGAAAAAGTAACCACGGATACTATTAAGGCAAACAATTTTTTCATAATTGAAAATAGAAATAGTTGCTGAAGAAAGAGTGTAGCAAAGATCAAAGTATCCTTAAAATATGTTTTCTAAAGCCCTTACTTTCAGGAAGTGCGCTACTGCAGGAAAGGCTGAAATAATCGTAAATGTACAAGAGCGCGACGCAAGAAAAGTTATATAGTAGTACTAAAGCCAGGTACATAAAAAAATATATCGCACTGTTTTAAGGAAATGCCTATTACGATTGCCGGAAAAAACAGAGCGATTTGTGTTTACTGTTTGTTCTCTTAATATTTTATTAGCTTTAATTACAGACTTTTGACAATTATTTGACTATTTATGAAACTTCTACTTCAGTACCTTAAACCGTTCAGATGGTTTATTTTACTTGCACTTTTCCTCGCCGCCATCAACCAGGTTTTCTCATTATTCAGCCCGATGATTATTGGTCAAATAATGGATAAACTGGCCACTCATCCGCATGTTGACGCTGCAGGTAACACACGTTCTGAAAATGATTATATCAGCGGTGTACTTGGCTTTCTCGGTCTACTTGTAGGAACAGCCATGGTTAGCCGCATCGCGAAGGCATTCCAGGATTATGTCGTCAATGTTATTATCCAAAAATTTGGTGCTAAAATATTTACAGATGGATTGCGCCACAGCATGCGCCTTCCTTACCAGGATTTTGAGGACCAGCGCAGCGGAGAAACATTATCAATTCTTACTAAAGTAAGAGCCGATACTGAACGTTTTATTGGCTTTTTTATCAATGTCTTTTTTGGCATTATCGTAAGTGTCGTATTTGTTTCTGTCTACGCATCGAGCAAGCATTGGAGTATTGTACCAACATACGTAGTTGGTATGATCATACTTGCAATTGTGACGAGCATTCTAAGCAAAAAAATAAAGCAAATACAAAAAAACATTGTAAAAGAAACCACTGTACTGGCAGGCACAACTACTGAGAGCCTGCGCAATATAGAGCTCGTAAAAAGCCTGGGGCTAACTGAGCAGGAAGTTAAAAGACTCAACAACAACACCTACAAAATTCTAGGTCTCGAACTACGAAAAGTAAAAAGTATTCGAACGCTTAACTTTATACAGGGCACCCTTGTAAACTTCCTTCAACAGGTTATTAGCTTTGTATTATTGTACCTTATCTTTCGCGACATCCTCACTCCGGGGCAATTCCTGGCGCTTCAATTTTACGGCTTTTTTATTTTTGGCCCTATGCAGGAAATGGGTAATATTATTATCAGCTATCGTGAAGCCGAAGCAAGTTTGCAAAACTTTCACGAGTTGCTTAACAGGCCGGTGGAAGCAAAACCTACCCAGCCTGCAATTGTTGGTGGCATTAATGAACTTGAGTTTAGAAACCTCACGTTCAAACATCGCACAGCCCAGTTTAATGCTCTTGACGACATTAATTTCGACGTGAAAAAAGGTGAAACAATTGCGTTTGTCGGCCCTTCAGGTGCAGGAAAAAGTACTTTGGTAAAGTTGCTGGTCGGCTTGTATCGTCCGCAGGAGGGGCACATTTATTACAATGGAGTAAGCAGCAGCGATATTGATTTTGATGAACTGCGTGGACAAATTGGTTTCGTAACCCAGGACACACAATTATTTGCCGGAACGATCAAAGAAAACCTCTTATTTGTCAACCCCACTGCTACAGACGATGAGTTATGGGATGTATTAAAAAAAGCCAGTTGTAATTATATTCTAACGCGTGCAGAGAACGGACTTGAAACGGTTATAGGCGAAGGTGGATTAAAACTGAGCGGTGGCGAAAAGCAGCGTCTTTCCATCGCCCGTTCATTACTGCGCCATCCACATTTGCTCATTTTTGACGAAGCTACTTCCTCACTTGATAGTATTACCGAAGAAGCAATTACCAGCACAATTAAAAAAATCTCTTCCGAAAGAGAGCAGATAACAGTCTTGATTGCGCATCGTCTTAGTACCATTATGCATGCAGACCGCATTTACGTTTTGGAACAAGGCAAGGTGGCCGAAACCGGAAGCCATTATGAATTGCTTGACGAGAAAGGACTTTACTACGCCATGTGGCGTCAACAAATTGGTGAAAGAAAGGCTGCAAGCGCTGCCACAGCTTGATAGAATGCGGTTTGTCTGATAGTTAAGATTCAGTAAAATTCTTTTATCTGAGTAAATCTTAATCATCGTAAACAATCTGCGTTCTATTCTTTTGATACCAGCTTCACTTCTCCGATTAATCATCGTACTAATGAACATAAGTATTTGTTTTTGTTGCGGGCAGCAGGATTTCTATTAAGCATCGTTGTGTCACTCACTTGTACTTTAACAAAAAAATCAGCAGGTTCATTTTGTCTGGTTTCAAAAGCCCCTTTAGGGGTTTGGGGTTCCTCTTGCGTCGCATTTCGTTCGCCTGATAGAACTTCTATTTAACTTTTCTCAATTTTTGTTTAAAAAACAAGGCATGCAATTTTAATAGATGCCTTGCAGGTTCTTTTAAAACTGTTTAAGATGATATGAGCGACTTCAACGATTTCAACAATCCCCAGGTCGCACGTTTACCGCGGCATCTGAAGCAATTTATTGTAGAGCAGCATTATGAAAAATACACGTCTATAGATAACGCGGTTTGGAGATATGTGATGAGGCAAAACTATAGTTACTTAAAAGATGTTGCCTATTATCCATACATACCGGGACTGCATAAAGCAGGTCTTACTATAGAAAGAATTCCGAGCCTGCAGGAAATGAACGATGCGTTGGGAAAAATAGGCTGGGGTGCAGTAACCGTAGATGGGTTTATACCACCTGCAGCTTTTATGGAGTACCAGGCTTACAGAGTGCTGGTAATTGCTGCAGATATTCGTCAACTAAGACACATCGAGTATACTCCGGCTCCCGACATCATTCATGAGTCTGCCGGACACGCTCCTATTATTGCGGATTCTGATTATAATCAATACCTGAGTTATTTTGGTTCTATTGGCGCCAAAGCCATGTTTTCATCAAGAGACTTTGAGCTATATGAAGCAATACGCGAACTATCGATATTAAAAGAGATGCCTGATGCCGATGGTGCCGATATAGAAAAAGCACAGAAAAAAGTCGAACACTGCCAGGAAAATTTAGGCGAGCCTTCTGAAATGGCTCTACTAAGTCGCCTGCATTGGTGGACGGTTGAATACGGGCTCATTGGTACACTTGAAGAACCAAAGATCTATGGTGCAGGTCTCTTATCCTCAATAGGTGAAAGCGCAAGTTGTATGAATCCTGATGTAAAAAAGATTTGGTACAGCAGTGAAGCAATCAATTATGCGTATGACATTACTAAACCTCAACCTCATTTATTTGTTACCCCAACGTTTCAAAACCTGATTGACGTTTTAGAAGAATTTGCCAATAAAATGGCATTCAGAAGGGGTGGTGCCGAAGGATTGGCAAAAGCGGTGGAATGTAAAAATGTGTGCACCGCCGTATATAGTTCGGGCCTACTGGTTTCAGGGGTTTTTACTGACTTTGTTTCAAATGACGCCAACGTTCATTTCATTAAAACCACCGGCCCAACTGCCCTTGCATTTGAAAACAAACAATTACCTGGTCAAGACAAAAGGTATCATAAAGATGGCTTTTCATCACCCGTCGGAAAGTTAAAAGGATACACTGCCGCATTGGAAGATTTAAGTGCGGATCAATTGTATGATGCCGGTATTGATGTTGATCAGCGGGTGCATTTATTCTTTGAAAGTGGAATTATAGTTAACGGAGTTGTATCAGACATTACTGTTAAAAACGGGAAAGTAATTATTATCACTTTTACAAAATGCACAGTGAAAGACGAGAATGGAAAAATATATTTCGAACCCGCATGGGGGAACTATGACATGGCTGTCGGTGAAAAAATAGTTTCTGTTTATTGCGGTGCTGCAGATAAAGATTCTTACGAAGAAATTCCACTTATGTCTGACACTCACACCCATCATCATAATTATACAGACGAAGAAAAGTTGTATCAGCAACTGTTTCAGACTGTTCGTGATTGCCGTGAGCAACACGGCAAGTATGAAAAGCTGCCACAAGTTTGGAGTGAATTAAAAAAGAGTTTTTCTGATGACTGGCTTTGTTCTCTTGAAATCCTGGAAATTCTTGAACATGAGAACATCTATCCTGATGCTGCTAAAGAAATAACTGATTATCTTGACAAAAAAGCCAACACAGAACCAGAGTATAAAAAACTAATTACAGATGGATTTTACCTGATAAAACATCCTGTAACAGAATTAGCAACACCTCAAGTTTAAAGTATGAATATTGTTATAACAGGTGCAAGTAGCGGAGTAGGCTACGAAGCTGCTCTTCAACTAACTAAAAATTCGGCCCATACAATTGTAGCAGTGGCGAGATCTGAAGACAAGTTGAAGCAATTGTCTGAGGCAGCGTTGATTCGTAATCCGGACGGCGTTTTATTTCCATTTAAATTTGATATTGTTCACGGCGAATATGACGAAGAATTGATCCCATATTTAAAAAAGAACCTGGGCAATGTTGATATTCTGGTAAATAATGCCGGCGCTCTCGTAAATAAACCTTTCAGTGAATTAGATCAACTTGATTTTGTATCAATGCTTCAAAGCAATTTTTTGGGGCATGTAAAAATGATACAAAACTTACTCCCCTTAATGGAAACCAAGGGTGCCCATATTGTAAATATCGGAAGTATGGGTGGATTCCAGGGCAGCATAAAATTTCCTGGTTTGGCCGCATACTCCGCCAGCAAAGCTGCCCTTCATACATTAACCGAATGCCTTGCATTGGAATTTGAAAAGAGCAATATAAAAGTAAATTGCCTTGCTTTAGGATCTGCACAAACAGAAATGCTTGAAAAAGCGTTTCCCGGATATTCTTCCCCGGTTAAAGCATCGGAAATGGGGAAACTGGTAGCGGACTTTGCAGTAACAGGGCATAAGTTTTTTAACGGTAAAATTTTACCGGTCTCGGTTACTGCGCCTTAAATGCTTAACATTAAATAGGTTAGTATTTTTAGATATGTTATCGTTGAAAGTATCGCATAACTTCGAACCTTCGTTTTTGAAGAAGCTGCAAAAAAATTTGCTGCACAAGTGAGTGACACAACGACGTTGAGAAAACATCTAGCGCCCGTAACAACAATAAATCTAAAAAAGGCGTTCATTTTTTGTGGGCTGGCAATGAAAGTTTTGCTGGCATTTGTTTTGTAAAAATTCAAAAAAAATAATAAATGCAGTTTAAGAGCGGATTTGTTGCAGGCTTAATTTTCATGTTACCTATAATCGGCTTTTCTCAAAAAGCCGATTCGGTAGTAAATAAATTAGACAGTTTAAAAAAACAATCCGACACAACCGGCCAGGTAAACCTAATAGAGCCCGGATTTTACGATGAGAGAACGAAGGTTAACGCCAGGGTGTTTGGCACATTACTTTTAAATGATTTTAAGCAACAGGCATTATCGCCTCTGGACATACGGGGAAAAGGATGGTTAACAGGGGCGGCGCTTGTAGGAGCCACGGTTGGAATTAGTTTTTTAGATAAGCCTATACAAGAATGGGCGGCAGGAATGCGAAGAAGAAATGACCCAAACTTAGGCCATGTTAGCAAAACGCTTTCTGATATCGGTGGTGTTTACCAGGTAGGCACTTTTGCGGGCATAGCTGCCTATGGGTTTATTTTTAAAAACTCTAAACTGAGAACGACCACTGCGCTTGCCACCCAGTCTTACATCACTTCCACTTTTTGGTCAACACTATTTAAAACGCTCTCAGGCAGGTTGCGACCTCATGATATTAACGAGAATTCAAACCTGAATATGTCTCGTTTCCATGGTCCTTTTTATGCTATTCCGTACGGCAGTAATAGTGCCTTTCCTTCGGGGCATACCACTTTGGCATTTGCAGCGGCAAGAGTATATGCAATGGAATATAAAAACGTTCCCGCGATACCTTATATTTCTTATGGCATGGCAAGTCTTATTGGTCTTAGCAGGATCATTGAAAACAGACATTGGGCAACCGACGTTTTCGCCGGTGCACTATTAGGTCTGGCTTGCGGAACACAGGTAGTAAATAACTATCACCGCTACGCCCGCCTGGTAAGGACAGGGAAGGTAAAAAAGAAAAAGGGTGACATTTCTTTAAATCTACAATATATGCCAGGCGCCGGATTAATGCCCGGAATGGTATACAAGTTTAGGTAATTGCTGGTTTTAATTTCTAAAGTTCTGGGTAATCATTAATCCATAAAAACCTCCATCTAAAATACCGATTCCAACGCGGCCAAAAGCGCGGTTGAGAATGTTGGCGCGGTGGCCGGGAGAATTCATTAAACCACGATGACAAATATTTAGGGTTTGCCCTAATGCAAGGTTTTCGCCTGCAGCGAGAAATCGTACTTTTAATTTTTTCATCCTGTCAAAAGGTGATAACCCTTCGGGTGTAATGTGAGAGAAATAACCACGGGCAAACATATCGCGAGAATGGCGCCTGGCTACCTCCAGCATTTCAGGGTCGAATTCCAACGGTTTTAAACCCACTTTTTGCCTTTCCGCATTTACCAATACGAGCATTTTAGCCTCAAGGTCTTCACGAACTTTTGGATTGTCATCTTTAAAGGGTAATGAGACCGTTTTTTCTGATTTTGGGTCAACCGTTAGCTTATTCAGCGTCTTGTTGACTGCCTCATCGAATACCGGAGAAAACTTTTCATCGAGCCATTCTACCTTGTCAGCCATCTTTTCGGCAAACAAGCTTTTTCGGGTTTTCTCTGAAAGGCCATCTGAAAGGGGAATAGATAGTAAAAGGGCTGAAATGATGGTTGCCCAAATAACGCCATTAACTGCTCCCGGAAGAATGCCGAGGGCATGATTTGCAGTGTTAGCATGCGCTGTGGCCGGAATGACGCGTAGTATTTGATTGACAATAATTGACAGAATTATTCTAATGATTATAAGGCCAATGATAAATGAAAGCGGCACAGTCCAAATACCAAGGTTTGAAGCGTGCTTTTCCAAAAAGGTTGCGATATAAGGATAGAATAAGAATGTTAGTACTATACCAACGATAAACATTAGTAGTTCAAGAGTGCCAATAATAAAGCCTTTTAACCAGCCGCTATAAATTGAGAATAGAACAATGGCAATGAGAAGAATATCTATGTAGTTCATAACTTTTAAAATTGTACTTGCAACAACCGATTAAAATAATATAAAATATAATGCCGCAACCAGTGAGGCTAATGGGCTAATCCTGCATTCCGGAAGAGCCATTTTTTTCCTCGAAATCTTATCAATCCTTCTAATCCTGGTTCCAAAATATTTTTGTCCTTCACGAATTTGGTCCTTTACATTTGCACCGATTGGTTCCCGCATAAAACCGGGATTAAAAGGGAAGCCGTTGTAATTCCGGCGCTATCCCCGTAGCTGTAAAGGCACAGCCCGCAAGCCCGTAAAGGGAAGTAAGGGAAAAAGAGCTCAACAAATTAACCACTGTCCATTAAGGATGGGAAGGGTGTTGAGTAAGTGTCAAGCCAGAAGACCTGCCTATCAAAATTATTTTATCATCGGGCTTTCGGGTGAAAAGCAGGAGATGTAATTGCCCGGTGCGCACGGGCCTTTTCATTTCTCATTATTGCTTTCGCCGAAGGTTCATAGCAAAAACAAATGACTATGACCAGGAATTTACTTACTTCAGTTTTTATTTTTGCAGCAGTGGCTGCGAGCGCCCAAACAGACACACTTCAGGGAAATAAGCTAGACGAAGTGATTGTTACAGCAAACAAGTATCCGCAAAAGCAGAGCACTACGGGAAAGGTTATTACCGTAATCAATAAAGACCAAATCGAAAAAAGCAGCGGAAAAACCCTTTCTCAACTTTTAAATGAACAGGCGGGTGTTACCATAAACGGTGCGTTGAATAATGCGGGTGCGGTGCAAACAGTGTATGTGCGGGGCGCAGCCTCGGGACGTACTTTAATTCTCTTAGATGGAATTCCCGTAAACGATCCATCCATGATCAATAATGAATTTGACCTTAACCTATTCTCAATTGACAATATTGACAGGATAGAAATTTGCAAGGGTGCTCAGTCAACTTTATACGGATCAGATGCGATTGCCGGCGTTATAAATATTATAACTGTAAGCCAGGATGTGACAAAGCCTGTGAATGTAAAAGCAACACTAAGCGAAGGTAGCCTCGGCACTTTCAAAGGCAATTTTCAGGTTTATGGAAAAAAGGACAAGTTCACTTATTCCGTTCGTCATGCAAGGTTGTTTACGAATGGCTTTTCTTCAGCTTACGACAGCACGGGAAATAAGAACTTCGATAAAGACGGTTACGATGGCAATGTGACAAATGCACAGGTTTTATTTCAGGCCTCTAAATCGCTGTCGTTAAAATCTTTTATGATGTACAGCAGGTACAGAGCCGATATCGACGCGCGGATTTTTGCTGATGAAAAAGACTATACAATTGATAACAGCAATTTTACCGGCGGCGCCGGATTCAACTATAAAAAAGGCATTGTTACGCTAAACGGAACTTACCAGTATAGTGAATTGAAACGCAATTATTTCAATGACAGCATTTTTAAAACAAGTATCATTTTCGAAGACAATAAGTACTTTGGAAAAACACAATTTGTCGAGTTATATGCTGGTTTAAAACTAGCTAAGCCATTTACTTTATTAGCAGGAGCTGACTATAGATTCTCATCTTATAACAATGGTTATGCTTCGATTTCTATGTTTGGCCCCTACAATTCTATAACAAGGGATACGTCATTAACCCAAAAGGCAGTGTACGCCTCGGTCAGTTATCTTGGGTTAAACAGCAAATTAAACGTCGAATTGGGTGGAAGGGTAAACAAGCATTCACGGTACGGCTCTAACGCTACCTACACATTCAATCCTTCTTATGAGATAAGCAATAACATTCGTGTATTTGGTAGTGTGGCAAGTGGGTTTAAAGCGCCAACGTTGTACCAGTTGAGTATAAATGACGCTTTAAAACCTGAAAAATCTGTAAGCTACGAAGGCGGCATTCAATTCAATAATAAGAAAATAAATACGCGTGCTGTATTTTTCAATAGAAAAATAAATAACGGGATAGACTATAACTACATCAGTTTTCAATATTTCAATTATGTAAAACAAGTAGTAGATGGCCTTGAACTGGAAGCAACGGTAAAACCGGTGAAGCAGCTCACGCTTTCAGCTAACTACACCTGGATTTCATCCCAGGAAACTACACAAAACCGTATTACCAATAAAGATACCGTTAACTACGGCTATTCTTTACGCCGGCCTGCCCATACTGTAAATGCGAATATCGGATGGCAACCAATTGACCAACTTTACTTTTCTATTTCAGGGAAATATGTAGGCGACCGACACGATATAGGTGGCTATAAAAAGGCAGACGTTTTATTGGACCGTTATTTTATTACTGGCGCCCACGCCGGCTTTACCCTTAACGAGCATGTAAAGTTTTTTGCCGATGGTCAGAATATTTTCGGTAAAAAGTTTTTTGATGTCAGAGGCTACAATTCAATTCCTGCTTTGTTCAACGGAGGCGTTGTTTTGAGCTGGTAAATACGCCTGGAAAAAAGCAACATAGTAGTAATTCAGATGAACGAAATGCGACGCAACGATGTAGAAAGAAGTTTTTACTGCCTGGATAAAAAAAAGAAATTATGGGCCCGGCGGTTAACTAAGAACCGTTCCATCGTTGCGTCGCACTCTTCGACAGCAAACCATAGTTCAACAAAAACAAGTGTTGAAATGCATGAAATTAAATCGTGTCCTTGTTGTGATCAACATGTCGAATGCAGGGCAGGTAGCATCGCCATTTGTCAGTGCGTGGAAGTTAATATTTCGATAGAAACGCGCGAATTCCTTGCTAAAAACTACGATGAATGTTTGTGTAAAGAATGCCTGAAAAAATTAGAAAAAGCAACATCGGCCAAAAAAGATGAATGCTAATTTGAATATGAAATCACCGCAATGGTTGTTGAGTTAATTTTGGAAATAAATAGTTGTATATGCAATTCAACTTACAGCACTTTCTCACAGTCAGTTTTACACTTTTTGCGGTTATAGACGCGATTGGTTCTATTCCTATACTTATATCCCTAAATACTAAAATGGGTGGAATAAGGGAGTTTAGAGCGACCATTATTTCAGGTATGTTTATGGTTGGATTCTTATACTTAGGTGAACCGTTTTTGAAATTGCTGGGTGTTACGATTAATTCTTTTGCAATAGGCGGCTCAATCGTAATTTTTCTACTAGGCTTAGAAATGGTTTTAGGGCATGAAATCTTTAAAAGTGAAAAAGATGCACGTGCGGGAACAGTAGTACCGATAGCATTTCCGGTAATTGCCGGAGCCGGTACGCTAACAACTGTAATGTCACTAAAAGCAAATTTTGAAGAAATAAATATTCTGCTTGGAATATTAGCGAACCTCGTACTGGTTTATATAGTATTAAAATCGTTGAAATTTATAGAAAGAGCGCTTGGCGAAGCCGGGCTGATAGCGGTAAGAAAATTTTTCGGAGTAATTCTTTTGGCAATTGCAGTAAAGATATTTGGAAGTAACATAAGCGCATTTGGCAAGTAACTATTACTTTTGCAGCCCTTAGGCCTCGTAGTACAATGGATAGTATAAGAGTTTCCGAAGCTCCAGATCCAGGTTCGATTCCTGGCGAGGCCACCATCTTTTTTAAAAATCGCTAATCTCCAACAATTATTCTCACTTCTGAAAACAGTATTCGTTTTTCTGCCTACAGGGGAAGTTTAGAAATAACTAAAACCCGGGTTTATAAAATCCTGTATTAGATCTATCAACCTTTATTGCAGGTGGTATAATACTGACAAGTAACCGGAAAAATTTCAGAAGTAATAAATAAACATACAATTAGAAAGAGATAAGCAGAAAGTAGAGGCGCCTTATCTCTTTTACTGATTCATAACGACGTCTTATTATTTTATACTTGGCGCAGGAAACAACACGCCACCAAATAACAAATACGCCCACAACAATGTCCACGCAATATTAAAAAGTTGGGCACCGATAAAAGCCACCGCAGGACGCCCACCCTGTGTTTTAATTAGATCAGAGAACCTTGCTTCCAGGCCAATGGCAACAAACGCAAGTGCAAACCAAACCGTGCGAAGACTATTGAGTATGCCTGCAACTTGTTTGGTAGTAGCAGTCGGAACCAGGAAAGAGAATAATAATGATGCTGCAAGAAAGCCTAACACAAACTTCGGAAACCTTTCCCATACAATAGAAGCACCCTTGCCTTCGGTGGTAGTTTTTGCTGACGTATCTTTCTTTAACGTCCACCAGCCAGCAATAAAAATGGCAGCAACCCCTATTAAGACGTTTTGTGAAAACTTCACAATTACCCCCGCCTTTACTGCTAACGGACCAACTAGTGCGGCGGCTGCAGTTACTGAGGCAGTTGTGTCTAAAGTTCCTCCAAGCCATGCCCCGGCCACCATATCAGATAAACCAAACGCACGGATGACATAGGGCATAATTATAAGCATAGGAATTGCAACAAGCAACACTAATGAAGTGACGTAAGACAGCTTCTTTTTATCTCCATTGATTGCGCCGGCAGCTACTATAGCAGCAGAAACCCCACAAATGGAAACTGCAGAAGCCAATATAACTCCAAACTCATCATCTACTTTTAGTAAGCGTGATAACCACATTGAGAAAAACCACACTGCAGCAACCACCACTACCGCCTGTAAAATTCCTGGTATACCTGCTTGTATAATATCTGTAAACAAAATGCTTGTGCCAAGGATAACTAAACCTGTTTTAATAAAAAACTCAGAGCGTGCAGCCTCCTTCAACCATGTGGGAAGCGTTGTAAGATTTCCAATGAGTAAACCTGAGACCAAAGCAAAGACCACGTATTCGATACCGTAATAATTAATTGTTTTATTACCGGCGATAATCAGGGAAACTACGCCGAGCACAAAAATCAAAGCAAACCCTTTAACGAATTTACTGGCACTGCCTCCGGATAACGAAATGGCAATTGAAGATAAAATCAAAAACACCAGCCCTATTCCGGCCATTAATAAAAGGTTGCTGATGGCTAGCACTTTACCCGTCAAATCGTTGGTATTAGCCCATTGATAGACAGGTGTGGTAAACTTAAAGCCCGGTGAGGCGATTGCAAATAACAGGATAGCCGCTATAATAACTCCACCTATGATGACAGCCCACCAGTCTTCTGTTACAGCAGAAAAAAAGGTTTTTCTTGTTGCAGGAATGTCTATGTTTTGTTCAACTGCGTCACCTGATTCACTGACGACTGGCGTGTTAGCGGGAACGTTAGTAGAGGACATTTTTTCGTATTTAGTTGTTTACAATTTTTATAGTTTTAAATGTTATTTCCAGTTTTCACATCGGTAATAATTCTTTTTTTAGTTAAAAAGATCGTTCACTGCTCTTTTAGCGGCGTGATAGCCACACATGCCGTATGTTTTCACTTTAGAGCGCTCTTCAAGCAACAAACAAACTCTCCTTTGCAAGCAAACAAACGTTTTCAGCAATTTTTCCTTTGAAAGCTGTAGTGTGATGCTATTTGTGTAATAATCATCATTGCTTGCAACACCTTTTACCTGGTATCCGTCTATTAGTTATTCTTTTATTCTAAAAACCAATACTATGATTTCCACCTTAACAGTGATTGCTTCATTATTATTTTCTTCCGCTATTTGCATTGTCTACATTTCATTTCAGACCTACACCGCCTTAAAGAACTATTCGGAGCTGGACGAAGAACAGGAATTCTTTGTTTAAAAGATAAACGTTATGACGTGTTGGCCAATTTCAACTTCCCTGGATAATTCAATCCGCAACTGTTTTATGTTTACGCTCTCTTAGGAGATGAATTTAATTATAAATCCCTTTCATTTTCTTCAGCGGAAAAAAATGAAAGGGATTTATAATTTCATCGAATAATAAAAATCAGTTTTAATAACAACAGGAGACAAAAATTTCAAGGTGGAAAAAGCAAATAGAAAGGCTGGTCAGTAGCAGCCAGCCATTGTAGATGATTCGGCTTTTGCAGCTGCAGCCAATTTAGCTTACACCACTAGCCTCATACAGCTCCGTCTCAATAAATTGCTTCGATTTTTCCTCGAGACGAGACTTAAAGTTGTCGCAACACGCGTTGATCTTAATAGTGTCTTTTTCCAGATACACTAATGCTCTGTAACCGTGTGTGGAGCACTTTTCTTTCTCAAGAAGTTTTACTATTTCAGATAGGTTTGAGTTCATATGAAACGGCTTTTCGTTATGCTAAAAATAATTTTTGACCACATAACAGCGCTGCTAGATTAATAAAATCTTCATTTACAATTGACTATAAAACTAGGAACAAATTTTAATTATAGAAACTGTTGGTGTATAACTAGGGATAAATGTGGATTAATTAAAGATTTGGTCTGTCACAGAAATAATATGGAAGTGATTATTGTCATGGTTTTCGAGAATGAAAATCATGAAAAACCAAAAAGTTATTAGATAGTTTTAAGAAAAAAGTTATGACAACTATTCTTATTGCAACAGATTTTACTGCTGCTGCAAAAAATGCCACTAAATATGCATTTGCACTTGCGAAATCAATGGAAGCGAAGATTATTCTCTTTAATAGTTATAATCACTTTAGTTCTGTTAGCAATACCGGTTATTCAACTATATCAATCACAGAAAAAGCTATTTACGAAAAACTCACAGAAGACGTAAAACGTTTCGATCCTGCAGGCGAGTTAGAAGTGAAAACCGAGTGCCTGGCTGGTCTCTCATCTGAAAATATTATAAAATTTGCTACTCAGAATAAAGCTTCCTTTATCGTAGTTGGAATGAAAGAAAACGGAAAAAAAATCAAAAAGCTTTTTGGAAGCACTGTTATTTCGTTAACTACTGAATCACAAATTCCAGTAATTGTAGTTCCTGAGAAAGCCGAAGTATCAGTTCCAAAAAAGATTGTTTTAGCTAGTGACCTTAATAATGAAAACAGCATCGATACTGTAAGGCCGCTAAAAAGGATTGTAGAAAGTTTTAATTCGAGGCTTTCTATAGTACGGGTAATAGATAGATATGTAGATGAACCTGTAGAAATGTTAATGCGTTGTTCTAAACCTGACTGGTTTTTAAGAAGTGTAAACCCGGATTACGAGTTCTTACAGGAGAATGACGCCAGAAAGGCAATTATTGAATATTTAGAGAATACTTCAACAGATATGCTTGCTATTATTTCTCATCACCTAAATATATTTGAAAGAATAATGTATGGCAGTATTACAAACTACTTCTCTTTCAACACTCGTATTCCATTACTTATTCTTCCATCTTTAATTTCCCCTACAACAGAAATTAACCAGGCTGCACTCGATTTCTGTAGTGGTGCCTGCCTGACAGATAATGACGGAGTTCCGCAGTGCAATAAATATCACAAAATGCAGCACGAATATAACAACGAAGTGAACGAAAGTGAGCGGTGAAAGACAGAAGCATAGTAACGGATCTACTCATTCTCATCATACATGTTACTTGTTGATTTCATAAAAACGAGCATTAAAGCGAAAATTACTGTTGCGATAAAGAATAGTTTAAGAATAGACATGCAATGGGTTTCACCTTAAGACGAAAAAAAACAATAACTAGTTGACTAAGAAAGAAAGAGTGCTAATATTTAGACGATATCGGCAAGCTGTGAGGATAAAAACTGCTTAATCGTATTCTATTTATTAAACTTCAACTGTATCAAAAGGTCAAAGGAGAAGTTTTTTTTCAATTTTTAATTGTTCAAAAGCAACTTTTTCTTTTAACTCGTGGTCTACTTATTGCTACCCTAAGCTTTTACAAAAACAAATTATTTATTAATTCTTTTGTTTAAGTCAAACACAACTTATGAAAACACTACACATCAGTAAGGTTATTGTTATCCTTATGGGCTCTGTACTATTGTCAACCGATTCTTTCGCTTTTCGTTGGTTTCGGTCACAACAAAGCCCTCCCCCCACATCTTACCAAATGCCTCGATTAAGCGTTCCCCAAGGATCAACTTCTGCACCTTTTGATGGTGGTTTAAGCCTTATGATTGCAGCAGGAGTTGCATACGCGTCGAAAAAGGGATTTGACAAAAGAAAGAAGATAAAAGAAGCCGAAAACCAATAAAACGGTTTATAACTTTACCTTTCTGTCAAAGGAAAATAAACCCGTTTTTCCTTTGACAGAAAGGTATCTTTTAACGCCCCATTACCATATCCTATCGTCAATGTTCAAAGAAATATCAAAATACGTTGATCTGTCATTTCTTTTGCGTTTTGTTCTGATTTTTGTCCCCCTATACTACTTTCACATATTCTTTTTAGGCATAACGGATCCGAAAAATTATTACAACGCTTTTCTTGACCAACATTTTAATTATTTGGAATGGATAACTGCTTCCATTAATAATGGAGCCCGTTTTATCACTTCTTTTTTTGGAGTTAATGCCATTGTAGACCGAAAAGAAATATTTGTTGAAAATAGCGCAAGTGTAATGTTGGAGTATTCCTGCCTGGGAATGGGAATAATGAGTTTTTGGATCGCATTTATTGTTGCTCATAAAATTTCGATTTCAAACAAATTGCTGTGGATAGTAGGAGGGATTTTATTGATATGGGTAATAAACTGTTGGCGGATTGCTATATTACTTATTTCATTGCAGAATAGATGGAAAGGAGTAGGGTATATGGACCATCACGATATGTTCAACTTAGCTTCCTATGCAATTATTGGTTTGTTGTTGTACTTTTTTTATAGAAAATCTAAAGAAGAAGAACTAACTGTTTCTGCCGTTTCCCTTTAAATATTAAAAAATTCCGATTTAAAATGGAAAAAGGGCTTTTAAAACAGTTTGGTTAAGAACTGATGAGGTTAGCCACTAGATGAGTGCTTGATTTTAATTCAGGACACTCGTTGCCCCTTCCCCTCTATTTACTTGTTAGAAAAAATCTCAGACACAATTTCATAAGAACGAATTCTGGCTGCATGGTCATAAATATGGGATGTTACCATTATTTCATTTACCTCAGTTTCATTTAGAAATTCTTCTAGCTTTTGTTTTACCGTATCCGGCCCTCCAATAAAGGTATATTTCATCATTTGCAGTATGGCGGCTTTTTCGGGTTCACTCCAGATAACATCCATATTTTCAACCGGTGGTTGTAGTGGTTTTGTAGAACCATGAATAATTCCCATTGCAAGCTGAAAAAAAGACGTAGCTATATAATTAGCGTCTTTATCAGAATCGGCCGCAACTACATTTATACATGCTAAAGCATATGGTTCATTCAATGAAGCGGAAGGGCGAAAGTTTTCCCGATATAATTGTAAAGCAGCATACAGATAGGTAGGTGCAAAATGGCTGGCAAACGCAAAAGGCATCCCAAGTACAGCGGCCAGTTGAGCACTGTAAGTACTTGATCCAAGTAACCAGATAGGAATATCGAGACCTTCCCCGGGTATTGCCCGAACCTTAGCTGAACTATTTGCCGGCGAGAAGTATCTCTTAAGTTCCATAACGCTCTCTGGAAAGTCATTAGGCCCCTCTACCGCATTTCGCCTTAAAGCCCTCATTGTAACCTGATCCGATCCCGGCGCGCGCCCTAACCCTAAATCAATGCGACCAGGGTACATTGACTCCAATGTTCCAAATTGTTCGGCAATGACTAAGGGAGCGTGATTAGGTAGCATAATACCCCCTGCGCCTACACGAATAGTGGAAGTATGGCCAGCAATGTGACCAATTAGTATAGAAGTCGCAGAACTGGCTATACTTTCCATACTATGATGCTCGGCCAGCCAATACCGGTTAAAACCCCATCGCTCGGCATGCTGAGCTAAGTCAATACTATTTTTATAAGTATCAGCAGCTGTCTTACCGGCAAGAATTGTTGCTAAATCAAGAACAGATACCGGTATTTCAGAGAGTTTTTTAGAATTGCTTTTATTATTGCTCATCATCTTCACATTACGAAACCAGTCACATCATAAACTGTTCCCATTTCAATTTTCGGCAGGTTTGTCATTACTATTTCAAGTTCTGTCCATTATTCCAACTGTTCCAGCTGTTTTTTATAGTCAAACCGAAGATCTTCATGAACCTGTTCTACAAGTCCTTTTAATTTTTTCAGTTGCTGATCGTATAAACCCGAAAGAGCCTTATACGATCGGTAACGAACCCCTGATGCTTTTACCTGTAAGCAGAAGTGTATAAGCATTTCCACTTCGGACTCCTTAGTCGCGGTATGCTTGCTATATTTACTGATAGCCTTCAATATTTTACGCAGCCCTTTTTTCGCCAAATACCAATTTCCTTTTGGAAGCTCGACAAACTGTTCCTCAATTTCCTTTTTAATCGAGTCTATATAGCTCTGCTCATCATGGGCATCAAATAAAAGATAAGAAAGAAGTTCTTTATTTTCCTTTTTAAACCTTGCAAGCCTCAAGCATAATTCCAACACTTTTCTTGGAGGTAGTGCCAGCAGTTCTTGTTTTAACTCATTAATGCTTGCTGCTTTCATAGTCGCTTTTGCTACAAAGTAACAACCCGTTCAACATATTTTGCCTCCATCATTTATCGAACTTCAAAGTCAGGAACTTTACACTTTTTCATTTACCCAACTCTAATTTCGCTTTTTACAACCGGCTTCCGGCAAGGCAGAAGAACTGGGAGGTTAGCTTTTCTGGGTTTATCTATAGTAAAAGGTTGGGGCTTTTGTTGCGTCGCACACTTGTACTTTTGTGGTCTCTGCTACTCATTCCCGCGATTAATTTCCTTATTATAAACTGTTATGATTTAACTTATTACCTTACTATTTTCTTTTTAGATTTGTCGATTAATCCTAGCGGGTAGTACGGAAAGCAATAAACACCACATCTAAAAAAATAAAGCCAGATTTTATCTTATCATAATTTTCCTTTTTTGGCAAAATAAATGATAAGTATTAAGAATAATGCCGTCAAAAAACTTTCAGATAACTCCCTGGGATAATTAGAAATAAAAATCAAGCAACAAGCATGCGTCTCAGGATCTCTTTTCACCTGGTACTTTTAGTATTACTACCAGCCTTTATAAGTGCACAACAAACAAACCGCGTAGTTCAGGAACAATGTGCCACGATGGAAAGGCTTCAGTTGAAGTTTGCACGTAACCCTACACTTAAAGCAAAATTTGAGCAAGAGAGAACAAGTTTCACAAAAGGTGTAAAAGCTGCTTCATTCAGACAATCAGGTAATAATAATTCCGGAGAAAGATCTGCCTATTTAATTCCAGTTGTTTTCCATATTGTTTCAACTAACCCGGAGAATATTTCTGATGCCAGTATTGTGGATCAGTTAGATATTTTAAATAAAGACTTTGCGGGTGAAAATAATGACACGACAAGAATACCTTCATATTTCAAGCCTTTTTTTGGAAAATCAGGAATACAATTTTGTCTAGCTCAACAGACTCCAACAGGAGAAGGCACATCAGGAATAGAAAGAATCAAAACAACCCAAACCTCGTTTACCGCGGATAATGATGCCGTAAAACATGCCTCAACAGGAGGTGCAAATAGCTGGGATACAAAAAGGTATTATAACGTGTGGCTCTGTGTTTTATCCGGAAGTGTATTAGGTTATGCTACATTTCCTACAGACGGAGGAACACCTGACGAACAAGGGATAGTGGTAGATTATCGTTCTTTGCCTGGAGGCTCATTAACGAATTATAATACTGGTAAAACATTAACGCATGAAACTGGGCACTTCTTTAATCTTTACCATATTTGGGGTGATGATAAAGGAGAGTGTACCGGGTCGGATGACGTCGATGATACGCCTAATCAGGGAGATGCAACAAAGGGTTGCACAAACGGAATTAAAACCGACAACTGCACACCTACAGGAAATGGTATTATGTATCAAAACTATATGGATTATAGTTTCGACAGTTGCCTGGTCATGTTTACGAGATCACAGGTGGTGCGAATGGAAAGTGCTCTTATCGCTTATCGTTCTTCCCTAATAACTTCCAACGTTTGCACACCCCCTATTTTAAAAAATTATGACGCACGACTTTCCACTATTGTCCAGCCGTCTCAAAGGTTATGTACTAGTTTAATTACTCCTATTGTTAGTATTCAAAATAAAGGAAGCCAATTACTAACTTCATTAGATATTAATACCAGAATCGACGGTGGGCCGATTACTACCTATAACTGGAAAGGTTCACTGGCTTATCTTGCATCTACTACGGTGTCGTTAAATAACATAAACACAACTACAGGAACCCATACCCTGACAATTTTTGTTACCAATCCCGATAATAAAGCAGACGAATATGTTTCAAATGATACCGCCTCAACCACAATTCAGTTTTATAATCCTGTAGAAAATGTATCAGAAAGTTTCGAAGCAAGTACATTTCCTCCAGCCGGTTGGGATGTTGTAAACCCTGATAATTACATAACCTGGAAACGGGCAACAGGGGTTGCAAAAACAGGAACGTCAAGTGTAATGATCGATAATTTTAATTATAGCTCGGTTGGGGCAAAAGACGATCTGAGACTACCAAATGTCGCGCTTGAAAAAGTAGATTCTGCCTTTCTTTCATTTCAGGTAGCTGCAGCAACTTACACAGACGGTGGCACAAGCAACAACGTTTGGGATACACTGCAGGTTCTGGCCAGCACCGATTGCGGACTTACCTATACCAGTATATATAAAAAATACGGGAGAGACCTTGTTACCCGAACAGGTTCAACCACAGCAAGTTTTACTCCAACAGCGACGGAATGGCGAAAGGACTCAATCGACCTGGCTAATTATATTGGTCAAACTAACGTCTTACTAGCCTTTCGAAATACAACGGGCTATGAAAACAACATTTATCTGGATGATATTAGTGTAAGGACCGTTATCATTAATCCAAACCTTAAAAGGCTTGGTTTTTTGGCCACGCCAAATCCTACGAATGGTCTTATCACAGTTCAATTTTATCCTCAACCTGTAAATCTGAGAGCGATACAGGTTTATGATATTGCAGGGCATAAATTAACAGAGATAACTATTGCAAACGGACAATCAGGAAATTATTATCGATTAGATGTAACAAAATATGCTGCAGGAACCTATGTTGTAAGGGCCGTTTTTACAGATAGGGTAATTACAAGGAAACTCCTGAAGTTTTAATAAAAACAACGGCAAAATGTTTGGGTATTCTTTTTTAGTATAAAAATGCACTATCTTTGGTAAAATTTTAGTTTATGGCAGAAGATAAAAGCAAAAAGCTAAATCAGCCGATAAAAGCTGCTATTAAAAACCAAAAGACAACAGGCGAGAAAGTAGAAAATGCGGGGTATGTAAAAGCATCTCCTACCGAAAATGCTGCATCAACTGTTGAAGAAGCAGACACCGTCTATGTCTCGAATAAGAGATCTATTAGCAATGGAATAAATAATTGGGTGATTTTAGATAATGCATCTAAAAAGCCGGAAAGCCGGATGACTTCTTTTGAAAAGATTGACATTATCAGAGAAGGTATATCTAAAAGGGATTTGGAACATTTAAAAGAAAAGACAGATCTCGATTATAATCAATTGTCAAAAGTGCTTTCGGTAGCAAGGGCTACCTTAATAAATAAAAAAGGATCAGCAAAGTTCGATATGGTGTTAAGTGAAAGAATTGTAGGAGTGGCTGATATATATTCTTACGGTTACGAGGTTTTTGAAGATGAAAACCGATTTAATGAATGGATTTTTCGTGCAAACCAGGCACTTGGTGGGCAAGCACCCTATGATCTATTAGACAATCAATATGGCAGAGAAGAAGTTAAGAACCTTATTGGAAGAATTGATTACGGGGTTTATTCATAAGGTGAAGCATGATAGTATATAGGATCGGAAGAACAAAATATGCAAGTGATCTGACTGGTGAAGGAGCCCGGTTAAACGGTGGAAGATGGAACCATAAACTTACCCCTTGTCTTTATACATCTGCAAGCCGCTCTCTTGCTGTTTTGGAATATACGGTAAATGTAAATATTGAGGATATTCCCCGGGCGCTGAGTATGACTACTCTCCACATTCCCGAAGACAACATTTTAAAACTAAGTTTAACTGAACTTCCAGGAGATTGGCGCGCTTCACCTGCTCCGGCATCTACAAAAGATTTCGGTACTGAATTATTGAAAAACGGCGAGTATGCTATCATTCAAATTCCGTCTGCAATAATACCTGATGAATTCAATTACTTGTTAAATCCGATTCATAAGGCCGGCGTTAACTTTTCGATTGAGGATATTTCTGACTTTATTTATGATGTAAGAATTAAGAATCGATAAGATATTCTCGCAAATTCGAGTACGAAGTTTCTTCGGGGGAATATTGCATCAATACTAACTTGTATCTAAACTACGGCTTTTTGATTTTTATAAATACAACATGAGGAAGGTGCACAAAGGTTTGCCGGATGAACGAAATGCGACGCAACGATGAAGCACAAAAGAACAAATGCCTGTACCCAAAAAAATAAAAAAAATTATTTATTTTTCAATTCCAGTGCAAGGAACTTCCCGGTATGGCTTGCTTTTACTTTGACCAGATTTTCGGGTGTGCCTTCAAACAATATTTTACCTCCGCCATCTCCACCTTCGGGCCCGAGATCTATGATATGATCTGCCACTTTTATTACGTCAAGGTTGTGCTCTATTACCAATACACTGTTGCCTCTATCGACCAGTTTATTTAACACGTCAAGCAAGTGCTGGATGTCCTGAAAGTGTAAACCGGTTGTAGGCTCGTCAAGAATATAAAACGTTTTACCAGTGTCCTTTTTTGCTAACTCGGTAGCAAGTTTTACACGCTGTGCTTCGCCCCCACTTAAGGTAACGGCAGATTGACCAAGTGTAATATACCCCAGACCAACCTCCTGCAACACCTTGATCTTACGGTATAGAAACGGTACATTTTGAAAGAATTCTACTGCCTCATCGACAGTCATATCTAATACATCGCTGATCGCTTTTCCTTTGTACCGGATTTCTAACGTTTCACGATTGTATCTTTTGCCATTACACTTTTCACAAGGAACATAAACATCGGGCAAAAAGTTCATTTCTATTACCCTCATGCCCCCACCTTCACAAACATCACACCTTCCACCTCTGACATTAAATGAAAAACGACCGGCAGCATAACCACGAATTTTGGCTTCAGGAATAGCCGCAAATAAGGTTCTTATTTCGGTAAAGAAACCACAGTAAGTCGCAGGATTACTTCTCGGCGTTCTTCCGATCGGGCTTTGGTCGATCTCGATTACTTTATCAATAAACTCTAAACCAGTGATGGTTTTATACTCCATTGGAGTCATTTTACTATTGAAAGCGTGTTTTGATAAAATGGGATATAGTGTTTCAGTTATCAAAGTACTTTTTCCGCTACCGCTTACACCGGTTACACAAATAAATTTACCTAATGGAAATTTTACGTTTACGCCTTTGAGATTATTGCCTTTTACACCCTTTAGTTCCAGCGCTTTACCATTACCAGCTCGTCTTTCTTTTGGAACTTCGATTGCCTTTTCGCCACTCAGGTAAGCAGATGTTGGCGAACCCGATGCTAAAACTTTATTAGGATCACCTTGAGCCACAACCTGTCCGCCATGCTTACCTGCTTTTGGACCAATATCGATTAAATGATCGGAAGCAAGCATTATATCTTTATCGTGCTCGACCACCAAAACACTATTACCTATGTCGCGTAAGTTTTTTAATGCAACAATTAATTGCTGATTATCTCTCTGGTGCAAACCGATACTTGGTTCATCTAAAATGTAAGTAATGCCCTGCAACTGGGAGCCGATCTGCGTCGCAAGCCTGATCCGTTGGCTTTCGCCTCCACTTAAAGATTTAGAAGACCTGTTTAATGTAAGATATGTGAGACCGACGTCAAGCAAAAAACCAAGCCTTTCACGTATCTCCTTCAAAATATCTTTCGCTATCGTATTCTGCTTTTTACTTAACCTTTCTTCAATTCCATTAAACCATGCAAACAATTTGTCGAGGTCTTGCCTGCTTAAATCTGCAATGTTCTTTTCGTTTACTTTAAACCATAAGCTTTCCCTTTTTAGACGGTCACCGCTGCAAGCAGGACATTCTTTTAAGATCATAAATTTCTCAACCCAATCTCTCAAAGACTCGCTACTGCTGGATGAAAACCATCTTTTCAGCATATTAACTATTCCTTCGTATTCAGTTGTATACATATCACCCGGCAAAGCTTCATAGGCTCCTGAAATCTCTACATCGCCGGTTGCATCCTCTTTGCCATACAGGATAATGTTCATGGCATTTTCAGGAAGATCTTTAACCGGTTTATCGACACTGAACTTATGCTTTTTACCCAGCTGGACTATTTGCTTGTAGATAAAGGCTTCCCGTTCTTCGCCAAGCGGAGCAATTGCCCCTTCTTTTATGCTTTTATTTTTGTCTGGTATCACAGCATCCATGTTTATTTGATAAACACTTCCAAGTCCCTTACAAGCAGGGCATGCGCCATAAGGAGAGTTGAACGAAAAAGCATTGGGTGAGGGCTCTTCGTAACTCAGGCCAGTGTCTTCGCACATCAATTGCTTGCTGTACTGAACAACTGTATCACTATCATTGATAAGCAAAAACATAAGGTCTTTGCCTACCTGCAAGGTTTTTTGAACGCTTTGACTCAAACGTACTTTCATGTCATCTGTCGCCTGTAACCGGTCTATAACTAATTCTATATCGTGGATTTTATACCGGTCGACCTGCATTTTTTCCTTCAGATCCTTTACTTCTCCGTCGATCCTTACTTTTAAAAAGCCTTTCTTCCGTACGTCTTCAAAAAGCTCGCGGTAATGTCCTTTACGACCGCGCACCAATGGGGCAAGCAACGAAATTTTCTTATCCTTAAACTTCGAAAAAATATTCCCGACAATTTCCTCTTCGCTCCACTTGACCATTTTTTTGCCGGTATTATAGCTATAAGCTTCACCAATCCTGGCAAATAGCAAGCGAAGAAAATCGTACACTTCTGTAATCGTTCCTACAGTAGATCGGGGATTTTTATTGGTAGTTTTTTGTTCAATGGAAATTACAGGGCTAAGACCTGTTATTTTATCAACGTCCGGCCTCTCCATGTCACCAATGAATTGTCTGGCATAAGCGCTAAAACTTTCCATGTATCTACGTTGTCCCTCGTTGTAGATAGTATCGAAAGCGAGTGAAGATTTACCGCTTCCGCTGACCCCGGTAATAACAACCAATTTATTTTTAGGAATTGATATATCGATGTTTTTCAGATTGTGAACCCTTGCACCAAAAACTTCTATTTGTTCTTCTACTTCTGTATTGTCTATTGGATCAGATGTAATTTTTGCCATACTGTGTAAAGATAACCAGACAATAGTTTGAATAATTGTAATAGTATGATAAAGAAGATTTGAGACAGATTATAAGGAATCTCGTTAAAAAAGATTTTGAAAGCGTGGCCTGTTTATCCTATAGAGCTCGTCTCGATTTAGTGTTCGCATTTTGTCCGCTCTATCATAAAAAATGCGGTTAATAAAATAAAATGGCCGACGAATCGTTCAATTATTAAAATAATAAAAATTGATCGTCAGCAATTATATCTATTACGGAAACCACTTATTACTGGCAATGGTCGTTATTTCACTTTTAGTCAAAGTAGTACTGTATTATAAAATTGAAAAAGAATGGGATCCTATAAGGTTTATACACTTTTCAAAAATCGATTTAAAAATGACCATGCGAAAAGATTTAAGGATATGGCGTAGAAGACAAAATATACTAACCGTCGTTTTTCTAATTTTCATACTGCTTTTTGGCCTTTTGTCTTTTTTTCATATGATCATTAGAAATTAGGGTTTATCAAATCTGTGGTTGATTATATTAAACTATTCAGTGTTGGGATCACGGTATTTTCACTTTTTCTCCTTTTCCAAAATTTCAAATCTTCGGGTGATCGTCTCGCCCTGCTGATCAACTATCGTTATCGTGTGAACACCTTTTTTGGGGTTTAAGGCCATTTGGTGAAACTGTTGTGTCGTGCCTACGTAATCATCATCCAGGTGCCAGAAAAGCTTTTCATTGGCACTGCGATGTGTTGCTTTAAAAACTGTCTTTCCTTTCTCACCACCAATTTCCACCGGGACATAAATAGTGGCATTGGGATCAGGATAAATTATTTCCATTTGCCTGTTTGCATTACCGGCACAATTAGGCAAGTATGGCGGCAATGGCAAGTATTCCTGGTGTTTGGCCTTGTAATAATACTCCATCGATGGCGGCAACGTAAACCAAGCTTTATGCACCATTTCTGATGGTGCCTCGCAATTGTCCGCGGCCCTGAACGTACCTGTGTGGTCAAGATGAATAATATGGTGAAACGGGCATAATAATGCATTCCTGCCGTTTACGCTAACCATCATAGTATCAACATCATTGCACTCGGGCCCGGCTTTGTAACCACTTTGATGACATACAGGCAAATAAGCAAAGTCGTAAGCTGGCGGCTGAAACCAGGCAGAGGCAGGTAATAGCCGGAAAATATCAAACATAACAGGGGCAGCGGTATTAATTCCTGTAAGTTCTGGCCGTCCTTCACCGTCAGCATTTCCCACCCATACAACCACGCAATATCTTGATGTTAGCCCAATAGCCCATCCGTCTCTGAAACCAAAGCTGGTTCCCGTTTTCCATGCAATGCGTTGAGCTGAATTGAAGACGTTCCAAAGACCTTCTTCTCCGGGACGCATTACTTCCTGCATGGCATTGAACGTGTGCCAGAGGGATGTGAAGTCGAAGGGAAGTTTCCGGTTTTGAGTTTCGGGTTTTAAGTTGGTTAATGACGGTTGACTGATGACATCTGACGGAGATAGTCGTGGTGTCTCGTTTGACGTTTCCCGGCTCTTCGCTTGTAGCTTGTGGCTTGGGGCTTGCGGCTCAAAATACCTGGGCATATACCAATCATCACCAATTATTTTCCCATTGTTCTTCCTTTGATTATTATAGGTTCTTGCAAGGCTACTGTACACTCCTGCAAGTTCCCACGGGGTTACTTCACAGCCACCAAGAATGAGGCTTAGTCCGTAATGGTCCGCAGGTTGTTTTAGAGTGGTGAAGCCGCATTGTTTCAGTACGTCATAAAAGCGCTGATACTTGTACTGTTGAAGCATCTTTACAGCCGGAATATTCAGGCTTCGACTTAAGGCACGATTTGCCGGGACAGCTCCATCATATTCAAGGTTAAAATTTTGAGGTGTATAACCACCAATTTGGGTCGGAATGTCAGGAACAAGTTGTTGTGGCAAAATCGAGCCCTCAGTTTGCATAGCCGCGAAGAGCAATGGTTTTAAAGTACTTCCCGGACTTCTGGGAGAGGCAAGTACATCAACATGACTTTCAAGCTCCGGGTCAGAAGGATTGTAGACATTGCCGATATAAGCCAGCACGTTTCCAGTTTCAACATCCATAACCATAGCCGCGGCGTTGTTAATACCGTTTCCTTTGAACCCGCTTTGATACCTGTTGACAATTTGCGTTACACTTTGTTGTAGATCTGATTTTACTGTTGTTGTTATTCGTGTTGACAACTCTTGATTTCCTTCCTGTAGTTTTTTATATTCCTTCTTAAATCTATCTAATAAGTGCGGCGTGAGTTGTGGTAACGGCAATGGCTTTCCTGGCAACAGCTCCATTTTAGCAAGTTCGCCTGTTGTTGCATCAATTGTTTTGTTAGCAATCAGCTTATCTACCAGATCATTTCTTTTACGTAAAAGGGTTTGCCTGTTCTTACCCGGATGAACCAATGTTGGTGCGTTTGGTAAAACGGCTAGTGCCGCCATTTCTCCCCAGCTAAGTTTGTCTGGGCTTCTGCCAAAATATCTCCACGATGCTGCGTCTAAACCTACTACATTACTTCCGAAAGGAGCATTGCTCGCATATGTTGCCAGGATTGCTTTTTTACTATGAGAACATTCTAGTCTTACTGCTAAAATCCCTTCAATAAGCTTTTGCAAAAGGTTTCGCTTTTCCCCCCTGCTTAGTCTTATCACCTGCATCGTTAACGTGCTCCCACCACTGACTACTTTTTTGCCTTTTAGGTTCTGGTAAACCGCTCGTAATAATGCTATTGGGTCAATACCAGGATGATAGAAGAAGCGTTTGTCTTCAAAGGCGGTAATGCATTTGATGAATTTTTCAGGGATGGATTGGTTGTATGGAAACCGCCATTGTCCATCTGTTGCAATGCTTGCTGATAACAGGTTGCCATCAGTGTCTTCTAATACAAATGATGTTGGTTTATCAAAAAGTTTTTTGGGTAATGCAAATGCAAACCATAGAAGCATGAGGGCTGCAATGGTTAGCGTTAGCTTTCGTTTTTTTGAAAGAGACTTTATTTTATTTATTGAATTCTTCAACGCTGCCGTAAACGATGTTTAGATTGGAACAGGATACGTTTCCTTAAACCATTTAATATCCCTGATGGGTATCGAGGAATCTTGGAAATTCAATAATGCTCTTTCTTTAGTGACAATAATTTCACTGTCTGTTTGAAAAGCTAAATCAAAGAGGAAGTTGTCTTTTGGGTCGGGGCTTTCTTTGTACTGTACAACCGGTTGAAAAATTATACAGGAAGCTTTAATAGTATCTATATAGCCGGCATAAACAGCTTCTGGTAATTCTATTGCACTAGTCACCGGTACATTTCGCTCTAACTCTTCAATCAAATCGAAAGATAAAAAAACAGTTAAATCATAAGTAAGAATAGCATTAACAAGCCGATAAAGTTTTTGATGACGAGTGTAGTTTATAAACACGCTAGTGTCTATTACCAGACGCTCAGGTTTTTGATTCCTCATACCTTAATTTTCGTTGCTCACTTATATAATCATCTGCCTGCTCGTCTGTCATTGCATTTTCTTTCGCTACCCCTGTAACTTTATCAAGGCTGTTTACCTTTGCCAGAATATCTTCTTTACGCAGTTTAATGAGCAGCTTCTTTTTTTCTTCAACATCCATTTTCTCAACCTCGCTAATTATTTCGTTCAATAATGTCGATTGCTCGTTAATCAATTCTGACTGCATATACTTATTTTATTGCATAAAGTTATAAAATTTGCTGTATTGCCCGTCTTCTCATCATCCTAATCAAAAGAGCAGCAAAAAAAGATGATAGGGGAAGCATAATCGACTTCCATTCTCTCGGGTTAATAAACAATATGCACGAGAGGTGCCGTCAAAAACAACAACTTAAAACGGAAATAAACTGTAAGCGGCATAAAAAAAGGAGTGAAAACCTTTTTTATTTTAATCCATTTCACTCCTCTTTATTTTACTGCACCACCTCTACCCACTTTCCACTAACCCCACTGCTGATACTATTATCATACAT
>JAOQAJ010000096.1 GCA_025963675.1 Segetibacter sp.
ATACATCAGTTCAAAAGAATACTGTACCAAGTATCTGGAGATTTATCACCCGGGAAATGCGTGCAGTTGCAGAAGATTTACCGGCAACAGCTGTGCAGCCTGGAAGACTTACTAAATGGTCTGCAGAAGGGATGTTAGCAAGGTTCTACCTAACAAGGGCAGGTGTAGAATCAACAGGTCCTACAGGAAGAAACCAGACTTTCCTTGATAGTGCTAAATATTATGCACAGGACGTTATTGCTAATAGTGGATTACAATTATTAGGTAAATACGAGGATCTCTTTAAATACCCGTACGATAATAATAAAGAGTCTTTATTCGAATTGCAATGGGTTTATCAGCCAGGTCAGTATGGCGCTCAGAACAGCACACCAGCTTACCTGAACTTTAGCCCGGATATTGCTAACGGCGACGGATGGGGTGGAGATAAAGGAGCAACATGGTGGATGCTGAGCCAATACGAAGGATTTACACAGGTAGCCGATACTATGATAACAGGTCGTACATTAGACCAAAGGCTGAAAGCAACTTATATGCTTCCTGGAGCCAGCTATCCTGAAATTACACAGGCAATGCCGACTGGTAAGCAAAAGCTTATATACCCGAATGTAGGTGGCGATGTGAATTTTGCGGCTATTAAGAAATATGTTATTGGTAAAGCCGAGGATGTTGGCGGCCAGGCTGCCCAACAAAACTACCCTAACGATACATACATGCAAAGACTTGCAGAAATGTACCTGATCTATGCTGAGGCTGTTCTGGGTAACAATGCATCTACAACTGATGCAACTGCATTAGATTATTTCAACCGGGTACACACGAGAGCAGGGTTGGCACCATACAGACTGACTGATCCTGTTACCGGTGCAGCTACTCCACTTACATTCGATGTTATTTTTAAAGAGAGGGTGCTTGAGTTTGCAATGGAAGGAATGGCATGGTATGATTTAGTAAGTCTTCACTATTATAATCCACAGAAAGCTTATGCGATTTTAAACAGCCAGGACAGGGGTTTCTATAATATCACTCCAGACGCGTTCCCTAATCCTAATTCATGGACTATTAAGAAAACCAGATGGGCTACTACCGATCGGAGAGTTAATGCCAATGCAGGTAATTTCCGTCTTCCAATACCGTCTGCAGAGATCACCCAGGCTCCTAACCTGACTAAACCTGCTGTTGATTACCCATAATCATTATCATCATTGTATAAAATTTGCAAGTCAAATGAAAACTTTAAATAAAACAATTTTCTTATTTATCATGGCCTTAGCCGTGGTAAGCAGCTTTACATCGTGTAAGAAGGAAGATCTTCCCAGCGGTGGCCAGCCTAGAATTATGTATGTAAGGGTCACAAACCCTACTTCTGCTGACTCTCTTTTAGTAGGAGCTGCCCAGGGTAACCTGATTGCTATCGTTGGTCAAAACCTTGGTGACGCTAAGGCGATGTGGTTCAATAATCAACCAGCTACTTTGAATCCTACTTATATTACAAATACGTCTATTATTGTAAACGTACCAACACCAATTCCAACAGTAATAAACAATAAGCTGAAAATTTATTTTGGTAATGGAGATTCCTTGCTTTATGATTTCCAGGTCCAAATCAGTAAGCCGCAGGTTAATAGCATGCTTTCTGAGTTTGTTAATGACGGGGATGTCGCTACAATCAATGGAAACTATTTCTATGCTCCATTAACTGTTACGTTCCCTGGTGGAGCAGTCGCTGACATTGTTACGGTGACAGATAAGATATTACAGGTAAGGGTACCAAACGGTGCGCAGCCTGGACAGATCACAGTTAAAACCAACTTTGGCGAAACCAAATCTAACTTTTGGTTTAGAGACAACAGAAACATCTTCATTAGCAGCGATCCTTATGAGGGTTGGTGGAATGCTTCATATGTAGTTAAACCGTCAGATGTAAAAGCTGGTGATCCGGTTGCTATAAATGGCAATTACATTCGGGTTAAAAAGATGTTAGGGGCATGGAGCTGGAACGAAATTGCTGGTGGAGCTGCGTCTGCGATGCCTAACCATAGCAAAAATATTCCTGATGCGGCTATTCTTAAGCCTGAGGATTACAACGTAAAATTCGAGATCAATACTGTCAAGCCTTATAATGCCGGGATTATAAGATTAAACCTTGCGTTAAATGCCGAAGATAATAACGCATACCAGTGGAAGCCTCCGTACGATACAAAAGGACAGTGGCAGACAGTCATTATTCCTTTTGAGGAGATCGTGGCAAGTTACAAAGTGAAACCTACTGTTAATCCTGCGGGTTATTGGACAAGAATCCTGATCCAGGGACCTGGAGATTTGGATGCTGATATTTCGCTCGACAACTTTCGCGTAGTACCAAAGGTTATTAAATAAAAATTGCTTACAGTCTAACAATAAAAATAATGATTAGGATTTTTAATAGGCCACTTCTGTCTTTGATATGCGTGGTGATATTGGTTGCAGGTTTTGTGTCTTGTAAAAAAGATAACAATGTAAATTCCAGCAAAGTTGAATTACTAAGTTTTGGACCAACCGGCGCCAAACCAGGTGATACATTGCGCTTTATCGGAAATAACCTAAATCAGGTTACTTCTATCGATCTAACAGGTGCAACAGTTCCTTCATCTTCGTTTATACAAACAACGCCTGAACTTATATTGATTGTTATACCTCAGCAAACACAACAGGGTTTTGTAACGCTTAGGACACCCCAGGGCGATATTGTTTCTAAAACTAAGTTGAATCTAATGGTGCCTCTTAAGATCAGGACACTAACCAAAGAAGCAAGGCCCGGAGAAAATGTGACGATCACAGGGGAATTTCTGACATGGGTAAACAGGGTAACTTTTTCAAAGAATAAAGTGGTGGACAGTACAGGAATCGTAAGTAAGTCATTAACCCAGTTAGTGGTTAAAGTGCCACTTGATGCCCAAACCGGACCGATAGTTCTTTCATACGGAGGAACAGAGCCAAAAGATGTAGAAAGTGCGGATACGCTAAAAGTAACGCTTCCAGTGGTTACTGGTTTTTCTCCTAATCCCGTTAAGCATGGGACCAATCTTACTATTACAGGAACGAACCTTGACCTTGCAAGCAAGGTTTTGTTCACCGGTGTATCAACAGCGGTTGTAACATTTGTAAGTCAATCTGCTACACAATTGGTGGTACAAGTACCGGCTGCTGCTACAAAAGGAAAGGTGACCTTAGAAGCTGCTTCAGGTGTACGATTAGCTTCAACCCTTGACCTGGATGTTGCATTACCCGCCATTACTACAATGGCGCCAAACCCGGTAGCTCCAGAAGCAAACCTAACCATTACCGGTACTAACCTTGATTTGGTAAGTAGTGTAGCCTTCACTGGTATACCTGCTGCAGTGTCAACATTTGTTAGCCAGTCAGCTACCGAACTGGTAGTAAAAGTACCTGCAGGAACCTTAAGAGGGAAGGTGACTCTGAATGTTAAGAATTCCTCGCTGACAGTTCAGTCTTCTGCCGATCTGCAAATTGTTGGTTCGTCAGTTGCACCGATTATTGTTTATGACAATGCTCTCAGTTCTAATTGGGAAAAATGGGGCGGCTGGGGAACAACAGTTCAGGAGTTAGAGAGTACTGAACAAGCTCAGTCTGGAGCAAAGGCTATTAAAATTACCTACTCAGACGCATACGGCGCCATACAGTTACATCCGAAAACAACGTTTGCATTCCCACCTCCAGGTTATACGAAATTGAAAGTCTCTATATATGGCGGTACTGGCGCAACGGCAACATCAAGAGTAGCCATTTATATGAAAGATGCTACAGACCCAACCGATGCACAATCAAAAATCTTAACACTTGTACCCGGTGTTTTTACTACATATGAAATCCCTTTATCAGATTTCAGTAACAATCCGGCCAAGGTAAATGAGTTTGTCATTAAGAATTATGGAACCGCTAACATCACGATTTATGTTGATGATATCTTGTTCCAATAATTATTGTTGATGTAATGGAAAACCTCCTGTAAAAAAGCTAAACGTATTGCTTAGCTTAAGCACAGGAGGTTTTTTATTTAATAATACTATCTATTCTATTCCGGGCAAAAGGAATGTTTAGAAAGAACATAGCAGGTTGGTGGCGGTTTTTCGATTCGTACGAACTTTACCACGGTCTTTTTCTGCATCGATATAAGCACCTGACTTTATATTTAACGCAACTCTTATTACTATCTGCACCACATATTTTGCTGTAGTTGTCTTTGTTATCTTTTGTAACCATGCGAATGAAGTGCAACACACTCTTTTAGTATAAGGGCTTCAATAGGTTTAAAAGGGATAATTATAAATGTTTTTTTATTTTTCATCATACAGAATGTGAAGAATGGCATTGAGTTAACTGGAGAAAGCTTTTGCCCTATCAAGGAGTTGGGCGACTATTAGAAGGACAAATATCATGAACAAGTGGAATGAATACCTGGGAGAGCCGCTAATGGAAGAACAAAGTATAGATTTCTTATTTAACAACTATAAACCGTGCTTCGCAAATGATTGAGTCATTATCAAAATCTTAAACACTAATGGGGCAATTTAAAGTTTTAATGACACTTTTTTTTCTTGTGCTTGTCGCCAGGTCTTCATCGGTTTACAGCCGGCAAAATTTCCCGGCGGATAGGAAGGCTACCGTGCAGACGGTTAACCTTTATCGGAATCTGAAAAAGCTTTTAAATAAAGGCATTATGTTCGGTCACCAGGATGACTTAGCTTATGGTGTAGGTTGGAAATATGTGGCTGGAAAAAGTGATGTCAAAGAGGTCACTGGCGACTACCCTGCAGTGTATGGATGGGAACTCGGACGGCTTGAAACAGACCAGTCGGTAAATATAGATAGCGTTCCTTTTGCAAAGATGAAAGGTTATATAAAGGACGCCTACAAGGCAGGTGCAGTCATTACACTTAGCTGGCATCTCAATAATCCTTTAACCGGTAAAACTTCGTGGGATCCGGCTGCCGGTACGGTAGCTTCAATTTTACCCGGCGGACAAAAGAATGATTTATACAAGTCGTGGTTGGACAAAGTTGCAGTCTTTATACAAAGTTTGAAAGGGAGCAAGGGAGAACTGATACCCGTAATATTCCGGCCTTTTCACGAGCTAAATGGTAACTGGTTTTGGTGGGGTGAAAAGTACTGTACTCCTGAAGAATATAAACAGCTTTACCGGTTTACGGTTTCTTATTTAAGAGAAACAAAAAACCTGCATAATCTCCTTTATGCTTTTAATACAGATCGCTTTGGTTCTACAGATGAATTTCTCAAAAAATACCCGGGAGATGAATGGGTCGACGTAATTGGGTTCGACATTTATCAAAGGCAACAAGGGCAAGCTGCAAATCAGCAATTTGTAAAAGATGTTGATGGAATGTTGACAATGGTTGAAGACATTGCAAAAGAGCGTAATAAAATTGCTGCACTTACAGAATTTGGATTTGCGCAGGTACCGGACAGTACGTGGTGGACTAATGTATTATGGAGAGCTGTTGAGAAGCATAAAATTTCTTACGCGTTGGCGTGGCGCAATGCTGGTGCTAAACCCTCAGGTGAGAATGAATATTATTTGCCTTATAAAGGGCAGATCTCTGAAAAGGACTTTAGAGGGTTTTATCAACTTCCACAAACATTGTTTCAAAAAGATGTAACGAAAGAAAAGTTGTATAAATAGGAGAGTTGGAAGTTTGAGGTTTTGAGTTTAAAGTTTGAGTTGGAGGCCGACCGCCACAGACGAGAACCGGACAGTAAAAAACAAACCCAAAACTCGAAAACCAAAAACCGTGTCGTTTAACTGCCGCCATGAAGTGAACGGTACAAGAGTGCGACGCAAGAAAAGTTGAAGAGAATTAACACTGCCGGGTTCAAAAAAAAAATTAGAGATTAGATGAAGTTACAATTAATAGATATCCTGGTAATGGTTGCCTACCTGGTTTCGATGCTGCTTATTGGCATTTTTATGCGCAAAAAAGCGAGCAGGGATAAGGAGAGTTACCTGATGGGAGGAAAAAAATTGCATTGGTTTCTTTTAGGCATGAGTGATGCTTCCGACATGTTTGACATCAGTGGTACAATGTGGATGGTTGCATTGTGTTTTGTTTACGGTTTTAAGAGTATTTGGATACCCTGGTTATGGCCGGTTTTTAACCAGATTTTCAATATGATGTTTTTGTCGAAATGGCTTAGAAGGTCGAATGCAGACACCGGGGCAGAATGGTTGGCGACGCGGTTCGGCGTGAGAGGAGCAGGTGTAAAAGCTTCGCATAACATTGTAGTTGTTTTTGCCTTGCTTGGTTGCCTTGGATTTTTGGCTTATGGTTTTGTTGGGCTGGGAAAGTTTCTTGAAATTTTTGTTCCCTGGAATATTGTACAACCTTATGTCCCATTCAATATAGGCCCTGAATATGTCCCCCATTTTTATGGAATAGTGTTTACTCTTTTTGCTATGTTTTACTCCATTCTTGGAGGCATGCATAGTATAGTGATTGGTGATTTGGTAAAGTATATTATCATGAGTGTTGGTTGTATAGCTATCGGATATATTGCGATGACACACCTGAATGGACAGAAGCTAAGACTACCTGAAGGTTGGGATAGCCCTTTCTTTGGGTTGAACTTAAACCTTGACTGGCGTAACATACTTCCTGCAGCAGCCAAAAAGATCGAAGAAGATAAGTTCGGCTTATTCGGAATCTTTTTTATGATGATGTGTTTTAAAGGT
The DNA here is from genome assembly GCA_025963675.1 of Segetibacter sp. GTDB lineage: Bacteria > Bacteroidota > Bacteroidia > Chitinophagales > Chitinophagaceae > Segetibacter. The sequence goes on from JAOQAJ010000096.1 coordinate 6,749, forward strand.
GTACTGGCAAGTTTAGCCGGTCCTGCACCTAACTACGACATGCAGAAAGTGCTGTCAACAAGATCCCCTAAAGACGCGTCAAAAATGACGGGTTTTGTATCGATTATTTTATTGCCGATTCGTTATACAATGGTAATTGGCTTAACAGTTTTAGCTGTTCTTTATTATAACCAGTTAGATCTTTCTGTTGCGGGCGGAGGTACTGATTTTGAGCGAATTCTTCCGGGTGCTATAAATAATTTTTTGCCTGTTGGTATTTTGGGAATTGTATTGACCGGCTTGCTTGGTGCTTTTATGGGCACTTTTTCCGGAACACTGAATGCCGCCCAGGCCTATATTATTAACGACATTTATTTGAAGTATGTTAATCCGGGTGCGCCCAACAAAAGGATTATTTATATGAATTACCTGGTAGGTGTTGTAGTGGTTGCTGTAGGGGTTACTATCGGTTTTTTTGCAAAAGACGTAAATAGCATTTTGCAGTGGATCGTTGGTGCTTTGTACGGAGGATACATAGCGGCAAACATGCTAAAATGGTACTGGTGGCGATTTAATGCCAGTGGATTCTTTTGGGGCATGATGGCAGGTATAGCTGCGGCCCTTGTCTTCCCTTTTATTTTTACTGGTTTGCCATTATATAACTGGCCTTTATTGTTTTTAATTTCTGTGATTGGTTGTATCGCCGGCACTTATGCTGCGCCTGCAACTGATATGAAAGTCTTGAAAAGATTTTATAGTACGGTAAGGCCATGGGGTTTCTGGAAACCAGTACATGATGAAGTAGTAGCAGAAAATGCTGCATTTGTACCTAACAAACGATTTAAGCTTGACATGTTTAATGTGGTGTTAGGAGTGATTGCTCAAACTGCACTAACAATTTTGCCGATGTACTTGATATTATGGATGAAGCTTCCGTTGTTGATTACAATTGTTCTGTTAGTAGTAATTGCTGTCATTCTGAAAAAGACGTGGTGGGATAAGCTGGAAGATTAGGAAGGAAGCCGTTAGCGATAAGCTGCTACCTATTAGCAAGATCATGGGAATAGCTGGGGTTGCGATTAACTGACAAAACAACAAAGCTTGCAGCCAGAGGCTAACAGCCAAAAGCTAAACGAAAATTTAATGAAATTGAAAATAATGCACATGAATAATTACGAAAAGAGGCTGCAGGGTTTAGAGGAAGCCCACCGAAGGTTGATAACCAGACCCAATAGAATGGAAGAACTTGGGAATGGTGTATACGAAAGATATCAGTACCCTGTTGTAACATCACAGCATGCTCCATTAACGTGGAGATACGATTTTAACCGTCAAACTAATCCGCATTTAATGGAGCGGTTTGGTATAAATGCCACTTTGAATGCCGGTGCAATAAAGTTTAATGGTAAATATATTGTTGTTGTAAGAGTAGAAGGTATTGATAGAAAATCTTTTTTTGCTGTAGCAGAAAGTGAAAATGGTATTGATAATTTTCGTTTCTGGGATCGTCCTATTACAATGCCTGAGACAGAAAATCCTTCAACCAATATTTATGATATGCGTGTTGTGCAACATGAAGATGGGTGGATCTATGGTTTGTTTTGCGCCGAACGCCGTGCTCCTAATGCGCCTGAAAGTGATCAGTCATCTGCCGATGCGCAGTGTGGCATCGCGCGTACAAAAGACCTTGTAGAATGGCAAAGACTTGCTGATTTAAAAACACCATCACCACAACAACGTAACGTGGTTTTGCATCCCGAATTTGTAAATGGTAAATATGCATTATACACCCGTCCGCAAGATGGATTTATTGATGCCGGAAAAGGTGGCGGTATTGGTTTTGGTCTTGCCGATTGTATGGAAAATGCAGTGATAAAGGAAGAGGTTGTTATTGACAGAAGAGTATATCATACCGTGTACGAAGCCAAGAATGGTTTAGGTCCCGCTCCTATAAAAACAGAAAAAGGATGGCTTCATCTCGCTCACGGAGTTCGTAACACTGCTGCCGGTTTACGCTATGTGTTATATATGTTTATGACCGACTTGCAAGAGCTTACCAAAGTAACTCATAAACCCGCTGGTTTCTTTATGGCTCCGGAGGGACAGGAGAGGGTAGGAGACGTGTCAAACGTGTTGTTCAGCAACGGATGGATTGCTGACGATGATGGAACTGTATTCATTTATTATGCATCTTCAGATACCCGTTTACATGTTGCTACTTCAACCATCGATCGATTGGTAGATTATGTTATCAATACTCCTGAAGATGGTTTTCGTTCTGAAAATACCGTAAAAACAATTAATGAAATTATTGACAGAAATCTTGAAATAGCTTCTAAACAAAACGGCCCGCTATCTTCAATTCATCATGCAGTAAACGCATAAGAAACAGGGGAAATGAATGAGGTTTTAAATAACTACAGAAAGGAGATGCAGCAGGAACTGGAAAACATTCTTGCTTATTGGATGAGGTATACAGTTGACGTTGACAATGGTGGCTTTTATGGTAAGATCGATAACGACAACAGGGTTTATAAAGATGCGCCGAAAGGTCTGGTGCTTAACAGCCGCATACTATGGACTTTTTCAGCAGCTTTTACTAAAACTAAGAATCCCCGGCACCTTGCAATTGCTGACAGGGCTTTTAATTATATACAACATCATTTTATCGACAAAGAGTTCGGTGGCGCTTATTGGACCGTCGATTACAAGGGGGATTCTTTAGATACTAAAAAGCAGATTTATGCAATTGCGTTTGCAGTTTACGGGCTAAGCGAATATTATGGCGCAACTAAAAATGATCAAGCGCTGCAGCAGGCAACAGCGTTATACCGATCGATTGTTGAGCATAGCTATGATACCAGTAAAGGTGGTTATATAGAAGCGTTAACAAGAGATTGGAAGGAAATTAATGACCAGAGGCTAAGTTCGAAAGATTCGAATGAAAAGAAATCGATGAACACGCACTTGCATATCCTTGAGGCGTTTGCGAACCTTTATCGGGTGTGGCCTAATGAGGTTTTAAAACGACAAATAACAGAGCTTATTTATATTTTCCTTGATCGCATCATTGATGGCGAAACCAATCACCTTGTCTTATTTTTCGATGAGGACTGGAAGCCTAAGTCAGATATCATTTCTTATGGTCACGATATTGAAGCAGCATGGCTGGTGCAGGAAGCTGCTGAAATAATACATGACGAAGAACTGGTAGATAAAGTAAAAGCAAGGTCAGTAAAAGTGGCTGAAGCGGCAACAAGAGGATTGGATGATGATGGTGGTTTGTGGTATGAAAAAGAGGTTGCCGAAAACCGTCTGGTTAAAGACAAACATTGGTGGCCGCAAGCGGAAGCGATGGTGGGTTTCTATAACGCCTTCCAGATTACAGGAAATATTGATTTCTGTATGAAATCGATCAATAGCTGGCGATTTGTGCAAAAGCATATACTCGATAAGCAAGGCGGCGAATGGTATTGGGGCGTCAAAGAAGACTATTCAATAATGCAGGGTGAAGATAAAGCAGGCCTTTGGAAATGTCCTTACCACAATGGTCGTGCATGTCTTGAAATATTGAAGCGAATTGCAGAGGAATAGAGAGGATTTTATGAGCCGAACAATTCATTTCTATTTAGCATTCTTGCGTCGCACTCTTCAACTACAAAACCCGGTGGTGCCGTCTGTAGCCACGAAGGCGCTAAGACACTAAGGAAGGGGTTGTAAAGTTTGTGCCTCCAGGCAAGCAAAAGTCCCAGAATGAAATCAAAGTACAAGAGTGCGACGCAAGAAAAGCTGAGACACCTGACAATGTTTGCTACGAAGAAAAAAGGGATTTAAAGCTTGCATCTTACATAAAATAAAATTTAAACAAAGCATTAATTGACCTACAAACAAATTATATGAAGAAAAATTTTGGGATTGCTCTTTTCTTATTTGTTATGACTGTTTCAGCTTTTGGGCAGGGGAACAACTACAGGCAAAACTATACTAAGTACCAAGGCCTGGCACTTACACCACCGATGGGCTGGAATAGCTGGAATAAGTTTCAATGCAACGTTGATGAGAATTTGATAAAGCAAATTGCTGACGCAATGGTATCAACAGGAATGAAAAATGCGGGTTATACTTACATCAATATTGACGATTGTTGGCATGGCGAACGTGATAGCCTTGGTTTCATTCATCCAAATGCGCAGAGGTTTCCATCGGGGATGAAGGCGTTATCCGACTACGTGCATTTGAAGGGGTTGAAACTGGGGATTTATTCTGACGCCGGTTCTATGACTTGTGGCGGTAAGCCAGGCAGCAGAGGCTACGAGTTTCAGGATGCACAGATGTATGCAAAGTGGGGTATCGATTATCTTAAGTACGACTGGTGCAATACGGAAGGTCTAAAAGCTGAAGGTGCATATAAAACAATTGCGGCTGCACTACAAAAAGCTGAAAGATCAATTGTGCTGAGCTTATGCGAATGGGGACAAAGCAATCCATGGACATGGGCAAGTAATGTAGGCCATCTTTGGAGATCAACGGGTGATATAACCAATCAATGGGAAGGCGTTAAAAGCATGGGCACCTGGCGTGCGCTGAGTGTTATGAAAATATTGGAAAGCCAGGATACACTTAGAAAATATGCCGGACCGGGACATTGGAACGACCCTGATATGTTAGAAGTGGGAAATGGAATGCCGGTAAATGAAGACAGGGCACATTTCTCGATGTGGGCGATGATAGCCGCGCCGCTGATAGCCGGAAACGATATTCGGAAAATGAGCAAAGAGACCGCTGAAATTTTAATGAATAAAGAAATAATTGCTATAAACCAGGATTCAATGGGAGTGCAAGGTTTTAAGTATGCTGTAAAAGACAGCTTTGAAACATGGTTAAAACCACTGAAAGGCGGTGACTGGGCGATTGCTTTTTTAAACAGGAATAGCAAGCCTAAGCAGGTTGACTTCAACTGGCAAAACGAGGTTATAAATGATGCTTTATCAAAAGCAACACTTGATGCAAAGCGAACGACGTATAAGGTTCGTGATCTTTGGAGCAGGAAAGATGAAGGTGATACAAAGAAATCATTTAAAGCAACTGTGCCGCCACATGATGTTGTTGTGTTGAGGCTGACAAAGAAATGAGTTTGATTGTGACTTTTAAATAAGAAGAGTATGCTACTCAATAAAACAAAGCCTGCATTTGCAGGCTTTTTGTTTTATCATCTATTTATGTCGTTTCTATTGAGTCGCCATCGTTTCTTTTTCTTTCATTTCTAATTCTTCCTTCTGCTGCAGATCTTTAACGCACTGCAACACTTTTGCAATATTGTCTGTAAGTATTGTAATGAAGGCACCGGGGGTGGCATTGTTAATGGCTGTTTCAACAGCAGCGCACTCGCTGGTATGAAGCGTTATCTTTTTATCTAGCGCGTAGCGTTGTATACCGGCTGTTACAAGACCAAAAATTTCATCCTGGGTTCGTCCTCTTAGATCTTCGTCAAGTTTGATGATGATTTCATCAAAAACTTTAGCCGCTTCTTCACCAACGTTCATTAAATCAATATCACGCCGATCTCCGACACCTGCTATTATTCCGATTTTTACAGATGCATCTACAGTCTTTACATATTTGCCAATTGCATTTATACCATGAGGATTATGAGCATAGTCGACCATTACAGTAAATTGGTTGAAGTAGAACATGTTCATTCGGCCAGGTGTAGCTTCAGGTGACGGAATGAAAGATTGAAGACCGGACCGAATATCGTCGAGATTGAAGTTGCTTACAAAAGCCGCTAATGTTGCACCTAAGACATTTGCAATATTAAACTGAGCCTTTCCGCCAAAAGTAACCGGGATGTTTCCAACTTTTTCTATTCGTATTCTTTTGCTTCCCTGAAGGATAACGATATAATTGTGAGAATAAATAGCTGCTAAGCCTCCTTGCTGACAATGTCTTTTAACCCGCAGACTATTTTCATACATCGAGAACAAAGCCACTTTGCTTCTGACATTATCTTTCATTGCATAAACAAGATCGTCATCAGCATTTAGAATTGCGTAACCTGTTGGTAATACGGTTTCTGCAACTACTGCTTTTACCCGTGCAAGCTTTTCAATCGTATCAATGCCGTTTAAACCCAAGTGGTCTTCGGCAACGTTGGTAATGACTGCGGCATGGCAAAACGGAAAGCCAAGACCGGCTCTCAAAATGCCGCCCCGGGCACATTCCAAAACAGCAAATTCAACAGCTGAATCTTTTAAAACAAATTGCGCAGATGCCGGGCCTGAGCAATCGCCTTTAACTACCAGCTCATCTTTTATGTAGATACCGTCTGTCGTAGTGTACCCCACTTTATGACCTACCTTTTTAGCCATGTGTGCAATAAGCCTTGTAGTGGTCGTCTTGCCATTGGTTCCGGTAACCGCTACAATTGGTATGGTGCCCTGGTTGTCATGCGGAAAAAGCATATCCAGAACAGGCGCAGCTACATTTCGCGGTTTACCATTGGTCGGGTCAATGTGCATTCTAAAACCTGGCGCCGCATTCACTTCCAATACTGCACCGCCCGTTTCTTTTATCGGCAATGACAAATTAGTGGCAATAATGTCTATTCCGCATATGTCCAAACCTATCACACGTGCGATGCGTTCAAAAAGGGCAATATTTGATGGATGAACAATATCAGTAACATCGGTTGCAGTGCCCCCTGTGCTTAAGTTGGCTGTTGGCTTTAACCAGCATTCCTCTCCTGTCGACAGAACCGTGTCGAGTGTATAACCTTTTTTATCTAAGACATTCATAGTAGCCTCATCGACCACGATAGCGGTTAATACGTTCTGATGTCCATTTCCTCTTTTCGGATTGCGGTTCTCAATGTCTATTAGTTGCCGGATAGTATGAATTCCGTCGCCGGTAACAGAGGCCGGGGTTCTCATTGCTGCAGCCACAAATTTGTAGTTAATGACTAAAGCCCTAAAATCAAAACCGCGAATGGAGCTCTCACAAATTACTCTCTTTGAATATTTTTTTGCGGCTTTCATTGCCTCAATGGCATCATCGATCGTAGTAATATCGGTAGTTGCTCCCTTTCCCTGGTTGCCATCAACCGGCTTTATTGCTACCGGGTATCCAACATATTCGATCGCTTCAATCAGTTCAGCTTCATCGTAAATAATTTCTCCTTTTGGAACAGGGACGTCTGCGCTTTCCAATATTTTTTTCGTCGCTTCCTTATCGCCAGCCAGCTCGACTGCTATACACCCGGTAGTGCTTGCGATGGTAGCTTGTATTCGTTTTTGTTTTGCTCCGAATCCCAATTGTACAATACCGTGATCATTTAGTTTTACACAAGGAATATTTCTATTTTCAGCTTCCTTTATAATTGAGTAGGTGCTGGGCCCGGGAAACTCATCGTAAGCAATTTTTTTAAGCGCTTCAATATCAATATTTATATCGTACGCTTCATTTTTTACTAAAGCTTGGGCAATTCTTACAGCAGCCTGCGCCGCGTATTTTCCGGCGCGAGGCTCTTCGTACGAAAAAGCTATATGGTATTGGCCTCTTTTGTCTGTTTCTGCTGTCCGTCCAAAAGTTGTATCCATTCCTGCCAGGGACTGCAATTCGAGTGCAATATGTTCAACTACATGTCCCATCCATGTGCCTTCTTTTACCCGGTTCAAAAACCCGCCTGAAACTCCTTCAAGGCAAAGATGCGTTTCGAGAGAGGGTATTAGGTTTATTAACCCTTGATAAAATCCGGGGATTTGATTAGTGGGGTAATTTTCAAGTTCCTCGAGGTCGAGCAGCATTACTACTATCTTATGCCTTTGAATAGACCAGTAATTTGGACCGTTTAGTAATTTGATGTCTACTATATTCATATACGCTATTTGTTTAATCAAAGAAAATTTTGAACCAATTCTTTAACCAACAGTCGTTTACATAAAAAATTAATATTTAAACTGAACCCAGCTACAGGACGAAGATCAAAACGAAAACGAAAACGGGATTGTTTTAGGGGAGCTATCAGAACTACATTTCTTATTATAAATATAAATAATATTACAGATTAATAGTTTTTATTGCTTCACTTCATATTCAGCTGTTTACTGAATGAAAAAGGAAGGAAATTTATTTAGTTAAAAACGTCTTTTTGGTTTTCCTTTAATGAATTAAAAAAATTAATAATATAAATAATATAATTTTCAAATTAATTTTGTTTAAAAATGCTTTTCTAAAAGCCCTTTTAACTTCAGCATTTTATCTTTTTTGCTGAAATTGGAAAGCGGCCTTTTTATAGTGTAGAATTGATTTTTCGTTCGGGAAAAAAGTTTCTCAAACAATTGATTTTCTTTTCGACCGACAATTAAGTCTTGCTGATTTTTCACCTTCATTTTTTAGTAGCGATCAGTCTACGTCATTTCATACGCTTAAGAAGCGAAGTGCCTCAAGCTGAAAACTTATGGTTTTAGTGGAAAGGCTTTGCTTTCTATAATTTTGGTAGTGATGAAACTTCTTTTAAAAATTTCGATTTGTCTACTTGTCTTCCTTAAAAAGATGGCATACAATTTTTACTAAATAAATATTCTTCATGTAAAAAAGTAAGCTATGTCAGAAAATAATCAAGCCTCAGGCAGCAGCCAAGGCGATAATGATTTAAATTCTTCAATTGGAACTAATACATCCCAGCTTAGTGGTGATACTGTAACTGTTCAAGGTACAACATTCACTAAGGAGGAAATTGAGCAGGCAAATAAACCACAGCCGAATGTAATACTTGATAAGGTTGGGGGTCCAAACACAGAGACGACTCGGGATAACGAAAGAGTGAATGCAAGGGCTAATGAAGCATCAGATTCAACCGATACAAACACCGGAGGAATTGTTGCCGGAGCAGCTAAGGGAGCAAATCAATCTTAAAGTTAATTTAAAGAGAGAAGGTGTATAACCGTAACGGTTATGCACCTTCTTGTTTATGTGTTGTTGTTTTTTATTAAGTCTTCTAACCACCTGATCTAATAATTCATCCTTTAATTTGAAATGTCTGCTTTTAAGTGAGTAGTTATTTTAGCAGTATATTTAATCATAAAAAAACACTTTTGCTTCATCGTTCGACAATACAACTGCTGCGATTTCCTTTCTCTTATTTTTTAATGCCTGTTTTTTGGTTTGCCTTAAGTTTCGTTGAAACTATAAATGTTCCCCGCGCAATTTTAGTTTTCGTTATCCTTCATCTTTTTGTCTATCCTGCCAGTAATGGCTACAATAGTTATATGGATAGGGATGAAGAAAGTATCGGGGGAATAGAAAGTCCATTAGCGCCAACCAGGCAACTGTTTTATGTCACTATATTGATGGACCTGGTTGCGATTGTTTTATCCATGTTCATCTCTTCGTTATTTGTATTCTGTATTATCATTTATATTATTTGCTCGAGGCTATATAGCTATAGGGGAGTTCGGTTAAAACAGTATCCATTGTTAGGATACCTGACGGTGATCTTTAACCAGGGTTCACTTACTTTTTTTATGATTTATCATGGGGCAGATGCAAATCTTACCAATCACATGAGTTGGCTTTGTTTGCTTGCAGCCGCATTTCTGATTGGGGGGGGTTATCCTATCACCCAGATATATCAGCATGAGGCAGACGCAAAGGATAATATCACCAGTATAAGCATGAAACTCGGAAAAAAAGGAACATTTATTTTTTGTGCGACAATGTACATAATTGCTTTACTGATTTTATGGAGCTATTATAATAACCATGAACTTTATAGACCCTTTGTTGTTCTATTAATCTTCTTTATTCCTGTCATCTTATTTTTTTCAAAATGGTTTTTAAAAGTTTTGAAGGATGAAAGTGCAGCCGATTTTAAGCATACAATGCAAATGAACTGGCTCGCAAGCACTTGTACCAGCCTGGCTTTTATAACAATAATTCTGCTTCAACAATTTGGGTAACATAATATCTATAGGAACTGCATTACCTCAATTTTGCCATCCGCAACAAGAGATCTTACAGTTTATGCAAAAGGCATACAGGCTCAACGACAATGATGCCCGTAAGCTGGCATATTTATACAAGCAAAGCGAGATTCAAAACCGGTATTCTGTTTTACCTGATTTTGTGAGACCTGAATCAGATTGGCAATTTATAGAACCTGGTCAAAGCGAGCGGTGCCTTAGCAGCAGGATGGAAATTTATCAATCAAGCGCTTGTGCATTGTCGGTGGCGGCTATTAAAGATTGTATAAAGGATATTATTAAACCAGAAGAAATTACTCATTTAATTACTGTTAGTTGTACAGGGATGAGTGCGCCCGGCCTCGATTTGCAGATAACTGAAGATCTTCAATTGTCAAATAAGGTCTTCAGAACTTCAGTAAATTTCATGGGATGTTATGCCGCAATTCATGCGCTAAAAATTGGCAAAATGATCTGCGACACAACAAGCAATGCAAATGTTATTATCGTGTGCACCGAGGTTTGTACCATCCATTTTCAAAAGACTTTCACCATTGATAACGCATCAAGTAGCTTATTGTTTGGGGATGGCAGTGCTGCACTGCTTCTTTCAAGTTCACTTTCTTCTGCCAAAGCTTTAACAGTGAAAAGCTTTTATGCTGAGGTCTCATACAAAGGAAAGGATGACATGTCGTGGCAAATAAGCAACACCGGTTTTTTGATGAAACTAAGTGCTTATATACCTCAACTCATACAGGAAGATATTGCGTCATTGGTGCAAAATGCGTTAGATGAAGGTGGAATAAAACAGAGCGAAATTACACATTGGTGTATTCATCCGGGGGGTAGAAAAATACTTGAAGTAATACAGTCGAAACTATCATTGTCGAATGAAGATCTGTCCTGTTCAAAGTCGGTTTTATCTAAATACGGAAACATGTCTTCACCGACCATATTGTTTGTTTTGAAAGAAATCATGGACGGAATACATGAGGCTCCATGCAATGTGTTTGGCGTTGCTTTCGGACCTGGTTTAACAATGGAAACATTTATTGCTTCAAAAGCATGAACCTGGCAGAGCGGTCATATCAGAAAGAGTTATTAGACAATGATTTCATTCCTTTTGCTGACATAAAGCAAAACATGCATGAACTCGATTTTATCAATCAGTGGTTGGGGGGGCATCAAATAACTATCGAAGGATTCAAAAAATTAGCTGGTAGAGATAAGCATCTTTCTGTTTGTGAGATTGGTTGTGGCGGGGGTGACAACCTTGTAGCTATTAACAGGTGGTGCAAAAAAAAGAAGATTGAGTTATCTGTTATTGGAATTGACATTAAAGCAGAATGTATTGAGTTTGCTAAAAGCAGGAAAAATGAAATGGATTCGGTTAACTGGATTATAAGCGATTACAGGGATGTAAACTTCGAAACTAAACCTGACATTATCTTTTCAAGTTTATTCTGTCATCACTTTTCAAACGATCAATTGGTCTCTCAATTCCGATGGATGAAAGAGAACAGCAGAAAAGGGTTTTTTATTAATGATTTGCACAGAAATGTAATAGCCTATTATTCTATCAAATTTTTAACCTCCATGTTCTCGCGCTCTTACCTTGTAAAAAATGATGCACCGTTAAGCGTAGCAAGAGGATTTACCAAAGACGAATTGATAGAAATTTGCAAGCACGCTACAATTCAAAACGTAAAGATCAAATGGAAGTGGGCATTCAGGTATTTATTAATGCTAACCCATGGATGAAGAGACTATATATGATGTTGCAATTATAGGGGGTGGCCTTGCAGGTCTTTCACTAGCAATTCAATGTGCTGATGAGGGTTTCGACGTTGTTCTTTTTGAAAAAGAAAATTATCCATTTCATAAAGTCTGTGGCGAATATGTCAGTCTTGAAAGCTGGAACTTTTTGCAAGGGCTGGGTTGCGAACTTGATAAGTTACATCTTCCTATTATTAAAACGCTTCACTTGTCAGATGTAAAAGGAAAATTGTATTCTTTTGATTTACCCTTAGGCGGCTTTGGTATTAGCCGCTATTTCTTAGACCATTCGTTGTACAAAATGGCGCTGGCAAAAGGCGTAACTATTTTTACTCAATGCAAAGTCACAGATGTAACGCGTACCGGAGACTTATTTAGTATAACGACTTCACAAAGACAAGTGAAAGCAAAAGTTGCAGCCGGCAGTTATGGCAAGAGAAGCAACCTCGATATAAAGTGGAAACGACCATTTGCAACACAAAAGGCTGGCAGCCTGAATAATTATATTGGCATCAAGTATCACGTAAAATATCAGCATGACGCCAGTGCCATTTCATTGCACAACTTTTATAACGGCTATTGCGGCATATCGAAAATTGAGGATAACAAAAGTTGTCTTTGTTATTTAACAACGGCACAAAATTTAAAGGATTCCGGAAATTCGATAGAAGAAATGCAAAGGAAGATTTTATTTAAAAACCCGAACCTAAAAGAGATTTTTTCCTCTGCAGATTTTCTATATGATGAACCACTTGCTATTTCTCAAATTAGTTTTAGTAAAAAACAACAGGTAGAAAGGCACGTTCTGATGCTAGGTGATGCGGCAGGAATGATAAGCCCTTTATGTGGAAACGGAATGAGTATGGCTATGCATTCATCTAAGCTTGCGTTTGATAGCATGAGACCTTTTTTAGCAAATAAAACCACTCGGCAGGTAATGGAGAAAACATATGAAGCTGAGTGGAAAAAAGCCTTTTCAAAAAGGCTATGGATAGGACGAAAAGTGCAGACGTTATTCGGCGGAAATACAACAACATCTATCTTTTTAAAGACCATGAACGCTGTTCCTTCTTTAGCAAGTTTTCTTATTCAATCAACACACGGAACTTCTTTTTAAAAAAAGAAAATGCCTGGTGAGTTGTTCGCCAGGCATTTTCTTAATTTACTCAAGTAACATTGGATTTTTTTGGTTTCATTGGTATCGTCTTCCTTTCAATTTTTATCGTAAGTCATCCTCTATTTATTCCTCTGATTTATAATTCGACGGTAACGATTTACATCGTCATCCCTTTTCCATTTTGAACAGGACTTTCGTTGCCTGAAGCAGTATTGTTATTCGCCTGTTCTACATATTCCTGCTGCTCCTCGCTTTTCTCATACGCTTTTTCTTGTTCTTCAGGCCTCACAACTCCTGTTCCGTCTTGTACCTGGCTATCTCCTGTCGTTTTGCTGTTATCCTTTGAGTCTGTAGAAGATGTCTTTACATTTTCTGACAAGTTTGGATCTGCATTATATGAATCTTCCATAATTTTTTAATTGTTGTTTGGATAATCATTAACCTGTTGAAAAAACTATACCTATTTCAAAAAATTATCGATCTGAGAAATAGAAATTGGTTTTTCAACAATATGACAATGTTTATCGCTACCATCACCGTCACCACAGTCAGGTTTGGTGCCGGGCTTATTCGCACTTATTAAAAACAGCTCAACACCGGGAACAATTTGAAGAATATCTTTTGCGGCGGGCCATCCCAATCCATCTGGAAGATTATTGTCGAGGATTACTATATCAGGGTTATTATTTTGAACCAATCCTAATCCATCCCGTAGTGTATGAGAAATGCTGACATCGCAATTTTTTTTGGATAGATAGAACTGCATCAGTAAACAAAAGTCAACTTCATCGTCTATTATTAATACTTTCTTCTTATCCATCTAATAACTAAGTAAAAAATATTGCCACTATAATACTCGAATCATTAAATAAGTTAAAAGGGTATTTGTAGAAACAATTTCTCAAAAAAGGGAAAAAACTTATACTTATACAAAACACATTAAAGGGAAGTTTAATGGCTCCTCAAATTCTTATGCCGAGTGCTGTATTGAAGCCAGATTTCAATGTTGTCCTATTGACTTTCATTTTTCAGGAAAGGTTGTGTGGCATCAAAATTGTCTAAGGTCAGAAAAATTGATATAGTATGAAAAAGCTTTTATTAGCATTGGTTATCAGTAGTGGCTTTAGTCTTATGGCAGGCGCTCAAAGTAAATTTTCTCTTGGTCCAAATGCTGGCGTGGGTGCTTCGTGGTTAGATAATACTCCCAACAGAAAAACTAAGCTCGCCGGTAATGCAGGTTTATCTCTTGTATATAGTGCGGCAGAACATTTTGGAATTGGCCTTGATGCAAAGTACTCATTTGAGGGGGGTAAATACTCCAGTGGTCAACCCGTTGAAGTTGATCTCGACTATATAAGAGTTCCTCTAAAACTCACCTATTTTTTTAGTAGTTACGGTCATAAAGTTAGACCTAAGCTTTACGTAGGACCTTCATTTGGCTTCCTGGTTGGTGGGGAAACGACAGTTGAAAGGGGTGGTGTTCTTGCACCCTCGGTTCAAAGTTCAAAAAACCTCTACAAATCTTTTGACTTTGGCCTTACCGCTGGTGGCGGGGTAAATGTTCGTCTTGTTAAAAATACGTGGCTAAATGCTGATCTCAACTATTTACATGGGATAACTGATATTAGCAGGGTAGCTGCAAACCCTAATCAACACAACCGCAATTTGGGGGTTAACGTTGGCGTAAACTTCGGACTATAGTCATTGCGCGACATACAAATGTTCCTTTTCTTTAAAAGGAGAATTGCATCATTATTAATCATAAAAAGACTTGGTATGCTAAAATTGAATATTGTTAGAATTATAATGGTGCTGACAATTGCAGGCTTCGTTGCAAGCGGTTGCAAAAGTGGAAACAAACTAAACAAAACGCAAAAGGGTGCAATAATAGGTGCAGCCGGTGGAGCAGTAGTGGGTGCCGGTGTTGGTAAAGCTGCTCGTAATACAGTTTTAGGAGCTATTATAGGTGCAACAGTCGGTGGTGTAACTGGTGGTATTATTGGTAAGCAGATGGATAAGGAAGCAAAAGAGATTGCACAAATTCCTGGTGCTGAAGTAAAGCGTGTGGGAGAAGGTATTAATGTGACTTTCGAGTCAGGAGTTTTATTTGGTGTAGATCAAGCTACCATAAATCCTTCCGCTCAATCTAAGATAAAGGATCTGGCAACTGTGTTTGCAAAATACCCCGATTCTTATATTTTAATTGAAGGACATACCGATGCTTCAGGCTCAGCAGAGCATAATCTTGCATTATCTGAACAAAGAGCAAAGGCAGTTGCAGCTTACTTACAGGCTCAGAGCGTAATTGGAAGTAGAATTAAAACAGCGTGGTATGGTGAAAGTCAGCCAAAAGTTACAAACGACACTGAAGCAAATAAAGCGCAAAACAGGCGTGTCGAATTTGCGATTTATGCAAATGAAGCCTTAATCGAAAAAGCTAAAAAGGAAACAGCAGGCGCACAGTAAAACAAAGTTTTTGAAATGGAAAAAGCTGCCTTAATTATATAAGGCAGCTTTTTTTTGTATTAGTTTTTTGTTTTTATATAATCGTCGACTTTACACAAAACGCAATTTTTTTCCTGACACTTTTGGTACAGGCATTTGCTAATAATCAGACTTTTGTTGCGACGCATTCCGTTGATCGTTTTATCATTGATCAACTTTTTACAGCCCTTTTTTTGTAGAACGAAAAAATAATTACCTGAATTTTTCCTCAACAAATAGTTCAAAAAGATGAAAGTTGTTGGCTGAAAAAAGATGAAAGATAAGAACTCGTACAAGTGAGTGACACAACGATGTCGAGGGAAGGTTTAATGTTGATAGAACAAGAAAACATCTTTGGTAAAAAGGTTACTGAAAACTTCCTGAACCATATTGACATTATAAAAGTATATATGAATGCACTTTTATAACTATGGATATTTCAAATCTAGTCTGTCGTCTTTCTCTTGCCTACTAAGGACATTAAGAACAATACTGTAAAAATAACAAATAACACTCTCGCGATGGTAACAACACCTGAAGCGATCCCTCCAAAACCGAAGATAGCCGTGATGATTGCTATAACTAAAAACGGGGTAGTCCTCCGTAACATAAACGTCAATTTAAAAGTTCTGTGATATTTTCTGCTTTCTTAAAATTATCATACCGCTGCTTTACGTTTCAGTGTAAACAATTCCACAGGCTTTTAAAATAATTATACTTATCTCATTAAAGCTTCTGGTACGGAATTTACTATTTCCCGATATAAGTCTAACCTATGAAAGCATCTGGAAAATTTTTAAAAACTGCATTAGAATGTATGACCCAATGTGTCTTACTGCCAGGAGTTGAACTTCACTTTGAAGAAGTTTTGCGTTTCTACGCCACAAACATCGAAACCATTATTGGCAAACATAAAAGAACTAAGACACCGACCCGTTAATGAGCCCAGGCTCTTTCAGAAAGTAAAGATTAAATGTTGCTCCAACTCCCGGCTCTGCGGTTGCTGTAATATACCCACCATGATTAACCATCACTCTTTTGCAAATTGCAAGACCTATTCCTTTACCCAGGTACGATGAATCGCTTGTATGCAACCTCTGGAAAATCATAAATATCTTTTCTGCAAATTCCTTTTCGAAACCTATCCCATTATCTATAAAACTTATTCTTATATATTTTCTTTCATCGTTTGTTTCAGCGCTGACAACATCTGTCACTGTTATGTTTATTGTAGGCGGCGTATCTGCTTTAGAAAATTTTAAAGCATTGTCTAAAAGATTTGAAAAAAGTAAATGAAGCTGGTAATTGTATCCAATAATTTCAGGCAGATTATCAACTTTTATAATAGCCTTTTTATTGTCGATCGGTTCTTTAAAATCCTTCCGCACATCATCGATCACCTTTTCTAAATTTACAGTTTGTGCTTCTTCATTGCTTTGTACTATTCTGGTATAGTTAATAAAATCGGTTAATAATTCTTGCATCCTTGTAGAAGCGGTTCCTATTTTCTCGACCACCTTTTGACCATCTTTATCTAAACCGGCAGAATGATGTTTAGCTAGCTTATCGCTAAAAGTTCTGATCTTGCGCATCGGTTCCTGTAAGTCATGTGATGCAACAAATGCTATTTGTTCCATTTCAGAATTACTAAGATTTAATTCTTTTATTTTGTTCTCAAGTATGTTCTGATGTACAATTCTTCTTTTATAAGACCGGGTTATTATTAGAAAGGAAGTCAGTTGAAAAAGTATCGAAAGAATCAGAACCAGTTTCAAGTAAAACCAGTTGATAAATTGTAGCCAGTCAGTTCTATCTTTTCGTTGAATAAAAAGTTTTGATTCAACTTTATCCATTTGGTTTGACTCAGACATAAATTCATTCATCGTCTGCTTGCCTTTTTCCAGGTTATTTAAGAATACCGTAATATTCGCGCTGTTTTCGGCATCAGTGCTTTGGTATATGAGACTGTACCTTTTAGCGACAATTTCTTTTAACCTCACTATTATTTCCTGCAGTTCAGCTACCTCTGCAGTTAACTCTTTTAGATTGTCAATTTCCTTGTAAATCCCGATCTGCGTTTCGCGTAAATATTTCAATAGCTCCTTATTCTCGGTTATGAGATATTCCCGTTGCGTGTTTTCGGCGTCGACCAGGTAAGACTGTACTTTTATAATTTTATTTTTTACCTGGTAAGAGTGTTCTAAGTCTTTGTTACTTTTTTGTAGTGCAGAAAATTGTTCTAGGTAAAGTATTGAAATAAGAATAGTTACTAGAAAAGAAACGCCAAAAGCGAGATAAATGTATTTTATTCTTTTTCTCAAAAAATACAGCTTTAAGAAGGACAATATTATAACAATTAAGCCTGCTGGGGAAACTTTTCTACACTACGTCTTTCAATTAATATATTATTTTAGTGCTGTTTATGAAGTATTAATTATCTATATTTGTAAATGACTGTTTATGTTACTTTTACGTTTTTTTTGCACATTATCAAAGTTTGGTGTTGTATTGGATTCAGAGAAAGTGAACATTTAAACCTCAGATAATCAATATGCTCAGCCAAATTCAAACCCAAAAACAACAGTTGAAAATTCTACCTCAGCAAATTCAAATGCTGAATATTTTTCATCTAAATGTGTTAGAATTAGATCAGCGTATAAGTGATGAACTGGACGAAAATCCTTTATTGGAAATGAATGAAGAGGAAGAGACTGTTACTGTTGAGAAATTTGCAAAGGAAGACGCTCAGGATTACGAAGATTGGGAAGAACATGGATACGATGACATTCCCGATTATAAGCTGGAATATGAAAACTATTTTAACAGTGAAAGCATCCCGAACGTTCCAATTAAATCTTTCAGCGATTACAGGGAAGGGTTAAAAGACCAAATCAGGTACATGGGTCTTTCTGAAAAGCACTTAAACTTAGCTGATTATATTATTGATTGCCTCAATTGTAATGGCTTTTTACTCCAGGACCTGGAAGACATGGCAGATGATCTTTCGTTTAAGCACGGAGTTATAGTTGAAACCGATGAACTGCAGGAGGTACTCAACTTCGTTCAAAAACTCGATCCGGTTGGAGTAGGTGCAAAGAATACAAGAGAATGTTTACTACTACAACTTCACAGCCTGACTAAGAAAGGGCCGGATGTGAAAATGGCCATCAAGCTGCTTGAAAATCATTATGCCGATCTTTCTCATCGCAACATGGAAAAGATCATGGAAGCACTTTCTATTGATGAAGAAGAATTGAAAATTGTGTTAAGGTTGTTGTCATCATTAAAACTAAAACCAGTACTTGAAGAATTTGAAGGTACCACGGTTAACAACAACATTATTCCGGATTTTATACTGACTGTTGATGACGATGGAGATATAGAAGTAAACCTTTACAGATCACGTTCTTCATCGCTTTATATCAATCAGTCATTGATGGAAACTGTGCAATTTGCGGGTGCAACACGCGACAAGTCAACAACCCAATATTTAAAAAGTAAACTAAGTTCTGCTCAGTGGTTTGTTAATGCGATTAAGCAGCGCGAAGGAACTATGATGCAAATAATGAAGGCTATAGTAGATTTGCAGCGCGAATACTTTAAGACAGGAGATGTAAGCCTGTTAAAGCCTATGATTTTAAAGAATATAGCCGATAAAGTAGGCGTAGATATTTCTACTGTTTCAAGGGTAACTTCTAACAAATATGTGGATACTCCGTTTGGCATTATCCTGCTTAAAAATTTATTTACCGAAGGTATTATCAATAAAGAAGGTGAAGTTATCAGCAACAGGGTCATACAATCGGCGATAGAAGCAGTTATTGAAAAAGAGGATAAATTGAATCCTTATACTGACCAACAACTGGTATCCATTTTAGCCAATAAGGGAATAAATGTAGCAAGACGAACTATTGCAAAATATCGCGAACAGCTTCAAATTCCGGTTGCCCAATTAAGAAGAATGTGGGCTTAAAAATCAAAAAGAATTAATTTTAAGTATTAATAATTATAAATGAGTAAAATTTTAGTAATAGACGACGATGTGGATATGTGCTTGCTTTTGAAGCGGTTTTTGACTAAGAATGGATACGAGGTAACACTCGCCCACAACGGCAAAAAGGCACTTGAGGAACTCGAAAACGGTGAACCAAATCTCGTGCTATGTGATTTTAGATTAGAGGACATCGACGGAAAGGAGATGTTGATTAAGATAAAAGAGCGCTATCCACGTACACCTGTAATTATTGTTACAGGTTATAGTGATATAAAGGTGGCTGTAGACGTAATGAAATTGGGTGCTTATGATTATGTAACGAAACCTTTATTTCCCGATGAAATTTTGTTGAGCATTAAGTCTGCTTTGCAAAAAAGTGCTACAAAACAGGAGAACGTGGCGACGGTTATAATGCCCGAGGACGATTCGAAGAATAGCACAAAATCTAAAACAATTACTTCGGGTCAATACATCTTTAGTGACAGCCCCGAGTTTAAGAACATTCTAAAGCAGATAGACCTCGTTTCCCCGACTAATTATAGTATTCTCATCTATGGTGAAAGCGGAAGTGGAAAGGAGGCGATTGCACAAGAGATCCATAAACGGAGCAAGCGTAAAGACATGCCTTTTGTAGCAATTGACTGTGGTGCTTTATCTAAAGAATTAGCAGGAAGTGAGCTCTTCGGACACGAGAAAGGTTCGTTCACCGGTGCCCTTAATCAAAAGATAGGAAACTTTGAAATTGCTAATGGCGGGACTATTTTTCTTGACGAGGTAGCCAACTTGTCCTACGATGTACAGGTTGCTTTATTAAGGGTTGTGCAGGAAAGAAAGATGCGCAGGATCGGTGGTAATAAGGATATTGATCTGGATGTAAGGATTATTATAGCAAGTAACGAAAGACTGCTGGATTCAGCTAAAAAAGGCAAGTTCCGTGAAGATCTGTATCATCGTTTCAATGAGTTTAGTATTGAGGTTCCGCCATTGCGTGAACGAAAGTACGATATCATGATTTTCGCCAAGCATTTTTTGAAACTAACCAATGATGAGCTTGCTAAAAATATAAAAGGATTTTCACCAGAAGTTGAGGCGATATTTAAAACATATGTTTGGCCAGGTAACTTGCGCGAGCTGAAGAACGTAGTTAAACGCGCAACTTTGCTTTGCGATACCGACTACATAATGCCAACAGTTTTACCATTCGAGATTACAAACTTTACCAAACTGCAATTCGGTGAAACACTCGAAGAGGCTTCGTCTAACGTGCAGACAAGACAAGCTGAGCCTGTATCTGCCCCTACGACCAGCTACTCTCCACCTGTTATACCCGAGCCGGTTTTCACAAAGCAACTCGAAATAAACGAACATAGTTTAAAAGGCGCGAGCATTGATGCCGAATATGAAATGATTGTGGAAGCGTTACGAAAAGCAAATTATAACAAAAGTAAAGCGGCTAAAATATTAAACGTGGACAGAAAAACCTTGTATAATAAAATGAAGCAGTACAAACAGTTTAATAGCGATCTATAATTTGTTATTTGATTGATAATGCAAAAAGGGTAAAAGCAAAAATTACCCTTTTTTCTTTTTTTAAGAAAAAAATATAAAAGCAATTATACTAGTGTTGATAGCTTTAATGAGGTAATTTTTTTATTACTTAAGCTTATATCACTGTTCAACATTGTTGTGTCACTCACTTGTACAGATAAATTCTTTATTCAGCTTATTTGTACCCAGAAAATTTAGTTATGATAAGCACGAATGAAATAGAAAAAAATGGACTTAGAAAAATGAACAAGCAAAACCAGGAAAAGAGAATATTAATTGTAGATGATGACGAGGATGATTTTTTTATCACTTCTGAGTATATCAAAAGCATCCCCTCAAATAACTTTATTGTTGACTGGTCATACAATTACAATGATGCATTAAAAAAGCTTCTTTCTAATGAATACGATATCTATTTTGTTGACTACAGACTAGGTATAAAAACAGGAATGGATTTGCTAAACGACGCGATCCAACGTGGATGTGAAGCGCCAATTATTTTGCTTACAGGAAAAGGCACCCAGGAGATTGATGTGAAGGCAATGGAGAGTGGCGCTTACGACTACCTGATAAAATCGGAATTAAATACAGAAAAGCTTGAAAGATGTATACGGTATTCACTTGAAAGAGCAGCTTCTATACAAGCTTTAAAAGCAAATGAAAGAAGATACCGCAGCATCTTTGAAAAATCTAAAGACGTTGTTTTTATTACCGACACTGAATTTAGAATTTCAGAAATAAATTACGCAGCCACAGAACTTCTGGACTACGAACTTGAAGAACTCATTCGTCGCGATATCTTTTCTCTTTTCAAAAATAAAAGCGATAGAACCTACTTCGCGGAGATCTTAAATGAGATCGGAGAATTTTATGATTACGAAGTAGACCTGATGTCAAAGAATGGAGAGATAAAGAACTGCATTATATCTGCTTCCATTGAGATTAACAATAATGCAGACAAGTATATCCAGGGAATCATTCACGATAATACAAGTCGTAAAAAAGCGGAGAAAACATCGTTGCAGGCTGAGAAGCTTGCAGCAACTGGTCGTCTTGTGCGCACGCTGGCTCATGAAGTAAGAAACCCACTAAACAATATAAATCTCTCCATTGAGCAGCTGATTCAGCAAGCGAATGATAATGATTCCAAGCTTTATCTGGAAATTGTACAACGCAACGGCAAAAGAATTGGTGACCTGATAACAGAGCTGCTTAATTCGGCCAGGTTGTCTTCTCAAATCCACCTTCACCGGATCTCTTTGCAGTCAGCAATGGATAACGCCGTCTCCGCAGCTGTCGATCGCATGACGCTAAAACGAATAGAATTAAAGGTGTCTTACCCTGAAGCCGATTGTTTTGTTTTGCTTGATCCTGAAAAAATTCAATTGGCTTTTTTAAATATTATCATAAATGCCGTGGAAGCAATGGAGGAAGGAGAGGGCGTTTTACAAATTACAGTCTATTCTACCGACGAAGAACACTTTGTAGAAATAACAGATAACGGCAGTGGTATAAGCGACGAAAATATGTCTCGTTTATTCGAACCTTATTTTACTTCAAAAAGAAATGGAATGGGCCTCGGATTGGCCTCTACGCTGAATATAATACAATCTCACAACGCGCATATCGACGTAAAATCAGAATTAAACGTAGGAACCTCTTTTATCATTGGATTTAAAAAGGCGTAATTTAACCGGACATGTTATCCCAACTTGTGCCCAAATGTAATGAGTTATTATGCTGGTCGTATAAAATAAAAAAGAGGCATTTGCCTCTTTTTTAATACTATCAAAATCCATAATTGTGCACCTCCTGCTCGCTAAAGTCATAACTCCTGGAGGCAGCACCTACTGAATCAAACAACGATGAAAATAAAGACCAAACCTTTTTAAGAACAAGATTCTTCTTTTCAAAATTATTATCGTAAAAATCTACTTTTAAAATCTGAACCTTTATCAATACTTGTGTCGTTAGTGCGTTATTAATTTCTTCGGCAGATAGATCAGTTTGATATGCCAGCTCTTCCGGATCATGAACAATTCTTGCTTTACCAAAAATGTTCATGAAATAGTCTTTCCCTTTTTTGAAGTAATTTAATCCTACAGGAAATTCTCTATCAAATTGGCTGATAAGCTGCTGAGGACGATTTATGAAAAAAGTAATATTGCCGCAATCATCTACTTTGTACGTGCGGATTATTGTATTGTTGATTTTAAGTGGACTATTGCTATGACAATAAAAAATAGCAACATTGATTTCTTCAATTTTTTCCGCAATAAAATGTAAAACTTTATCATTATGAATCATACTACGACCTTTAGTATAACTACTTCTAAAAGTATACCTGATTTTTGTGTTAGTGATAAAATTCCAATGTGGAACCAATTCTACAGCTAAATGCGTGTTAATTAATAGTTTAAATGCTTTAAAAAAAATAAGCAGTCAGCAAACATTTGTTCGAACGGGTCTTTTTATTCCGGAAATGGGAGCAGTGGACGCCAAATTGAAACTGACGAACAAACTAATACTATTTGTTTCTCATTTGCAGGAATGAGGGATGTTTTAGATTAAATGATGGCGGATCAATTAGACACTTGATTTGATGATAACAAATGACGTCATGGTTGTATTGCATCATTGTGTTTCCCTGCCAGAGCTACCGGAGTAGTTTCTATTTCTTTTGCTTCCCTTTTAATAATAAAAACAGCAGTTTCATCGGGAATGATTCCGCCACCGTACTCCAGGGCATATGCTTTAGTAAACTCTGCGCCAAAGTAAAGTATTAGGGAAGTATAATATACCCAGGTAAGAATAACGATAACAGACGCTGCCGTCCCATAAGTCGCCCCTAGGTTCGCCCGGCCAAGATAAAAGCCTATCGCAGCTTTACCAATAATAAATAGAATAGAGGTGAAGGCAGCACCAATAAAGGCATCTTTCCATTTTATTTTCCCATCTGGTAAAACTTTAAAAATAATGGCAAAGAGAAGGCTGATAATAATGAAAATGATAGCAATGTTTGCAACATAAAAAATATAAACAGTGGTATCGGGAAAATAATGTGTGAGCCGATCGCTCAGCAGGTCCAGTAGCGCACTTATTACTAATGAAACTATTAGCAAGAATCCAAGGCTGACTATTAGCGAGAACGAAAGAAGACGGTTAATTAAATACTTAACTATTCCTCTTTTTGGCTTCGCCCTCAATGACCAAATGAAGTTGATGGAGTCTTGTATTTCAGTAAATATACCCGTTGCACCTATTACCAGGGCTACTGTACCTATCACCGTTCCTATAACTCCCTTGTTCGAATGCTGGCTATTTTTTATAATATCTTGTACTTGCAGCGCAGCCTCACTTCCAATTAAACCTTTAATTTGTCCGTAAAGGCGTCCCTCAATTGCGTCTCGTCCATAAAATAGAGCTGACAGGGATATGATGATTATCAACAGAGGTCCTATGGCAAAGATAGTATAGTATGAAAGTGCGGCGCTAAGCTTAGCACAATTGTCCTGGCTAAACCCTGAGCCGGCTTCCTTTAAAACACGCCAATATTTTTTAATTATCTTCATGGTACTAGTTGATGCAATAGTAGTAAGTTCATGCCAGTTAGATAAAAAGTCTTTTGCTGGGGATATTTTTACTCGCCTATCTTCTTTTATTTCAACGTTTTACATAGGTACTACAGAATAAGTTCGATATGAATAAAAAAGATTGGCATGGTTCTTTAATTTATTTGCCTATTAAACTTATTTTATGAGAAGCATACTTTATATCATAGCAGTTATTTTGGTTATTGGATGGTTACTCGGCGTTTTTGTTTATAGTGTCAAAGGCATCATTCACGTGCTCTTAGTTCTTGCTATCATTTCATTGTTGCTTGGCCTTATCAGGAGGGTCTAAGTAGTTTCTTAGGCTTTACGATATCAAAATAATTCAAGCTACAGGCATTTCTGTAGCTTTTTGTTTATAAAATAAGTGCAAATGACATTTAAAAAAAGGCCAAAGAAAGTATACGTCATTGTTACCGTTATTGCTTTATTGCTTACCTCTGCTTATGTGTTTTACAGAGTTAAGAAACATGCGTTTTTAGATCATAAGCTCCAGCAGATCGTTAAGGATAAAACCCATCAGCTTTATAATATAACCTACGATTCCATTTCTGTTAACGAGGTTGGAGGGGATTTATACATCAAAAACATTTATATAAAGGGGGATACTTTACTGCAGCAGCAAATGATCAATAATAACGATACAAATGCTACGTCGGCTATTTTTGACATCTATGTTCCAATGCTTAAAGTTGTGAATTTTAAGACTGCAAAAGCTTTGCTTTCAAAGCAGATGGAATGTAAAGAAGTTATCATTTTAAATCCCCTGGTTCATATTTATCTTTTTCCCGGCCAGGGAAAACAAACAGATGCGAAAAAAAAGCAGGAAGAATTATACAAACAGATCCTGGGCAACTTTAAGCTCATTAAAGTGGATAGTGTATCCATTCAAAACGGTGAAGTTATAGCGTCAGATTTCTTTACTAAAGAAATTAAGTTCCGTACCCTGCAAACATCGGTAAACCTTACTGGCGTAGCGATTGACAGCACCTACAACCAGGACAGAACACGTACTTTGTTTTGTAAGCAAATCGGTGTTACTTCCGAAAAAATAATTCTGGGTGATAAAAAAAATACTTCGGAAATATCAAATGCAACCTTTAATACCCAATCTAAGATTCTGGCTTTTGCCTCGTTGAGTCATGATGCATTTAAAAATAACGGATTTTTTAAAACAGAGTTTCAGGGAATATCGCTTCAGGGAATAGAATGGTTAGGACCAGTTGAAAACTCGGACCTGATTATTGATAAAGTAGTCATTAATAAAGGTGAACTTGAAACACTTTTAGACGACGAAAAAGAAAACAAGGGTAAGCAGAAAAAAGATAGTAAGATCCTTACTGGTTGGATAAGAAATTTTTCTCTTAATAGCCTGCAGGTAAAATCGGTTACTTATATCAGTAAAACTTCTGATCCAAAAAAGAAGCCGTTCATCGTGCGAAATAACTCCTTTTCCATCAGGAACATTATGATCGACAGGGCATCGGCGTTTAACGGAAAACTTATAAATCAGGCTAAAGAAATTGAGCTACATAACGATGCCATAAGCCTCAGAAGTTCTGATAACATGTATGAGTATAAAGTAGCAGGAATAAAATTAAACACAAAAACAAAAAGCATTGCAATAACCTCTATCAGGATGATACCGCAACTAAATGAGTCCGCATTTGCAAGGAAAGCTCATTATCAAACCGACAGGTACGATATAACCATCAGGAATTTAAAATGTAATAATGTAAATGCTGAAAAACTGGTAAAAGGTGAAATTGATATAGAAACGATCAATACATCGGGCAACACTATTAACGTTTTTCGTGACCTCAGTTTCCCCCTTGATAGCGTTTCCCGGCAGGGGCAGCAACTTACTTACCCACATCAACTTATTCATAAACTTGGTATTCCTATTAAGATTGGCCGATTCACTTTTACAAATACAGATATTGAATACAAGGAAAAAAATCCCCTTTCGGCAAATAGTGGAAAAGTGAGATTTTCAAATACTTATTTAACGATAAACAATATCACGACGCATAAAGCCAGGGAAGGGGAAAGGATGACGGTAACTTTTAAATCGAGCTTTTTAGATAAGATTCCTGTTACCGGCGGATTTACCTTTTCATTAAAAGAATGGGAAAAAGGAACATTTACTGCTGAAGCAATAGTTAATGACCGGATAGAAGGTACCATGCTAAATCAGTTAACAGAACCGATGGGTTTAATAAAAGTAGAAAAGGGTGAAATCAATTCTGTTCACTTCAATATGAAAGCGGATACAAATACTGCAAACGGAACATTAACGATGCCCTATCAGGATTTGAAAATATCCCTCCTAAAAAAGAAAGGAGATCAATATAGTAAAAAAGGAATTTTTAGTCTGCTGGCAAATCTTGCCCTGAAAAACAAAAATAAAGAAGGTGAGAACATGCGAACAGCAAAAGTTGTTTTGACCAGGAATAAATACCGAACATTTTTTAACTTTATCTGGATGACAATTTTCAAAGGGATAAGAGACATTGGCGTCATAAAAATATAAAGCACCCTTTTGAGTGCTTTATATTTTGAGGTTTTGTACGCGAGCTCTTTACGATGACTTTGGAGTCTTTTTATGAAAGCTTTCTACCTGTTGAATAAACTCTGAAAGCTTTCGGTCGGCATATGGGCCATAGGCGTCGACCAAAGTTCCTTTTAATCCGTCTGTAGTTTCAATCTGATACAGAATGGTATTATCATTTGGATCAGACTGGCCTTCAAACCTAAAAAAGTTAACAACATTTATCTCTTCAGGAGGATATATTTTCTCAGTTTTAAGTGATTTTAATCCCTTGTCCGATATTTTAAAGTCATCGTCGTAACCTTTCAACACCAGTTTATTTGTAACTGATGCAAGGTTCTTCATATGAGGTATAAGATCATTATTTTCCAGAAATTCGTTATTCTCTTCCATAACTTAGATTTTTAAAAATGATTGAAAATTTCTTGCCATAGATAATTCTGCTGTTTACAGATAATTAAAGAAATAAAAGCCGGCATTTAACCGGCTTTCTTCTCAAAATGATAAAACACTCTATAAACCTAGCTTACTTTCGCATCATGTAGATCACGATATTTTTTAATCAAATCATGCGAGGTTTTTAAATCACTTTTTTGAGTGCTGATTAATTGCCTGATTTCTGTACTCATGTATGCATCAGATTCCAGAGCTGCTTCATAAGCCCTTTGTGCTACATCTTCACCATACTCACAATTGCCTAAAATCGTTTCACGATCCTTGCCTGTGATGGCAGCTTTCAGGTCCATCCAAACCCGGTATACCTTGCCCGAGACCGTCGTGTCAGTTGCAGCCTCCCCACCCAGGCGTCCAACTTCCTGTACTAGTTGGGCTGTATATTTACGGCTTTGATCAGCCATTTCATTAAATATTGCTATTAAATCTACGTCTAAGGCCTTCGCTTCTTTTACCGCTCTTTCATATCCTACAACACGGTCATTATTTATTCTTATAAGATCGTTTAAAACGCTTATTAATTCATCTTGCTTTTCCATAATTATAGTTTTTTTAAATTTTAAAAAGTACGGCTATCTACGGTACTAAAAAAAATGGGCCAGTTGTTTCTCTTAATTATTAAAATCGCATTGTAGCTAATATTGTTCTGAATTTCGTTCTGAGCAAAAAATTCCACGCTTATTAGTTGAAGACCAATTGTTTATGGCTTAGGTCGCTTTCATTCAACTGATGCTATAAAGACAAATTGCTACTTCAAGGTGCTATTACTTCAATGGCATGAAATTTTTTGGAAGTGTAAAAATCAATTTATGAAAAACTTAGTGTTGTTATTTGCTATTTGCTGCATTGCAGTTTCCAGTGTAAATGCCCAAAGTATGGGCAGAAGTTATAAAACCGCCCTTGGTGTGAAATTTTGGGATGGCGCCGGTATCTCTTTTAAAACATTTGTAGCTCCAAACAATGCCCTTGAGGTCATAGGCTATTTTTATAACAAAGGAACAAGGCTGACCGGTTTATACGAAATACATGGAAATATAGCTGACGCCCCAGGCTTGAAATGGTATATCGGTCCGGGTGCTCACATTGGGTTTTACGATTACGAGGGTTACAAGGGTGACAGGGCAGTTGCAGGTATAGACGGGGTGCTAGGCCTTGATTATAAAATTAACAGAGCTCCGATTAACCTTTCTCTTGACTGGCAGCCCTCCTTTGAGTTTGCCGACGGACGCGGCTTTGTAGGCAGTTGGGGTGGTTTGGGGATAAGATATGCTTTCTAGCTTGTTCATAACCGAATACGGCAGAACAAAAAATCGTTAGCTTTTTGGTTGTTGGCATTTGTTCACTAATAAAACATCGTTGTGTCACTCACTTCTACATAACTTTCTATATTGATCAATGTGGGCAAAGTCCC
>JAOQAJ010000102.1 GCA_025963675.1 Segetibacter sp.
AGTTTTTACTTATGTATGGTGCATCAAATTCAAAAGAAAATGTGCTTAGGTACTATTGAAACTTTGAAAGAAAAACGACACCAGGTTTCCCTGTACTTGTACATAGCAAATGCTTGTTTTGTGAGTAAGACTAAAGTGCTGATGTCGTTCCTGTTGATTAGAGTTGTAAAGATATAAGTGAGTGACACAACCGAAGTTGACATAACTACCAATTGCTTGTACCAAAAAACTCTACCCTAATTCTTCATTACAACTTCATCCAGGTTTAGGATCGCGTTTGCTACAACCGTTAATGCTGCTGTTTCAGCCTCCGTCGGGAATCCGGTATTTCCATTCATTTCACAGGTTCTTACCGGGTCATTTTTAAATCTATTAAAAGCTTTATTATATAAATTCATTAAAGCCCGGGTTCTTCTTTCATCTATCTCATGATTGGTCGCCCATGCATATCCAGCAGCAATTTGTTTTGACACAGTTGCGCCTGCTTTGTTTTGCATACGTGAGGCAAAATGTCGTGCAATATCTACATACACAGAATCATTTAGTGCTGTCAGCGCTTGTAAGGGAGTGTTGGTGCGAATGCGTCGCGGTGTACACACTTCACGGGAAACACCATCGAACGTTAGCGTCGAAGGATAGGCTGCAGAACGTTTCCAATACGTATACACTGCCCTGCGGTACTGGTCTTCACCTTCGCTTTGTTTCCACTCCGCGCCGTTGTAGGGTGAAAGCCAAATGCCTGGGGGTTGAAAAGGATAAACACCGGCTCCATACATTTTATTACTCATTAAACGACTAACGCATAAGGCCTGGTCCCGAACTTGTTCGGCAGATAACCTCACTCTTGCGCCACGTGCATAGTATTTATTGGATGGATCTTTTTGCAATAATTCAGGCGTCACTTTAGATTGCTGCTGGTAGGTAGCGCTTAGAACCATTTTACGAATTAGCTTTTTTATGCTCCAGTTGTCTTCGTGCATAAAGCGGTAACTCAGCCAATCCAGCAATTCAGGATGGGTAGGATTGATCCCTTGCGAACCCAGATCTTCTAATGTTTCGGCAAGACCTGTTCCAAACACCTGCTCCCAAACGCGGTTAACCATGGTGCGTGCAGTAAGCGGGTTTTGTTTCGAAGTGAGCCACATGGCCATGCCAAGCCTGTTACGTGGCGCTTTTGCAGGAAAAGGATTTAAGGACTTTGGGACGTCCGGTTCCACCGTTTCTCCTTTAGTCAACCAGTTGCCTCTTTCAAATACATAAGTGGTCCGGTGCATAAAAGAAGGGTTATCCATCATAACCGGGGTGGTTGGCACGTTTGCAGAGAGTAATTTCCAGAAGCTTTCTTTTACCTGCGCATAGCCTGGTTTTTCTTTTCCCTGCATTTGACGGGTGAAATAAAACCAATCAAATACGGCCCCATTCGCCAAAGGCTTTTTTAATTTGTTGTTTTTATAAGTAAAATACAAATCATGTCTTCCGGCGAAACCAGTGATTTTTGCTTCAGTAATCGACCAGTCCTTTCTAGCCTGGGGCAAAACAATGGAAGCGACCAGGGGTCCCAGCGGATGGTCGATATGAATTTCCCAAAGGCCCCCAGTTGTATCAGCTCTATACCTGAAAATAAGCTGGTCTCTGTTTTCAAGATCGACGTTTTTTAACCGGCACAAAGCATTATTTCTAAAAGCCAGCCACCTGGCAGAAGTTATTTCACTGTTAGTAAAACTGTCACACTTAAAGGAGTTGTAGCTGGGCTGCCATGTTTTTAAAAACGTATTTACTTCTGCTGCCTTTTCTGAAGAAACGTTTTGTTCTACCCATTTTACCACGTTGTCAATCTGGTTTTGCATACTATCGTCGTAGTGACGAAGCACGGGATAATCGGCGAAGGTGTCCTCATCCCGAGTATTGTTGAAGAAAGCCATGAACTTATAATAGTCTTCATGTTTAAAAGGATCGTAAGGATGTGCGTGGCATTGTACGCACGCAAAGGTGGTCCCTAAAGTGGCTTGCCAGGTTGTATTTACTCTATCCAGCACTGCCGCTGTCCGAAATTCTTCACTATCTGTACCTCCTTCATCATTCGTCATGGTATTTCGGTGAAATGCGGTTGCGATGATATCATCTTCCGTTGCAGAAGGAAGGAGATCGCCAGCTATTTGTTCAGTCAAAAAACGATCGTAAGGTTTATCATTGTTAAATGCGCGAATAAGCCAGTCGCGGTACTTCCATATGTCGCGATTGCCGTCGGCTTCGTATCCTTTGGTATCAGCATACCTTGCCAGGTCGAGCCACATCGATGTCCACTTTTCTCCATAGGCCGGAAGTGATAATAATGAATCAACTAATTCAGTATAGGCATGTTCGCTGTTATCCTGCAGGAATCTTGTTGCAAGCTTTTCCGGAGCCGGCATACCAATAACATCAAGGCTAACCCTGCGTAATAAAGTTTGTTTATCTGCTTTTAGTGACGGCTTCAGGTCCTGTTCCAACAGTTTTTGCTGAATGAAATTATCAATACCATTTTTGGCCCAGTCACTTGTCTTTTCCGTGAAACCCCACACCCCGCCAGGTTTTGGAATAGGAACGTCTTTTACGGGAGCATAAGCCCAATGTTGACCCCATTGCGCTCCCTGTTTAACCCATTTGGTAAGAATGTTAATTTCCTCCTTACTTAACGGATCATGTTTGTATGGCATTCTTTCCTCAGGGTCTTTAAGATTAATGCGCCTGATCATTTCGCTCCCGGAAGGATCGCCGGGAACAATGCCCAATTTACCGGATTCTGTTTTTGCCAGTGCTTCCTCTCTAAAGAGCAAACTAAAACCGCCTTTTTGCCTTACCCCACCATGGCAGTTAATACAACTTTTATTAATAATCGGTTTTACCTGGGTTGTAAAATCTATTGTAGAGGAATTGGTGATATAGATAAATGAGGTTGCAGAAATAGTAATAATAGCAGCGATAAATAGTAGTCTAGAAGACAAAAGGCGGCTCATTTTCGTACAATCGTTTTTAAAAGTCCCAATAAATTTAATGCATATGTGCCAAAGAGCCGGTAAAAAGTCAGGAAGAACCTAAAGGAAATCGGTTGATATTTTTAAAACGACGAAGTCATAGCGTTTTTATAACTCAAAAACAGGAGCTGCTTTGGTAACGAAGGGCAATCAATTGCATGGTTTGTTGGCGCTTGAGTGGATGGGTATTGCTAGCCTTTTTTCCGGAAGTATCTTTAAATTTCAGGTACAGGAGTTTCGCTAATTTGGAACCAATGCAAACCTTCCATTGACTCAAAAGCGCCTCCGCGAATATTTTTTTAAACGGAAAAAATTTCGACCCTAATTCTTCATTACAACTTCATCGAGGTTTAGAATCGCGTTTGCTACAACCGTTAGTGCTGCTGTTGCAGCCTCATTTGGATATCCTGTATTACCATTCATGTCACAGGTTCTTACCGGGTCATTTTTAAACTTATTAAAAGCTTTATTATATAAATTCATTAAAGCGTGTGTTCTTCTTTCATCTATCTCATGATTCGTAGCCAATGCATATCCAGCAGCAATTTGATTAGACACAGTTGCGCCTGCCTGGTTTTGCATACGTGAGGCAAAATGTCGTGCAATATCTACGTACACAGAATCATTTAGTGCTGTCAG
>JAOQAJ010000067.1 GCA_025963675.1 Segetibacter sp.
ACTTTGACTCTTCTATTGATTTTGATCTATTTTTCCTGGTTAACATTTTCAATAATTCTAACTGGCTGCTACATTAATTAGGGGATTTAAAACGTTCCAGCCGGTGAAAAATGAACCCAAATAATACGACATAAACATAGTTCAAAGCTTTTATACTAATGGTTAAAACACCATTAAATAAATTATCTTTTTAATTGAATTTGCGCTTCAATAATCAAGATGAGGCTTACCTCGATCTACAAATCTTCTATCACATCCCTGTAACCACGACCAATTGGAATAGACACACCGTTCACCTCCACTATTTCAGCAGTGAATGAATCAATTTTGCTGACCGAAACTATAAAAGATCTATGTATTCTTTTGAAGAGATTGCCAGGTAGCAGCCCTTCTATCTCATGGGTACCCATTTTAGAAATGTATTCATTTTTCGTTGTAACGATCTTAATATACTCACGTTGACTTTCGATATACACTATCTCCGAGAACAATACTTTTACTTTCTTTTTCTGAACATTCAAAAAGATAAAATCTTTTGTTGCATGCGCCGGAACCTGACTTTCCCTTTCTGCTGATTTTACTTTTGTTACGGCCAATAAAAAACGCTCGAAATCAAAAGGCTTAAGTAAGTAATCTTTTACGTTCAAATCAAAACCTTCTACCGCGTATTGATGATATGCAGTTGTAATAATAACCGCGGGTGGATGTGTAAGCGTTTTTAAAAAAGCCATGCCTTTTAACTTTGGCAAATGAATATCTAAAAACATAAGATCAGTGTGATGCTCCCTTAGAAATTCTGTGGCAAGAATTGCATCCTTAAATGCTCCTTGTAATTCAAGAAACGGCACTTGTGAAATATAGTCTACCAATACTTTAACTGCAAGTGGTTCGTCCTCTATAACTATACACTTTATTTTAGACATGGCTTGCAAGATTAATTTTTAACGTAGCCGTAAAAACGGAATCGCCTTGTTGAACAGTAAGATTATGATCAGAAAAAAGCAACTGCAACTGTCGCCTGAGGTTTGAAAGACCTATGTGCTCTTTTACCACAGCAGCTTCAGGGTATGCTTCAGAAGAGTTTTTTACAATAAAGGTTAAAAGCCTGTTTTTAACGGAAAGATGAATATCAACATAAGGACGGCCCCTGGTTTCAGATACTCCATGTTTAAAGGCATTTTCAACCAATGGTATCAGCAACAATGGCGGTAGAGACTGCCTGGTATCTTCAATATCATGATTGAAATTGACTATTAAAGATTCATCGTACCGAAGTCGTTCAAGGGCAATATAATCAGTTATAATTTTCAGCTCCTGCTCTATCGCTATATACGCACCATTTGTTTCATACAGCATAAAACGCAATATTTTCGATAGCCGTAGAATCGCTTCCGGCGCGAGATCGGATTTGTCTCTTGCTAACGAGTAAATATTATTCAAAGTGTTGAATAAGAAGTGAGGGTTGGTTTGTGATTTAAGATAGTTTAACTCAGCTTCCTGCTTTTCAATTCTTAATTGCTGTGTGGCTTGTTTTAATTTTATGTAATTATAAATATGTCTTACAATTCCAAAAAAGAAAACTGAAGACATGCTATAGGCCATCTGCTGACTAACTCCATATTCCGCTGAACTGAACTTAACCAATGAGGTGTACATGTGCGCTCCAATTCCGACCAGCCTCCATGCATACAATCCCCATGAGTACAACATGAGAAAGATAAATATTATTGGAAGAGCAACCAGGATATTATAAAAGACAGACCTCCTTTTGGCGGCAATGAATGGGAATGCGTATTCAAAAAGAAAAAAATTAAGAACAAGCACATAGCTCAAACGCCAGATATTATTGAAAGCCCTTTCAAAGAATGTGTCCGGTTCTTTTACAATGTCATGAAGTAACCAAAGCGATAAAAAAGCAAGAGCAACCCATAGATAAAAAATAATTTGTTTTATGTCTATTGATCTTTTCATGTAGAAAAGTAAATATCGGGCAAATCTTTCCCTTTTAATCGTGCATACGATAGAATTGACTTTTTAGTAAACCAATCGCGTGAAAATGTCAATCAACCAAAATGAATTGCCCGGTCTCAATCTAAATTCTCTCCCGTCTTCTGTTTGATAGTCATGCATATCTTGTAAAAACCGGAGGCCGAAAAATTTGCTCATTACCATTATTCCGTCGTTTGTTTACCGTGACCTGCTGTTTATTGACTACCCGATTCCTTCCTTCATTTTATAGGGTAAACTTGTATAAGAATATAGATATTCTATAATAAAGATTTTGAAACCTCTCATAAAATATTAAACGAAAATCAACTTCAGGTTATGAAACAGACTATTCTTTCGATTGTGATTACCCTTGTTGCAATAACTGCAATTGCTCAAACTAATGGGTCCGGTAAGCTCGCAAATTACGAGGCAGTAAATTGGAAAATTTGGTTGTTGGATGACAGTAAACCGCTAACGCTTGTTGCTCCTCCATCTGCAACTGAGTCGAAAGCGGAATTGAAAACGATCAGGCAAAGCATGGGCAAACTAGATGAAAAAAAATTGACAGAAGTAACATACTGGAATGCAGGAGCACCTTCCTATCGATGGAACCAGATTTTACCAAAGTTAGTTGCGCAGAAGCAAGACGTACAGCTTCGCTTTCCCGCATCGTGGATGAACGTTGCTATATATGATGCAACCATCTTGGCGTGGAAAGAAAAGGTAAAATACAAAAGGAACCGTCCAAATGTGTTAGACCCTTCCCTCCGTCCTGCAATCAATGTTCCCATAACATATTCCTATCCGTGTGAACATTCCGTTACTGCTGCCGCTGCTGCGACCGTGCTTGCTTATTTCTTTCCTGAAAAAGCAGATTCTATTCTGCAAATGGCGCGTGCTGCTTCCCAGTCGCGTATCGATGCTGGTGTTCAATTTCCAAGTGATGCAGAAGCAGGTTGGAAGCTAGGTGAACAGGTTGCTAAGCAAATTATTGAAAAAGCAAAAAACGATGGTTCGGCGACCGTTTATAAGGGTGCGATAAACAAAGATCCAAAAAAATGGACCGGTTCTTTTCCTCTGGGTATCACCATTGCCTCATTCTCACCCATGGTCTTACACGCACCCGACCAGTTCAGACCATCAGCACCCCCCGATTTTGAAAATGATATGAAGGAGTTGAGAGCTTTTAAACCAACCTCCAAATCTCGTTTCCTTGCATATTACTGGGCAAACACGGCTGATGCGTGGACAGAGGTGGCAAACCAGAAAATGTTTGAATACCGGATCGCCGATGATGCTCCAACAGTTGCGCGTATTTACACCGTATTGTCAGTTGCATATCACGATATGGCAATTGCGGTTTTTGATGCTAAATACACTTATTGGGGTATCAGGCCGTCTCAGTACGACACCACTTACAAGCCGCTTATAGCAACCCCACCTTTCCCGGGTTATCCATCTGGCCATGCGGCTGGTGCGGGAACTGCCTGTGCCGTTATGGAATATTTTTTTCCTGCTGATGCGAAACAGTTTAAGCAAATGGCCCAGGACTGTGCCGACTCGCGATTTTATGCAGGCATTCATTTTCGTACAGACAATGAAACAGCTTTGAAAATGGGTAATGATTTAGGGAAATATATTGTTGATTCATGGATGAAGAAATAGAAAATAACGGAGTCTTTCAGTTAGGTGAAGTGCTAATTGTAAACTCAAATAAGCATTGAGAGAATTCATAAAATAAGTAATGAAAAACAGGTTTTATAGAAAATGCTATTGCTTACTTATTAAATTGATAGCAGTTAAACGATTACCAGTAGATCAAATATAATGACAAGTCATACCAATCAAAACTCACTGAAGAAAGCTGCCCTGGTTGCCGGCCTCGCAATACTTGGCTCCGTTCTAGTTGCGCCCTTTGCAGAGCTCTATGCGTTCCCTAAGCTTGTTGTACCATTTGAGGCAGCAGAAACAGCAAGAAATATTTTAGCGCATAAGTCTCTTTTCATAGTTACCATCTTCTGTTACCTGCTAACCTTTTTATGTGACATTGTAATTACCTGGGCACTTTACATTCTATTAAAACCGACAGATAAAAACTTATCATTATTGGTTGCTGGATTTAGACTGGTTTATTCAGTTATTGCGTTGGTTGCCCTGAACAATCTTGTAACGGCTTTCCAACTGTTAGATACTCCTGGTTACCTAAAAGTATTCGAGCAAAATCAGTTGTATGCCCAGGTAATGATTTTTTTGAGGGCATTTAAAAATCACTGGTATTTCGGAATTATATTCTTTGGAATTCATCTCGTTTTTCTTGGCTATTTAGTGTATAAGTCAGCCTACATTCCAAAGGCCCTTGGAGTTGTGTTGATTATTACTGGCCTCGGGTATCTGCTTACTACCTTAAGACCGTTTCTATATCCCAACGTTCGGGTAGATTTTGCTAAATATACGTTTTATGGTGAGTTGTTATTTATGTTATGGCTGTTGTTTAAGGGGTCAAGAATGAAGGATCCAAATATCAGTATCCTTCCAACACTCAAAGCGCAATCCGAGACAAGTTAAAGGAAGACGATAACATGAAGCAGCAGGATTAAATACAAAGTACGGGGAGGTAAAGCAGGCGTCACTTTGTTTGCGAGAGATATTGTAAGAACACACTTTCACGGCAAATTATGGCAATAGGATTACGACAAAAAGTATTTACAATAGGAATATAAACTCTTCTTATTTTGCAACTTAAAATAAAAAGAGTTTATACTATTGTCGTATGCTTAAAATTACATTCACTTTAATTGGTGCATTTTTCATAAATGTTGGATATAATCTTTTTGAAACCAATTCCTCAGTTTCTAATATTGATAAAATTTTAGTTAGTAAGGATTCTCTTCGAAATGCCACCAGCTGGCCTCCTGAACTTGACATCACACATTTCGCCGGACCAGATCTTACTCCAAGCCCTGCCTGCCTTGCTGTGGCTGCTACCGGTGAAGTATTTGTTGGAGTTGATAAAATCGGTTCATTAGGTAAAACGCCAGGTAAAGGCAGTATTGTAAAACTAATTGACAGCGACAACGACGGAAAGGTGGACAAACACACACAGTTTGCGAGTGTAGACAATCCACGAGGTATCATTGCTGTCGGCAACCAGGTTTTTGTGCTTCACACTACCTTTTCTAAAGAAACAGGAATAGCAAGTGGTATGGACCTCGTTGTTTTTGAAGATAACGACAATGACGGCGTTGCAGATGGACCATCAAAACCACTAATCGAACATATCAGCTCACCTAAATTCCTGCAAAGCCGTGGTACTGATCATGCTACTAACGGAATTCGTATGGGAATTGATGGCTGGATTTATATAGCAGTTGGTGATTTTGGATTTCATAATGCAATTGACCGTTCCGGAAAAAAACTTACAATGCTGGGCGGTGGTATTGTGAGGGTTAGGCCAAATGGGAAAGAAATGGAAGTGTATACTCATGGAATGCGAAACGTATATGATGTCGCAATTGATCCTTACATGAATGTCTTTACGCGTGACAATACCAACGATGGCGGCGGATGGAATATTCGTTTCAGCCACCAAATTCAATCCGGCGAATATGGCTACCCGCTACTTTTTAAACATTTTACAGAAGAGATTCTTCCTGCATTGGTTGATGTGGGCGGCGGCTCGGGTACAGGCAACTTGTTTATGGATGATTCTAACTGGCCCGAGAAGTTCAACCACGTTCCGATGATGGCTGACTGGGGCAAGAGTGCTGTCTATATTCATCGCGTGGCTCCCGATGGAGCAAGTTTTACACAAAAGGATGAAGAGTTTATAAAATTAGCCCAGATCACAGATCTTGATATTGATGGTTCAGGTCGTCTTTACCTGGCTGCTTGGGATGGCGCTGGTTATTCCGGTAACCCTAACAAAGGTTTTGTTGTGCGTGCTATACCTAAAGACTGGAAGTATAAAGCATTTCCCGATGTGAAGAAATTATCCGTTAAAAAGCTTGGTTCCCTTTTAAAATCGAATGGAGCAGTAGCACGTTTGACTGCTCAACAAGAACTATTAACCCGAAGTGCAAAAGATGCAATGAAAGCTTCATGGAAAATAGCAGAAGATAAAAACCTGCCTCTTTATGCACGGGTAGCTGGAATTTTTACATACGCACAGGCTGCAGGAGAAAACGGAACTACGAATTTATTAAAACTAACCGCTGACAATGATGTAAAAGAGTTTGCCTTGCGTGCACTTGCTGATAGAAAAGATGATGTCAAAAATGTGCCTGTGGATGTATTCATTCAAGGGTTGAACGACCCTTCTCCACGTGTGCAAACGGCAGCAATTGTAGGCCTGGGCAGGTTAGATAGAAAAGAAGCGATTCCGGCACTATTGAAGGTCAAAGTACCTGCTTCGTTTGTGGCACCGGAAAAAGACAAAGAAGGTCCTCATGCTACACCAAACTCAGCCATCATTCCTGCACACCTTGCTGTACGTTCGTTATTAAGTCTGAATGCTGTTGATGAATGCGTTAACGCCATCGGAACGGAAAACTCAACAATTGCTCTTTGGGCTTTGCGCTACATGCACGAACCAAAAGCTGTTGATGGATTAATAGCCGCTTACAAAAAGACGAATAACAACGAGCTTAAAAAGCAGATTATTACAACACTCTCAAGATTGTATAAGAAAGAATCGCCACAGGAAGGATTATTCTGGTGGAGTACCCGTCCCGATGGTCACGGGCCATATTATAGAGTGATGGATTGGGAGTCGTCAGCAGCTATTAAAAAAGTGCTTACTGAAGAATGGAATAAATCAAGTGGCGCAGATAAGCAGATGTTTGCAGATCTGAATGGTAAATATCAAATGAAAATACCTGAATTCGGAGGCGAGGAAGTTGCCGTAGCAAAAGAAGAAGTCAGAATTGACCTGGAAAAGATTAAAAACAAGAAAGGCCAGATTGCAGAGTCTTCTATTGAAGATATTATGTTGGCAATGGCTAAAATTCCGGGCGACGCAACGCTGGGTAAAGCACTGTTTACGAGACAAGGATGCATAGCCTGTCACAGTATCAGCAAGGGGGAAGCTTTGAAAGGGCCGTTCATGGGGCAGATCGGATCTATCATGAACAGGGAACAAATTGCAGAGTCTATTTTAAAGCCAAACGCATCTATTTCCCAAGGTTTTGCTACAGTACTTATTAATGCAAAAGGAAATAAAAGTTATACAGGCTTTGTAACTGCGGAGACAGCGGACAAAATTACATTGAGAGATATAGCAGGACAGGTTAGTAACATTAGAACGGCCGATATTGCTAGCCGCAAAGAAATGGAGACATCAATGATGCCTGCCGGCCTGGCAAATGCATTGTCGTACGAGGAGTTTGCATCATTAATTACTTTCTTATCACAACAGAAAAAGTAAAAGGTTAGCGAGGCATCGAGATTATAAAAAAGAGGCTGTCCCAACTTATGAGACAGCCTCTTTTTTTATTTAAAATCCATTTTCATTTTTGCCGAGAATTGTTTTAAGCAATTTTATGAGGGCTTTTTTAGTATCGATAGAGCCCCTTATCAAAAATGAGGCGGTTTCAATTTTCTGGTTTACACTTTGGATCGTCATAGTATGATTGCGGCGCAAACACACCCCTAAATTGTCTTTTCTACACACCCCTAATTGCCATAAAACAATTATCACTGAAACGTTTGATGCAGAATCAAAAACACCAATTGACCTTCAAAAGGACTTTTGCCAAAGTGTGTTAAACAGCTTTAAAAAGTATGCAGAAAGTAAGATGGAATAGACCATAGGTTCTCATATGCTTGTAATCGTTTCAACTGGGCTAGTGAGCATATCCCGGAATTAGAATTTCTCATCTAAATTTTTTACCGTTTGCCTGATCACCTCAACGGCGTCAAGAAAAAAAGGTTTATTGATGTTTTTGAATTCATCAGTCTCTTTATGGTAGTCTTTATGATCTTCTACCCCAAAATACAAAAATGGGATTCCTTTCCTATTAAACGATCCCTGGTCACTTTGGTTTGTCCAGTCATCTGCTCCGAGTTTTGGATCATCATGTCCAGGTAATAATTTTAATAATCCGTAACCGTTAGGTAAGAATGGTTTGAGTGCCGGCGTTTTAAAAGTTCCGGAGACATACAATTCACCCTTATCATTGTGACTGATCATATCCATATTTAGGTCAGCTTTAATTGTTTCAAGGGGAACAGGTGGATTTGCAACAAAAGCTTTAGACCCTTGAAGTCCCATTTCTTCTGCATCAAAGGCAACAAAAAGGAGTGTGTAATTTGGTTTCGTGTTAGCAAAGGATGCTGCAAGAGACAACAGGCATGAAGTTCCTGACGCGTTATCATCGGCACCGTTATAAATGAGTCCGTTAATGACTCCGACATGATCGAAATGGGCGGAAATAACTAAAATGTCTTTCTTTTTTCCGGGGACGTAGCCGACGACATTTGCACCTTGTATTTCTACATTGCTCTTGTTCTTAAGGGTAAAAGGATGGATATAACCTGGAGTAAACGATCTAAGGCCAAGTTTCTTAAAACGATCTGCAATGAAGGACGCCGCTATTCTGTTTTCCGGAGTACCTGTTTTCCTTCCTTTTAATGAGTCTGAGGAAAGGTATTCTAAGTCATTTAATACTTGTGAAGAAGACATTTTTTGAGAGCACGAAACAAAAGGAAGGAGTATGAGGACGATCAGATATTTCATTCGGTAAATGTAAAACAAAAAGAATGTGGGACTTTGTCAATGAATGCAACATGACAAACCTTAACGAAAACAGTTTAAGTCGTTCATAAAAAGCGGCTGCGTTACACAACCATCAAACTGCATCCTCTTATATCGCTGTTATCTCTTCTGCCTAATACTTCAAAACTGCTGTCGTCAAATATTCGTCCAACATCATCGGTTGCAATAAAACTGCAACTGTAGATGTTGGCGAGGTCAATAACGTTGATTAATCCCCTGCCTTTTTCTGTTACTAATAAAGGATCATCTTCATCTCTTACCAAAACTTTCATCCAGGGAACTGTATTGAAAATCCCCTCGCCGAAAGAATAACCTTGAGATAAAAGCTCTGTCATTCCATATTCTGAATGAACAGCAGGAACATTAAATTGACCTTTCAAAATTGCATGAACTTCTTCTCTTACCATTTCGGTACGTCTTCCCTTCATTCCACCTGTTTCCATGATCGTTGTAAATTCTAAATTCATTGGAAACTGTTCGGCAAAATCAAGTAAGGCAAATGTGACACCTACCAATAAAGTTTTTTGTTTGCGTGCTTCAAGCTCTTGTAATACATTAGCCAGTTTTTCAAATTCGTATAAATAAAAGCCGGAATCGCTATTCCCGGAAAGCTTTATCAACTCTTCTACCATCATTACCAGAGATGAACCTTTTCTTTCGAGGTATGAGGGGAGCAAGCCAATGATACACCAGTCTTGAGGGTTGCCATAAAATTTTCTAAAACCTTCTGTGAAACTGTCCGTATATAAATCCAGTTCTCTTACAAAATGTCTGCTGTTTATGGTTTGGGTAGTGCCGCTACTTTCAAAAACGTGTTCGGCCTCGACGTTACCCGTTATGACTTTATCGGTCTTGAAAAAAGAAACCGGTAAAAAAGGAATATCAGAAATTTCAGTAATGGCTCCAATATTAATGTTTAAAGCGTTGACCCACTTGTTGTACACAGTGTTTCCGGCATATTGTAATTGAAATATTTTTAAGGCGAGCTCTTTAAACGTGTCCGCCGACACTGACAAAATATTGTTAACAATCTCTTTCACTACTAGTTACGCATCAACGGTTTTAGCTAAATTTGAAATGTAAATGAAAATCATGAGAACAAAGATATTGGTTACAATTCTTGCATTAGGCGTTTTAGCCGGATGCTCGAAGGATAAATACAACAGCAAGCCTACATTGATATACAAGAATGTAAATACAAATGTATTAAACAGAAACCAGTCACTAACTTTTACGTTACAGGTAACCGATAAGGAAGGTGATATTCAGGACACGATTTGGGTACAGGAAGTCGTTAAAAACTGTTCTCTAAGTGGAGGAACTTCCTTTTATGTGATGCCTGATTTTCCTGCCACTAAAAATTTAAAAGGCGACATTCAAATCTGCTACAGCTATGGGATAAACCTTGATTGCCCGGCAATAAGGGAACCGCAATGCAGAAATAGAAACGATAGTGCGGTGTATAA
Source organism: Segetibacter sp. (assembly GCA_025963675.1). Lineage (GTDB taxonomy): Bacteria > Bacteroidota > Bacteroidia > Chitinophagales > Chitinophagaceae > Segetibacter. The sequence continues at coordinate 10,228 of JAOQAJ010000067.1, forward strand.
GTTTTGGCTAAAAGATAAAGAAAAGAATATCAGTGATACAGTCACAAGTCCCCAGATTGTGATCTTGCAATAAAAAATCACGGTTGAATAAATTTATAAGCGTTTTTTTTTATGGAAATATATACCTCGGTATTTGTGCTGTAGCTCTTTGTGTTGAAACCAACCTGATCAACAACCTGTCTTTAAATATTTTCCCGTTTTACCTGCTGATCTTTTTATGTACGATCATCTACTATACGATGATTTATGTGAGAAGCGTAAAATCAAAAAATTTTAACGAACGTTCTGCGTGGTATTTCAACAACCTTCCCACAATTAAAGCATCTCTTAAAATAAGTCTTGTTTTAACCGGTTTATTTCTTGCGTTTCTGTTATTTGCCAACCGGCAATGGCTATTTTTATTATCACCCGTTCAGTTATTACTAGTTTTGGCCGTTCCTATTGCAGCAGCGTGGTATACATTTACTCCACGAGTCTTTAGGCTAGTTAAAATAAGGCAGGTCGGATGGATAAAGCCTTTTATTGTTGGTCTCACATGGGCTGGCTGGGTAACCCTTTATCCTTTGATAGCTTGGCAAGTCCAAATGAAGCAAACTTTTAACCATGCACCCTTCAGCCTGGTTTTGCAATTTTTTTTAAACTTTTTATTCTTTTCGATCAACGCCATCATTTTTGATATTAAGGATTTTCGAACAGATTCTCATTATCATCTTAAAACTTACCCGGTAATTTTTGGCGTTAAAAATACCATCCGCTTTATCGTTGTACCACTAACGCTGCTTAACCTCGCGCTATTTTTCCTATTTCAGTTGCAGCAGGATTTCTCTTTTTTGCAAAGCGTCATCCAATTTATCCCATACCTGCTTTTACTTTTTATAATAGCAACATACAGGCAGGGAAGAACGGTTTTATATTACCTTGCAGCAGTTGATGGCCTGGTATTTTTAAAGGCCTTTTGTGGCATAACAAGTATCTTATTAATAAAAAAGTAATAATGTCGAAATCAAAAAAAGAAAAAAAGAAAGAAGAAACTATATTGACCGAAGCATCACATTCCTTTTTACGCAACTATTTAAATAACCCATCACCTGTAGGATTTGAATCGGGCGGGCAACGAATATGGCTTGATTACCTGCAACAATACATTGATGAAAAATTTGTAGATCCCTACGGAACTGCAGTTGGTATTATAAACCCAAATCAGCCATTTAAAGTAGTAATTGAAGCGCACGCAGATGAGATTAGCTGGTTTGTGAACTACGTTACTGACGCCGGTTTAATTTATTTAAAAAGAAATGGCGGAGTGGATCACCAGATTGCCCCAAGTAAAAGGGTGTTTATTCATGGAAAAAACGGACCGGTAAAAGCAGTATTTGGATGGCCCGCGATACACACCCGCCTTTCTAACCCCGAACAAAAAGAACCACAGGCAAAAGTTGAAAGCTTGTGGCTTGACTGCGGTGCAAGAAATAAGAAGGAAGTTGAAGACCTGGGCATTCATATCGGGTCGGTGGTAACATACGACGAGGGTTTTGAAGAACTTTCTTACGACCATTACATCTGCCGTGCAATGGATAACCGCGTAGGTGGATTTATGATTGCAGAAGTAGCCCGACTATTAAAAGAAAACAATGTAACGCTTCCTTATTCGTTGTATGTGGTAAATGCAGTACAGGAAGAAGTTGGTCTTCGCGGAGCTGAAATGATCGCCCGTCGCATCAAACCTCACGTTGCTATCGTAACAGACGTAACCCATGACACGACTACGCCCATGATCAATAAGATGATAGAAGGTGATTGCTCGTGTGGTAAAGGACCTTCGCTGGCATACGGACCAGCAGTGCATAATAAACTATTGAGCCTGGTGCAGGATGTTGCGGCGAAATCTGAAATTCCTGTTCAACTGAGAGCATTAAGCCGTAGCACCGGTACTGATACGGATAGCTTTGCTTACGCTAACGACGGGTGTCCTTCAGTTCTGATCTCTATTCCTTTGCGTTATATGCATACAACAGTAGAAATGCTGCATAGAAGTGATATTGAAAATACGATTAAGTTAATGTACCAGACTTTGTTAGCGCTTACCCCTGAAACAAATTTGAATTATTTGTAAGTGCTGAATATAATTTTTGTAACTATGCGGAGAGTAACCTCTCCGCATTTTTTATGTACTTCAGGCACTTACAATCACATAGTCGGGTACTGTCAGCCCTCGTTATCCTTTTTATATGCGGACAGTTATTTGTCATTTTAATATGGGGCATCGTTATAACGCCATTCTATAACTACGGAATGTTTAGTGAAGTAATAGCTGTAAAAGATGACTACCAGGTCTTTGAGGTTGAGGTTAATGGAAAGATGCTGCGCGGCGGTGATTATTCACCGCAGGAGTGGGACAAAATAATTCTGCCTTTGCAATTTTACGCTTCAGTAAACCAGAGCAATCAATTGTATAAAACGGAGATAAAAAGATTGCTGCATAAAATGCATCTTTCAGCAAATGATGCAAACTTTCTTATTTCATGCAATTATGCTCAATTTGAAAAATGGTATAAGAGTTACCTGCAGCACATAACGCATCAGAAAACAGAGTCATTGTCCGTCAACTACCGAAACTACAAGTATCATTTAAATAAACTAGAAGCGACTCCATCACACATTCCGCTTTCGCAGCTATGCCGTTAACCGAACACCATAGGAGACAGATTATTTATGCTTATTGCATCCTATTCTATTTGTTGATGATACTGAAGTTTTGGTATGGATTGTTTCTTTTTCAAGTCAAACCTTTTCTATTTAATAATCGCTTTGACCTCCTGACCTGGGTAGTAATGAAAACCGGTCTACATCAAAGGTTGTTAGATAATCCTTCCGGCTGGATTGCTTTTGATATTGTTTTTTATTCAATGCCGTTGTTATACTTACTGGCATATGTAGCAAGTAAAAGGAGTGCGAATATGGTGGCTATTGTAATGGCGGTTGTTAACTATCTCTACATTCAATGTTACACTTTATACCCTACAACGAGTATAGAAGGATTTATTGCCTGGTTGCTTTTTCCTTTTTTGTTTATGTGCATCAACTTGAAGAATTTTTATTTTATCCTGCATGCGCTTCGGTATTTTTTCCTGTTCTTTTTCGCCTCTGCTGCAATTTGGAAATTCGTTCAGGGTGGCATTTTTAATATCGATCAAATGAGTGGCATTTTCTTATTTCAGCATAAAGAGTATCTCATTTCGTCGCCCAATTCGTGGTATACGTCTTTCATTTATTGGTGGGTCGCTCATACCCACGTTAGCTACCTTTTATATTTTGCTGCAACGTTGTTAGAACTAACTTTTGTCATAGGTTTTTTTACCAGGAAATATGATCGTCTCCTTGTCTTTGCAGCTATCCTGTTTCTTGTAACAGATGTTTTTTTTATGCGAATTCATTATTGGGATATTACGCCTTTTTTGCTGACACTTTTATTTTCGAAATACTCTGAGCCTTCTTTATCGATGAACAAGAGAGAACTGGTAATGTAACGCTTATAGAGCTATCATTTGTCTCGAACATTTCACCAGCTTATTTCGATTTTGCTATAAAGCAGTTGTGCCACACGTTAGAGGTGTGGCACAACTTAGCTTTCGGATTCGATAAAAAATTTCAATAGCAAAACATAAAAAAAGCGAAATAGAATTATAAAAGATGAACGGATTGCGACGCAACGATGATGCTGTGAAAAACGAAAGTTGGTACCAAAAAAAACGCGCGTTTATCTTCCTCCAGCCGGACAATTTTGCCTTAAATAAGATGTGAACAATTTCGCCAAATGGGCCCTGGTTCCCGCTCCTTCTGATATGCTGTGAGTACGGTTAGGATAGCTCATCATTTGAAAATTCTTGCCGTATTTCACCAACTCATTTATCAGAATTTCTGTACCCTGGTAATGCACGTTATCATCGCCTGTACCATGAATTAACAACAAGTTTCCACGAAGGTTTTTTGCGTAAGTAATAGGTGAACCATTTATGAAATCTTCCCGATTTTCTTGTGGCAAGCCCATGTACCGTTCCTGGTAAATATTGTCGTACAGTAACTGGTTCGCTACCGGTGCTATCGAAATACCCGTTTTATAAATTTCAGGATATTGAAATAAAAGGTTTAGAGTTGTCGATCCGCCACCGCTCCATCCCCACACTGCAATGCGACTGGTATCAACAAAGTTCCAGTTCATAATTTTCTTAGTCGCCATTGCCTGGTCGCGAATATTAACGATACCTATTTTACGATAAATAGCTTTACGCCATTCAGCTCCTTTTGGCGAGGGCGTACCGCGACCATCAAGACCAATTTGTATGTAACCGTCACCGGCAATATCACCGGCATACAAAAAAGTACCCGCGCTTCCCTGTGCATCTTTTACAGTCATAGATGCAGGTTCAGAATACACCTGGAACAGTACAGGATACTTCTTTGTACTGTCAAAATTCTTTGGCTTGATCATCCAACCATCCATTGTAACATTATCTTCGGTAGTCACCTGAAACATTTCTGCTACCGCCGCCGAACGTCTACTTCCTGTTTCTGATTTGCCGTTTGTAGCAAAAGTGGAGTGATCAGGAAGCTTTACCCAATCTGCTACCCATTCACCTTTAATGTTAGAAAAGTAATGATTAGAATAAGTTCCGGCCGGAGAGACGTTATAGTTATGCGTTCCTTTTTGAGCAGCAGGAGAAACGAGTACCGGACCTTTCTGACCGTTCAGTGAAATTGAATATAAATACTGCTGGGTCGCATTCTCAGGAGAAGCCATGAAGTAAATGAGTCCGTTCTTTTCATCAATCGCTTCAAGCGTAATCATATCATAATTGCCGGTTGTAATTTTTGTCTCACTACCGTCACGGCCAAGCCGGTAGATATGACGCCAACCATCTTTCTCAGAGACCCACAAGAATTCTTTGCCACCGTTGATCCATTCCCAACCGGCGGGATCGTCGCTCCACCGACTTTTTACATCAATCCATGCTTTATCAGTTTCACTATAAATAGCATTTGAAGCACCCGTAGCAATATTGCATAAAAATATTTTGGCCTCATTCTGCTTCCGGTTCAGCCTTTCTAAAATGAGTTGACTATTGTTAGCCGCCCATTCCATTCTGGGTATGTAATGTTGCACAGCATCTCCGGGAAGATTCATCCAGGTAGTTTTTGTAGTTGTAATATTTACCACACCAACTTTAGCCGGAGAAGGATTTTGACCAACCTTTGGATACTCAATCGGAATACTAAAAGAGTACAGCGAGTCAGTGTTATTGAGCAGGAGAAAATTTTTAATCTTTGTAGCATCGATTTGCCAGTAGGCAATGTGCTTACTATCCGGGCTCCACCTGAAACCATCTCTGCAATCAAACTCTTCTTCATAAGCCCAGTCGAACGTTCCGTTAATTAACCGTGTTGTGCCGTCTTTCGTTGATTGTACAATTTTGTTCGTGGCAAGGTCTTCAACAAAAATGTTATGTTCACTTACGTATGCCGCTTTGGTTCCATCGGGTGAAATTTTTGCAAACATCAGCGAAGAGGCTGGCCTTCCTTTACCCAATTGCTTCAAACGCTTATTACTCACATTTAAAGCCCAATAATCGCCCCTGGTTTCCCTGCGCCAAACCTTTTTGCTATTCGTATATATTAAGACTGTTTTGCCATCTTCACTAAAAGAAAAACTTTTCACTTGTAACGCCCGGTTTTGCCCTTTTGGAATTAAGTGCACAGAATCTACGATCTTCTTTTTTTCGAAAGAAGGAAGCATGTATTCATAAAGTGAACCTAGCTCTACATCATAAAAACTGTTACCACTTGTAGACCAATGAATGTCTTCTTTCGATTGACCAAAAACTGAAACCGATAAATAAACAATGATAATAGTAAGAGACAGAAACTTCATTACAATAAAAATTTTTTAGACTTATAAAGCTGACACTTTTAAATAACAATTATACTATTAATAATATAATTGCTGGTTAAAACTATAAAGCTTTTTTGGCAATCAGCAGTAGCCCTTGCTCAACATCGTTGTGTCACTCACTTGTACAATAGTTTCTGTACTCAACCTTGGTTTCCACCAATGCTAACAATAAAATAATCAAAATAAATTTTGCCATCTACGAACAATTCGTAACTTTACGAAAACATCGGAATTGGAAAAATTGACTCAACAGGAAGAAGAGCTAATGCAAGTCATCTGGAACTTACAGGAAGGCAATGTAAAAGCCTTTCTTGACCAGATGCCTGATCCCAGGCCCCCTTATACTACGTTGGCATCTACGATCAAAAACCTTGAAAAGAAAGGATATGTGACAAGCCGTTTACTAGGCAATACCTACCTATACAAGGCTGCAGTTGGCGCGGAAGAATATAAGCAACAATTCATGCAGGGTTTTGTGCAGAACTATTTCAATAACTCATATAAAGAAATGGTGAACTTTTTTGTATCGCAGAAAAAGCTGAAGCCAAAAGAACTAAAAGAAATCATAGCATTGATTGAAGAAAACAATAAATAAACTCTTATGCCTGTATACGTTGAATACGCACTAAAAGTCTCGGTCAGTCTTGCAATGGTTTTCCTGTTTTATACATTCCTGCTTAAAAGAATGACCTATTATAAATGGAACCGCTATTTCCTTTTAATGTTTTCGGCCCTTTCTTTTATTGTTCCATTTATCAATATAAGTGAATTCTTACCTGCTGAGAAAAATACTCCGGCTTCATTTATCAATGAAATTCCGTCAATTCATTCTTTGGAGTTAACAGCCGTGGCTGGCAGTTCATCAATTGTTTCTTACTGGCAAATACTGGCAACTGTATTTCTGCTGGTTTCTTTTGTACTTGTTGTGCGTTTGTGCATGCAGCTTTTATCGATGGAAAAAATGAAATCAAAGTCAACACTTTTGGCCGAAGGCGAAGAAAGGATTTACCACATTCAGGAACCAATGCTACCATTTAGCTTTCTTAACAACATTTTCATAAATACCAATAATTACAGCGATACAGAATTAGCGGAGATTCTTGATCACGAAAGAGTGCACGTACGCCAAAACCATTCTTTCGATATGCTTTTTTCTGAAGTTCTTTGCATTCTAAACTGGTACAATCCCTTCGCATGGATGATTAAAAATGCTATTACCGAAAACCTCGAATTTATTGCGGACGAGGCAGTAATAAGCAAAGGGGTAAACAAAAAGAACTACCAGTACCTTCTTTTAAAAGTTACCGGGGAGCTTCCAGCGTCTATTGCAAGCAGCTTGAAATTCTCATCGTTAAAAAACCGGGTTATGATGATGAATAAGTCAAAAACCTCACGCTTACAACTCTTGAAATTTGGTCTGTTGGTTCCAATATTAACGTTGTTATTATTGGCATTTAGAAACACAAAAGAAATTGAACCAAAAACTTCCGAAATAAAGACTGCGGCTTCCGAAACGTATACCTTAAGTACGCTTACTTATTCTATTCCTGACCCCAGGATTAAATCGATTATTATAAACGAAAAAGATAAGTCTTTACTAAGGCCAGGAGATCTTTTAAATCTTACATTAATACTAAACGAGAAGAAACGTCTCACGAGTGTTTTGCAAAGCAACGGCTACAACAACCTGAAGCAAAATGCGATCCGCTTCATGATAGATACCACGTCTTCCAACAACAGTTTTTCTGTAGAGATAAAAATCAATTTGGAACGGGGAGTAGCGTTTATTCGTAGAAGAAATTCCCGCTTCTTTCATACTGTAAAAATCATTGGTAACTCCGCCGAACCAGCTTTTTCCCTGCTGCAGCCTGTGGCAAATGTCCGAACGCAATCTATAACTAAACCATCTGTTTTCAACGATAACCTAACTCAAAATATATCGGCGTCTTTTATCTAAAACCGCACTGACCTTTGTTAGTCTTGGTGTCCTTCGTAGTAGTATTTGGGAACACAAAGAACACAAAGTTTACACGAAGAACACAACGATAGATTCGAATAAAAAATTGGCACGATGGGGGTTGCAATACGTTGTGCCCTTCGTGGTTCTTCGTGTCCTTCGTGATCCATTCTTTCAAAATATCAGGAACATGCTATAAATTTTCGCTCAGCGACGGATAACCTTCATGTAGCCTTTTAAGTAATCTCAAATACATACCAACATCTCATCTACCTGTTCTACGCTTTTAGACCAGCACAAAATTCTATTGCCCAAAAATCTATACGATGAATTACAACCGCATCAACAACATTACAGGATGGATCATTTGTATCATAGCATGTTCTGTTTACCTCGCAACGGCGGAAGCTTCAGGTAGCCTGTGGGACTGCGGTGAATTTGTAAGTAGCGCTTATAAATTACAAGTTCCTCACCCGCCGGGCGCTCCCCTGTTTGTGTTGATCGGCCGAATATTCATCATATTCTTTGGCGATAATCCGCACACCGCTGCAAAGGCAGTAAATGTTATGAGTGCATTGATGAGCGGCTTTACGATTCTTTTCCTCTTCTGGACAATTACTCATTTCTCAAAAAAGATTGTAGAAAAGGGCACCGGGGCCTTAGATAATAACCATCTGATTGCGATTATGACTTCCGGTTCTGTTGGTGCACTGGCCTATACATTCAGCGATTCATTTTGGTTCTCCGCAGTGGAAGGTGAAGTGTATGCGTTAAGTTCAGTCTTTACGGCAATTGTATTTTGGGCAATTTTAAAATGGGACACTGCAGTAGACAATGAAGCGGATACCGGAATAAATGCTGACAGGTGGATCATCTTCATCTTCTTTATGATGGGTCTGTCCATTGGCGTGCATTTATTAAACCTGCTGACAATTCCGGCAATTGTTTTGGTCTACTATCACAAGCGCTTTAAAGTCACAAAAAAAGGAACGCTCATAGCTTTTATCATCGGTTGTTTAATTACCGGCATCATTCAAAAAGCAGTTATTCAGTACACTATTAACTGGGCCGGTTCTTTTGATATCTTTTTTGTCAACAGTCTTGGACTTCCCTTCTTCGCTGGCTTTACTGCTTTTTTCATAATACTTGCTCTTGCAATCATGTATGGACTAAGATGGGCAGCGAGAAAAAACTATTCCTTCGTCGGCCTTGGCCTTTGGTCAGTTGCGTTCATTCTGCTTGGTTACAGTACCTATATCACCACCATGATTCGCAGTAATGCAGACCCTGCAGTCGATGTGTTTAATGTAGATAATCCCCTAAGTTTAGCAGGCTATTTAAGCCGGGAGCAATATGGAGATTTCCCGTTGTTGTATGGACAAAAGTTCACTGCTGATCCCATAGATTATAAAGAATCTTCTACCAAATATATCAAGTCCAAAAACAGGTATGAAGAAAATGGAAAAGACGGACAATACGTTTATGACGAAAGCCAAATGATGTTGTTTCCCCGGGTTTGGGATGCAAGCAACGACCAGAATCACCGCGACTACTATGCGCAATTTTTAAACATTGGCAAAAACCAGGATGGTACTTATGAAAGGGATCCCGACTTCGCAGATAACATAAAGTTTTTCCTCTCTTATCAAACTTACTGGATGTATTTCCGCTATTTCATGTGGAATTTTTCCGGAAGGCAAAACGATGTTCAGGGAATGTTTCCCGGAAATGTAAGAGATGGCAACTGGATCACAGGCTTCCCTTTTATTGACAATATTCTCTACGGCGATCAAAGCCTCATGCCGGATAGTAGCAAAAATAACAAGGCCAATAACAAATTATTCATGCTTCCTTTTTTGCTTGGAATTGCTGGCCTGGTATATCAATATAAAAAAGCAGGCAAAGATGCAATTGTGTGCCTCATACTTTTTCTTTCCACTGGTTTTGCGATTGTTATTTACCTTAATCAACCAGGCAATCAGCCAAGAGAACGTGACTATGCTTATGTCGGTTCGTTTTATGCTTTTGCCATTTGGATCGGCCTTGGTGTTTTACAGGTACAGGCATGGCTAACTAAAAAGTTCAATAGAACTATTTCAGCTTCGCTGGCTGGCGTCCTTTGCCTTATAGCTGTTCCTCTTTTAATGGCGGCGCAGGAGTGGGACGATCATGACCGGAGCAGGAAGGTACTGGCAAAAGACCTGGCAAAAGATTACCTCGAAAGCTGTGCACCAAACGCGATTCTATTTACATCTGCCGATAACGATACTTACCCGCTGTGGTATGCACAGGAAGTGGAAGGCATTCGTCCGGATGTTCGTGTCATGATCCTTACATTATTAAGCACAGATTGGCATATAAACCAAATGAGGTATAAAATAAATGAAAGTGCTCCCGTTGATCTTATTTGGAATGCTGAACAGATCCAGGGACGCAAAAGGGATTACGTGCGATACAAAAAGGTACCGGGAATACCTGAAGGTCAATACTTCGACTTGTATGACGTGATGCAAAATTTCATTGGCAGCGATGACACAAACAAAATGATGCCCGCAGGAAATAATGAAATGATCAATACTTTCCCGGTGCATAAAGTATCCATTCCCGTTGATTTGAATGTTGTGAAACAAAACGGAACAGTGATGCCAAACGATAGGGTGGTTAGCGAGGTACGTTTTGATATTCCAAAAGACATCTTAATGAAAAATGACCTGGCCGTATTGAATGTAATCGCTGCAAATAAATGGAAGCGGCCTATATATTTTACTTCCCAATTTGATGACCTTGGCTTCGGTCAATATTTGAGGAAAGAAGGCCTTGCTTATCGTTTTGTTCCAGTAGCAGCAGGCAATATCAATACTGACCGAATGAGCGATAAACTGATGAATAAATTTGCCACGGGTAACGCGAATCTGCCAGGTGTGTATTTTGATGAATCGAATCGACGGCAGTTGATGGTCATACGTAATGCTTATGCAGAACTTGCAGGTGACCTTGTGGCAAAAGGCCGGAAAGCAGAAGCAAGAGCCGTTTTGCAAAAAGCCGATAAAATGATGGTGGAAGAGAACTTTCCCTATGGCCATATAAGCTCGGGAAATATGCACAATAGAAACTCGATGGCATTTTTAGAAGCCTGCTACCGGGCAGACGCAAAAGAACTTATTACGAAGGTCGGCGCATCAGTAAAGACAGACCTTACCCAACAAGTTCGTTTTTATAATTCGCTTACAGGTAATAAGTCTGAAGCAATGGCTTTTGAAAAGGACATGGCAGAAAAACTTTTGTCAGCAATGGAATCGATGCAGCAGATGTATCAACAGGATTTGAGGGGAGAAAATGGTTCGAAAGTATTGAACGCAGATTAGGGTAAACATTCATTTAAGATGGAAAAAATTATACCTCGAAAGTTGCTTTTAATCAAGGGAGGGTGCGTGTTTATTACCGGCAGTGGAAGAATATGATTTGAACACTTTATCTTTAGTGGACCACATCGTTTATAAGCTGAAGTATTTCATATGTCAGCACTAAATAAGCGCAAACTATCCTGGCGGCAATTATACCATTGCTCCTGGTATTAATCACTACAATTTTTTGGCTGATATTATATGAACACAAAATTACTAATGGCTGTAAGTGCATTCGTACTAGGAGTGGCTGGAATAGCACTTTCTTTTCTTCCACAAGAAGTCGCAACTTTTTGTGGCTTGCACGAAAGCAATTCAATAGTTCTACAAATATCCGGAGCGCTTTACTTAGGCTTTGCAGTACTTAACCGGACAGCTAAAGGGAACTTAATAGGTGGCATTTATAGTAAACCAGTTGCTATTGCCAACTTTGCACATTTTTTAATTGGAGGGCTTGCTTTGCTTAAACCGGCCACGAAAGGCACGGGTATAAGTTACATCTGGATACCCACGGTTATCTATTTAGCTTTCGCGATACTATTCGGCTACGTTTTCCTTTTCAATCCTCTTTTGAAGACCAAATTAGTATAGCTGCAATGGACCGGAATCAACTAGAACCTATACTGTAAGTAAATGACATGGGTATCAGCAGGATTTAAACAAACATTCATAAAATGAAAACGCTACAAATAATTCTTCATCTAAGTTTGTTCCTATTATCCGATATAGCGTTTGGACAAAACGTTAAGAAAGGCAACGGCAAAGTAAATAATAAGACTTTTTCATATTTCTATATTGAACCGTCGCAAGAAATAAAAGGCGTTCTTATTCTCTTGCCGGGGTGGGGTGAAAGTGTGCAAAGCATTTTTGAAAAAACAGCCCTTCCACGACTTTTGTTAGCAAAAGGTTTTGTTACAATAGTGCCACAACTACGTCAAACTTTGTTTGCAGACGATTACACAATCTCAGAAATAAATGAAATTATTAAAATACAGTCCGCGCGGTACAACTCAAATGAACTTAATTTTTTTATTGGAGGATTGTCTGCCGGTGGAGCAATTGCAATCAGCTATGCAGAATATCTTTTAGAAGTTGACACAACTTCCAAATTAAAAGGTGTTTTTGCAATAGACCCTCCTTTGGATTTACGGCGCACGTATATTTCTGCGGAAAATAAGATCAAATACAATTGTCAAAATAAATTAATAGGGAAAGAAGGTTCTTTTATCAAGAACTATTTGCTTCACAATTTGAAGGGTTCTCCGCAGGAAAGACCGGACCAATATTTAAAGTATTCGGCATATTCAGCAAATGTGCACGATGGCGGAAATGCAAAATTTCTTAAAAATATTCCGGTGCGATTATACAGTGAACCTGATTTGGATTTTGTAAGAAAGACTTATTGCGATGAGTTACAGTACGAAGACATTAATGCAGTTGACTTAGAAAAAATGAACAAGTTCCTGTTAGGAATTGGCAGCAACATAGTCGAATATATTACCACAAAAGGCAAAGGCTTTCATAGCTGGAACATCCTTGACCCTGTTGACTGTACTAATTGGATTTTGAAAATTAATGATACTAAATAGCTGTAAAAAGGTAGCACTGGCCCCGACAGGAGCAGGCTGTGTGCTCTTTAATGGTTTTTCTTTTCGCCCGCTTTAAATGTTCATGTCGTCCCTGGCGAAGATGTAGAGATAAATAATCATCTAAAGGTTAAGCAGGTAAAATTAGTAAAAAGCACAATTTTTTGCGCATATCCAAATTCAGCTTAATCTTAAACTTATCTGAAATATACTAAAGAATCTACTTGCAATTCATCAATACAGGTTAGCACCATGTTTGCAACCTCCACATAAATGATTCAGATGCAGATGTTCGATTGTATAATAGTTGGCGGTGGACCCGCAGGATTAAATGCAGCAGTTGTATTAGGCAGGTGTCAGCGAAAAGTGTTGGTATTTGATACAGAACAATACCGAAATCGCTATACGCACGCCATGCACAATTACCTCACCCGTGACCACATCAAGCCTGCCGAATTTATCCTGTTAAGCCAACAGGAAATATTTAAATACGGAGTTGAACTGGTTAAGAAAAGGGTAGTGCATGCACGAAAAAATGATGAAGACCTGTTTGTAGTTAAGGATGAAGAAGGCACTATTTACTACTCAAAAAAATTGCTGATCGCAACAGGTTTAGCTGACCCGCTGCCGGAAGTGGAAGGGTTTCAGGAAATGTATGGAACCTCCATTTTTCATTGTCCCTATTGCGATGCATGGGAAGTGAGGGATAAAAGAATTGGGGTCTATGCAAAAAATAAAAACGGGTTTGAACTTGCCATAGCATTAAAAGGCTGGAGTAACGAAGTTGCAATCTTTACGGATGGGGTTAAGAAATTTAAACCCGGGGAAAAAGAAGAGCTACGTGCAAACGATATTGATATTGTTACATTGCCAATCGAAAAGGTTACCGGAACAAATGGAATGATTGAAAAGATCATCTTTAAAAACAGTAGTGAGTATTTGGTTGACGCATTGTTTTTTGTAAATGGTTTTACACAGCAATGTAACCTTGCAGAAACATTTGACTGTGAAATGAGCAAACAGGGCAAAGTACTAACTAATCAATATCAACAAACTAAAACTGCGGGGTTATATGTTGCCGGAGATGCAGACAAAGACATGCACTTTGTTGTCGTCGCTGCGGCTGAAGGCGCTAAGGCAGCAGTTATAATTAACAAAGAACTTCAAAAGGAAATAAGTAAGCAAAAGATGCAGGCGGCTAAAGTAGTAGGCGAATAATTACGATCAGTAATTGAATTGGTAAATCATCTTAAGCTACAAAAGAAAAAAGCATCAAAGTAGAACTTTTTGGTCGTCGGCCGTTACAACTTCATTGTGGCATTGTTGCGTCGCACCCTTGTACTATTGTTTTTTATTCATCTTTTTTCAGTTTCTATAA
>JAOQAJ010000104.1 GCA_025963675.1 Segetibacter sp.
TCTTAACCAGGTGCTTAGGAACTCCATCAACAGCAGTAATATAAGGAAGGTTGATTTCAGTTTCTGAAGAAGAGCTCAATTCAACTTTAGCTTTTTCAGAAGCCTCTTTTAAACGCTGCCAGCTCATAGGGTCTTTTCTAAGGTCGATGTTTTCATCTCTCTTAAACTCTTCCGCAAGCCAGTCCATTATAATTTTATCAAAGTCATCACCACCAAGGTGTGTGTCACCGTTAGTAGATTTTACTTCGAATACACCTTCACCCAATTCAAGGATCGAGATATCGAAAGTACCACCACCAAGGTCAAAAACAGCAATCTTCTGATCAGCGTGTTTTTTGTCTAATCCGTAAGCCAATGCTGCTGCAGTAGGCTCGTTTATAATACGGCGAACATTTAAACCAGCAATTTCACCCGCTTCTTTAGTAGCCTGGCGCTGAGCGTCGTTAAAGTAAGCCGGAACGGTGATAACTGCTTCGGTTACTTCCTGTCCAAGATAGTCTTCAGCAGTTTTTTTCATTTTTTGTAAAATCATTGCGCTCACCTCTTGAGGAGTATATTGGCGACCGTCGATGTCAATCCGAACTGTGTTATTGTCACCTTTTACAACTTTGTAGCTCCAATGGCCCGTTTCAGTTGTGATCTCATCGAATTTATGACCCATGAAACGCTTAACGCTCATGATGGTTTTTGCAGGGTTAGTAATAGCCTGACGCTTAGCTGGATCGCCGACTTTACGTTCACCGTCTTTTATAAAAGCAACGATACTCGGTGTAGTTCTCCGTCCCTCATCGTTGGCTATAACCACCGGCTCGTTACCTTCCATTACGGCCACGCAACTATTGGTGGTTCCAAGGTCAATGCCTATAATCTTTCCCATAATTTCTCCTTTTGATTTAATAATTTGTCTAACCTGTGTCAATCATTATGCCACTTGGATTTTATGTGAAAAAATGGCAGAGAAGGAGTTAAAAGATAAAAAGTGTCGCAATGTGAGTGAAGAGAAAGACATTTTGTTAGTGTACAGAGGTTCTTTATCCGACATCGTTGTGTCACTCACTGCATCAGCAGTGCTTGTTTCAACCTACGCCGTGTAACAGGCAGTTGTTGGAATAATTGGGCTAATTGAACGAAGCAGCCCTTAAAACTTTCCCATTTCTCACTTCATTTTGTACACTGTTTTCAACAGTAACCTTACCATTTACCAATACATACCTAAACCCTTTTCAGTACTGGTGAGGTTTGTCATAGGTTGACAGATCCTGAACTTCCTGATCAACCCAAAGATCCTCTATGTCAACCATGGAAACCAGGAGTAAGGATAAAAGAAATCTCATTCAAAAAATTTGCGACTAAGATAATGTCACTTCGATTTCCGACTGACATTTCAGTTTCATTGATAATAGAATTTTGCTGAACGATTGGCGCTATAGAAACTGTGACATTACAGGTTCATCTTTTTAATATTTCAGGTTTTAAACTTATTATTACAACATGAAATACTTGCGATTGCTCATTATTACGTTGCCTTTTTTGTTACAGGCTTATAGCTCAAAAACCATTTCAAAAGAAACTAAAACTTCTAAGAAATGGATTAGTTTGTTCAACGGAAAGGACCTGAAAAACTGGAAACCTAAAATCACAGGATTTCCTTTAGGCGAAAATTTTGGTAACACTTTCAGAGTTGAAAAGGGTATTCTAAGTATTCGTTATGACAAATATGACAGTTTCAGAAACAGGTTTGGAGCTTTGTACTACGATAAAAAATTCACCAACTATAGATTGAAAGTTGAATACAGATTTGTTGGAAACACAACGCCCGGAGCTCCGTCATGGGGATTTAAAGATGGCGGTATCCAATATCATTGTCAGTCTCCCTCATCGATAGGCATAACCCAGCCTTTCCCTGTTTGTCTTGAATTTAACCTGCATGGCGGCAATGGAAAAGAAGACCGACCCACAGGAGAAGCATGCGTCTCAGGAATTAATATCGAAATAAATGGAAAAAGAAATACTTCTAATTGCACTATGCCGCATGTAAAGAGAACTTTTCATGGCGAAGAATGGATCGCCGCTGAAATTGACGTAAATAATGGTAAGATCACGCATTTTGTAAATGGAGAAAAAGTTATTCAATATGAAAATCCGCGATTAGACTCTACAAATGCCAACGCTAAGGAATTGGTCACAGCAGGAAACGATATAGTAAGAGATGGTTATATCTCCATTCAATCAAATAGTCACCCAATGGATTTTAGAAAAGTTGAGATCATGGAATATTAGCCTGTGATTTTTTTTTCAAATTCATTATTTATCGCACGTGTAAGAATTTCGAAGTTTATAAGAACTAATCAATATATACTAATTATGACGGTAAAACAGTCAGTGTTATAAACAGTTTACCCAGTTTTAATGGAAGCGGGTAAACTGTTTGGTTTAAGAGCAGGAATTAGAAAAAATAAAGATAATGTAGAACCCATTTCATCTTTTTATGATCTAAGAGCAACCTCAATAAATGGAACGGAAATAAATTTCGAAAATTTGAAAGGAAGACATGTGCTGATAGTAAACACCGCGTCCGGTTGCGGTTACACTAACCAATTAAGCGATTTAAAGAAACTCCATGAGTTATATAAAGACGAGATGGTAGTAATAGGTTTTCCATCCAACGATTTCAAGAAGCAGGAAAAATTATCAGATAAAGAAATTGCTTCCTTTTGTGTTGTAAATTTTGGTGTGTCGTTTTTACTATCTCAAAAAATAGTAGTGATCAAAGGAAGTGAACAACATGAAGTTTTTCAATGGTTATCGAATAAAAACAAAAATGGCTGGAATGACAAAGCTCCTGAATGGAACTTTTCTAAATACCTTGTTGATAAGAAAGGAATATTAACACATTATTTTGGGCCGGGGGTAGAACCATTAAGCAAAGAAATAACCGCAAATTTTGTTTAAAACAAATGGTATTAAAATAAAAAAAAGGGGTTACGCTAGTAACACCTTTACTTTTTCTTTGTCTCAGCTTACACTGATCTGTTGCCACCAATCAATTTCAACAGAAAAATAATTACAGCAGCTACTAAAAGAATATGAATCAAACCGCTGCTAACGTGAAAAGCAAAATAGCCCAGTAGCCAGCCTACAATCAAAATTACAGCGATAACATACAAAAGATTTCCCATGGTAAAAGGTTTTAAATAAATAAAAAATAAATTCCTGTTCATTTATTATAATAACCTTGCCAAGTTGGCACAAACCATTCTGCTTAAAGAGATTGCACCGTATTATTCTTACAAATGAAGGAATACTTACTTCGTTTATTTTTGCTGAATAAAGAGAAAAATGTACAAGGGTGCTACGCCTCATAACAGGTATACTGATGGCAAACACGGCTTTCTTTCTAATTTTCGAATCTTGCTGTTCGCTAAATTTTTATGGTGCCTGCTCAGTTGAGAGGCCCTGAAGAAACTACTGCTTTAGCATGCTCACGGGTCGGATAGGATTGCCTCATACCTGGCAGTGACCAACACTCTTTTGCCACCTCCGCTACCTGTTAGTGATGTTAGATGACTTATACATAAACATCGTCTTCTTTTGCCCGGGCTCCTTTATTTGCATCGATTGAAATTGAGCACCGTGTACGTCATCTAAAACAATTGCAGTACGGTAATCCTTTTTATCTGCGCTTAGCTTAATATTTGAAAAGCTCAGGTTTTTTGCATGCCTGATGTATATGCCCCAGGCAGGAAGCTCTTTAAACATCGAAAAATCAGGATACTTTGTAGGAATTTCGGGAATGCTGTCTAAACGATCTAAGGAAGCATTTGCAAACATTTCAGTGCCGCCCCCCGGATATTTTATTTCAATGTTGCTGAAAGTAACGTCAGTAATAAACTGGCCGGGAAGGCCTGCAATAACAATGGGTGAAATATTGCGCGGCATATCCTCTATCGGCCCTTCGTATTCGTAACCTGCGTCAGGCTTGCCTGCCGGTATTTCAACATAAACATTGCTGATCCTAACTTTCTCAAAGGATCCTTTTTTGCCGGCAACTCTTTCTCCGAGACGAAGAAAAATAGCATTGCCGGTATTTACAGCACGCAAAGAATCGATCACAATATTGTCGAGAAAACCACCATCAACAGATTCTAATGCAATAGCAGAACGGTAGGTGTCAAAAACTTTATTATTGATTAACCTCACATTACGGAAGCCGCCATTTGATGCAGTACCAAATTTTATTGCATTAGCACTTGACCGGATAGTATTGTTCCTGATAGAAATATTATTACAAAAGGCTTTGCTGTCATGCGACTTTAAACAGATACCGTCATCTGCAGCATCTATAAATGAATTGGTAAGCGTAAATCCGTCACAGTCTACAATGTCAATTCCATCGTTATTCCAATACGCTTTACTGGTTACAGTAATACGATCAATTAATACGTTTTTGCATTGGTCATAAGTCTGAACCCAGGACGCACCATTTTTTATAGTAATTCCTTTAACGGTAACATTTGTACAATTGCGAAAGTTAATAACCATTGGCCGGTGGTCTTCCTGCGGGCGGTCGTTTCTAAAAAGGTCCTTTATTACACCCCCATGAATAAGGCTTACTAAATTCCTGGCAACAGTTCTGCCCTGCCCATCTATTACCCCGTCTCCCGTTATACCTATATCGTGCTGATCATGTGCAAACACGAAGGCCGTAAAAATCTTTTTTTCGTAATCATAAGGATTGAGAGAACCTAATAATACCGCACCTTCCTCCAGTTGTATCGTTACGTTTGACTTCAAATGAATAGAACCTGTCAAATAACGCCCGACATAAAACACCAGTCTCCCGCCCCCATTTTCGTTTATATAATCAATTGCTGCCTGTATCGACCGGGTATTTAATGTTTGTCCATCTGAGTAAATGCCAAATAAAGAAGCAGGATAATCTTTAGCAAATAAATGAGGTGATTGAAAGGCGAGGAAAATAAGGATCAGGATTTTAATTCGCATGTATTAAAGTTAAATGATTAAATAAAGAAGCTTTTTTGTACTTAACATTTCCAATTCTATTAAACATCGTTGTGTCACTCACTTCAGCTTTTAGTAGTCACTTTAGCAGCTTTATCAGTTGTTACTTCAGTCGACTTATGTAAATAAAAAATCTTTTTTTGCTCCGGTTGCTTAACCCCAATGTTAGAAAATACAGATCGATGTACATCATCTAAAACAATTGGCAACCTGTAATCTTTTTTAGCAGCCCTTAAGGCTATATTTGAAATGCTCAAACCAGTGGCATGTCTTACATAAATTCCCCATGCAGGTAATTCTTTAAACATCGAAAAGTCAGGATATTTTGCAGGAAGTTCAGGAATACTATCCAGTTCATTTAAAGCAACTTTCGCGTATGAAGGATTACCACCGCCGGCATGTTTTATTTCTACATTGCTTATTGTAACCCCCGTTATCTTTTTATTTGGTAGCCCGGTTATGATAATACCAGGCGAAACATTGCGCGGCAGGTCTTCAACCGGTCCTTCGTATAAATATCCCGCATCAGGTTTTGTTGCAGGCACTTCGGCAACGATGTTTTTAATGCTTACGTTATTCATCCTGGCGGTTTTCTCTCCCCAACGCTCTCCTACCCTTAGAAAAACGACATTGCCGGTATTTACCACTTGTAAACTGTCAACTTCT
This sequence comes from Segetibacter sp., assembly GCA_025963675.1. Taxonomy (GTDB): domain Bacteria; phylum Bacteroidota; class Bacteroidia; order Chitinophagales; family Chitinophagaceae; genus Segetibacter. The sequence goes on from JAOQAJ010000104.1 coordinate 5,689, forward strand.
ATGTTTTCAATAAATCCACCATCAACCGCTTCAAGGGCAATGGCGGAGCGATAAGTATCGTACACCTTATTGTTGATAATTCGAATGTTTTTGAAACCGCCGCGCGAAACAGTTCCAAACTTTATAGCGTTGGCGCTTGACCTTACTGTATTATTCCTGATAAAAACGTTGTTGCAGAACAACTTGCTATCGTGCGATTTGAGGCAGATACCATCATCAGCTACATCAAAAAAAGAATTTGTTATAGATACACTATCACAATCAACAATGTCGACACCATCCTCGTTCCAATAATCTTTGTTATCTACCGTAATGCTGTCAACTGTTATGTTTTTACACTGGTCATAGGTCTGGTTCCAGCTCGCGGAATTTTTCAACAGTACATTCCTGATGGTAATATTTTTACAACCTCTGAAATAGATGATCATAGGCCTTGTTTCTATTTCAGGCCTTCCATTCCTGAATTTATCTTTTATCAGCCCTTTATCAATTACATCAATATAATTTAGTGCAACCTGTTTTCCCTGTCCATCTATCATTCCTTTTCCTGTAATGCCAATGTTTTCAACACTATCAGCAAAAATCATCGAAGTCATAAACGGATTAGTTCTCGACTGGTAATCAAAAGGATTTAATGAACCAAGTAAAACTGCACCTTCTTCCAATTGAATGGTAACATTTGACCTCATGTGTATCGTTCCTGTAAGGTATCGCCCTACATGAAATACAAGTCTTCCGCCCCCGTTTTTGTTTATATGGTCAAGAGCAAATTGAATTGATTTTGTATTCAAAGCTATTCCGTCAGAACGAATACCAAAATAAGTAGCCAGGTAGTCTTTGGCAAACAGATTGACTGATTGAAAAACAAGAAAAATGAAAACGAGCGCTTTTCTAAGATCCACAGGTAAAGTTTAAATAGTAATATTTATATCAATGTTATTTACTTAGGTTGCTATACAGTTTTTCTCGCAAAGAGTACGTAATACAAGCACAGGTGCAGGAAGACAACAATATTTGCTCCTTTTGTTTTCTTTGGGAGCACTTACTTAAGTAAACCGTATCGATAGTTATATGGACACTTTATAAAAAGCTGCCATAAAAAGTTTGCGTACAAGTGAGTGACACAACCGAAGCTGCAGGAAATTACAAGCGCCGGCCACAAAAAAAACAACGCTTACCATTTAAAACAGCATTAGTAATCCCGGAACATCATCACAACTCCTACTCTCTTTTATTACAAGGAATTGCTTATTATTTTGCAGCAGTTGTTCCAGCAACTTTATCTGCTACCACTTCTGTTGATTTATGCAAATAAAAAATCTTGTTTTGCCCCGGTTGCCTTACGGTCATCGATACAAATTGAGACTTGTGAACATCATCTAAAATAACAGGCAGCCTGTAATCATTTCTATCAGCCGTTAAAGTGATGTTTGAAAACTTAAGATCATTTGCATGCCTGATATAAATTGCCCAGGCAGGTAACTCTTTAAACATACTAAAGTCAGGATATTGTGCAGGTATCTCAGGAATACTATCCAAAGCATCTAATGGCACCTTTGCAAAATGAGGATTTCCTCCACCGGGATGTTTTATCTCAATATTAGCCAAAGTAACTCCTGATATCTTCTTGTTTGCCAGGCCGGCTATTATGATTGCAGGAGAAATATTGCGTGGCATATCTTCTAGCGGCCCCTCATATTGATAACCTGCGTCGGGTTTAGTTGCTGGCACTTCTGCATATACATTCGTGATTGTTATATTATTCATCCTGGAAGTCTTTTCGCCCCAACGCTCGCCAACCCTAAGGAAAATAACGTTACCTGTGTTGTACACCTGCAAACTATCCACTACAATATTTTCTACAAAACCTCCATCAACTGCCTCAAGGGCAATGGCAGAACGATAAGTGTCGAATACTTTATTGTTTATAATGCGAACATTTTTAAAACCTCCAAGGGAAGCTGTTCCAAATTTTATTGCGTTTGCACTGGTGCGAATAACATTATTATGAATAAAAATATTGTTGCAAAAAGACTTAGGTGTGTGAGATTTAAGGCAAATGCCATCATCACCTGCATCAATATATGAATTGATTACAGCGACGCTGTCGCAATCAACAATGTCAACGCCGTCCTCGTTCCAGAACTCTTTATTATCAACAGCAATGTGATCAATTACCAGGTTTTTACATTGATCATAAGTTTGATTCCAGCTTGCGGAGTTACGCAAGGTAATATCCCTGATCACAATATTGCTGCAACCACGCATGTAAATGTTCATGGGCCGGGCTTCCGCTTCCGGACGCCCGTACCGCAATTGGTCTTTTATTAGACCTTTATTAATTACTTCTATAAAGTTTCGTGCAACAGACTTTCCCTGCCCGTCAATCATTCCCTTTCCTGTAATTCCTATATCGTGCTGGTCAATAGCAAAAACAAGTGCGGTCCAGGTATTTCTTTCGTAATCGAAAGGATTTAAGGAGCCGAGCAAAACCGCTCCTTCTTCCAACTGCAGCGTAACATTTGACTTAAGATAAATAGTGCCGGTAAGATACCTGCCTACATGAAAAATGAGCCTACCGCCGCCATTTCGGTTAATATAATCAACCGCAAACTGAATTGAGCTTGTGTTAAGCGCGATCCCGTCTGAATTGATTCCGAAAAGAGCTACCTGGTAATCCTTTCCCAACGTGTGCAATGATTGGAAACAAAGAATAATAATTATAAAATATTTTTTTACAGGCATCATTGATATTATTGGTTAAGCAAGTGTGACAGGCCCGACCAACCCCATGGATTGAATAGGCTGGTCTTTTCTCCTTTCATTTGTCCAATATTGTGCAACTGCATTGTCTTTTAACGTCTTCATGTAATTACCCATAGTAGTGATAATCTTTATTTCTACGGTATTGTCGCCATCTTTTATTGCACCTTTCAATGGATAGATCCGTCTACCATACCACTGAATACCTAAAGACTTGCCATTAACTATTAACTCTGAAATGCCGTACACTTTGCCAAGGTTCAGGTATTCAGTTTTGGCTTTATCAGCCACATTTAAATTACCACGATAAATTGCAGTTCCCGAAAAAGAAACAAATTCTGGTATGTCTTTGAGATCTTTTAAAGCTGTGATACTGGTTTTCTTATTAGTACCGTTGATATGTTGAAACTCAACAGTCCAATTGTTAATAGCAGTATTATTATTGCTAGATGTAGGCTTTGGCTTAAATACTTTACCTTTTTTATTGTTATCAAAAACGACCAATACGGAGTCTGCCGGTCCTAAATCAAGGGTTATTTGTTTTGAATTTTCAAGTTTAAATCGCTCTCCTGTTTCAGCATCCCAAATCCATGCTTGTTTGCCCTTTGTTATTTGTTCATTTGGCGATATATCAATTAAGTGAGTATTATCGAGGCTTGAATTGGTGAAATAAAGGATTTCTGTCCCTTTTGCCTGGTAGCGGACCTGTGTAAGAAACCTGTCAGGCTTACTGATGCGAACATAAGGAGTAATGCTGTATTTTGTTTGAATGTCTTTATACCACTGAATGAATTCCTTTTCAGGTTTAGTCAGCAAAATAAAGCGATCAGGGAAGGTCTTCATTTTCTCTACTGCGGTCTTTACCTGGTTATCGCGCTGCTGGTAATTTGTTAACCCTAAAGATTTATTAGGATAAGTATCAAGGCAAAAGATTCTTCCCCCATTCTGCACAAATAACAAGAGTTTCTCAGCTGTTGCCGGCTCAAGGCTGTCTACCTGAACCAGAAATAATGTATGATATTTACGGGGGCCATAGGTCATTTGACCGTTATTCATTTCTGCATCCCTGATAACCGTTTCTGAAACATAATCACAGGCATTTCCATTTTGATGCATTGCTTCCCAAACGAGCGAAAGATGGGTGGGATAAGCTAAGGAAGGAAAGGGTTCGTTTTGAGCGCCGTAAATACTCCACATATCGGCAACGGGCGGTAAAACGGCAATATCAGCAAACATATCAGCTTGCTGTAAAAGAGCAGAAATTCTTGCTTTGTAATCATTAAAATACTTAAAATAAGGCCAGTAAGTATTGCGTTCATTAAGATAGCAACCGTATCTTACCCAACCGGGAAATGGGGCGTCGGGAGGAGAATAATTGAAGCCGTGAAATACAGGATGGGTAACACCGGAAATGGTGCTAAGGTCACCAGTTATTTTCATGAGCTCAAGCGTCTCGTTAAAAACAACATCTGTATTGGTCAATTCTTCGCAACTAATTAATCTTTTTCCTTTTAGATGAGCTGCCGAAGCTACATACTTATTGATAATCGTATAACCTCTTCCTATCCTGGGATCCGTTTCACTCATTTCTTTACCGATTCCTGCTTTGATCCATGTCTCAGATTCAGGTATGTCCATATCAAAACTTCCTTCCAAAGGAAAGTAACCTCTGCCGTAAGCCTGGGCTCTCGATTTTACATTATTGTCTCTGCACCATTTGGTAAAAGTGTCTATGAACCTTTCCTTTAGAAGTTCAGTTTTAGTCAGGTCAAAATCATACCTGACACGTTGAAGCGTATTTTTCATTTCAGTACCTAACTCCGCCCCATAACCATAATCAAAAATATTCCCCATCGAACCTACCTTAAACTGTGTAAAAGGCAGGTAAGGCATTAAATCATAACCTCTTCTTTTTTTAAATTCATCCAACATATCGGCGGTCCAATTTGCACCTTCCAGTTCCATGCTGTCTGTAAAAAAAGCACGAATATGTTTAGACAAAGGACCAAGTTTCCTTTGAATACCATCCGACATGTGGGTCAGGTATTTTGTAACCGCAGCTTTATCATAATGATTAAGCACAGGGCCGTCAGCACCAGGAGCGCCGTTAATAACTTCGAGAAAACCATCAATTTTTACCAATGCATATAAAACATATTTTCCCTTTGGGATAGTAGCCGTTATATAACCACTTTTAATCTGGTGTGAAAGATCTTTTACCTGCGCCATGTCGGTAAAAGGATCAGGCACTAACTTGACCGACAAGATCTCCATCTTTCTTCTCGGGTACGGACTGGAGACAGCAGGGTCTGCTTCTTTAAGTAAATCAAATAAAGAAGCTTCGTAGTCAATTTTACCTTCCAGTTTCTTTGTGCCTATTAAAACCAGCTGGGCACGTTCCTCTCCTTCAAGATACTCTGCGCCGAAAGGCCAGCCTGAACCAACAATAAGATCACAGGTTATGCCAAGAGCCTTTGCTTCCGAAAAGGTATGTTGTAGTGCATCTAACCACTCGTCACTTAACCATCTTAATGATGGCTTTCCCATATCATCTGTTCTTGCAGGAAATTTGATGGGGTTTATTTCTACTCCTCCTATACCGGCATCTTTCAGTAAACGGAGCTCTCTTGACAATTCACTTTTTTCAACTTTATCTCCGTTCCACCACCATCGAACAAATGGGCGATAACCAGCGGAAGGATCCTGAAAAAGAGCATACAAGTCGGAAGAAGCAGCCTTATCGGGAGCTACCATATCACGGGCAAAAGATGGTAATGAACTTATGATTGCAGTACCCGTTGTTATTATAGAACCATTTAAAAGAAATGTCCTTCTTTTCATTAAGCTTGATTAGTCAATAGTTAGTGTATCTTTTTTCGAGCAGGTTCTTCATCCAGAGATTTAAGCGAAACTGCTCGTCAAACGGTGTCCCGTGCCTGTTAGCAAAAACCAAATATGGAGGCGGTCCAAATTCAGGAGTGATGGTACAAAAAGATGAACGCCTATGTTTCATTGTAATGATCCACTTATCCCAGATTTTTAAATGCTCGTTGAGGGCTTCCGCATATTCATCGCTCGCCGGTTCCCAAACCTGGGGACCTTGTGTATGGCCGATCCTTGCATGAATGTGTTTAGCATGTTTAATTGCAAGATCAACAGCTACCTGCTGATCTTGCAGATAACTTTCGGAAACACAAAACCAGTGGGAAACGTCCAGCGTCAGTTCGAGGTCAGGATGTTTTTGTAGCTGGCGGTGGACTACATGAGCAGCATAAGCCCATTTATTACGATGTGTTTCCTGGTAGATTGGAATACCTGTTGTCTGTGTTATTTTCCTGCAGACCAATAGACATTCATCTACCTGTTGTTCTGTGTAAAACTCGCGCCCTGTCTGAGCAGTTATATGTAATGGCCGCTTTTGACTCGTTTGAATTTGTGATAAATGAAGTAATTGCTTTTCAAACTCTTTAAGATAATCTGTAAAATCATCTATCCGTTCAATTACTGCCATCACTATCGTAAAATCCAATTCGTTTTCTTCAAGCAGTTTGACGACTTCAATATAATCTCCTATTTCAGCATATGGAAACCATTCAATTCCGGCATACCCTGCCTGCTTAACTGTCTGAAGGAATCGGCTCCATGCAATATGCTCTGCTCCCCAGCGGGGGCAAAAAAACTTTATCTTCATACATTCACCCAACAGATGCATGATAGATTAGAGGGTTTTGTTCATCATTATTTAAAGGATCACCAATCTTTAGCTGCTGCACGTATTCGTCAGGAAGAATATTTTTTTGACCGTTGAACACATTTCCATCGGGCATATAGGCACAAGTCATTGCGCGACGGAAACCGGGGGTCATGTTAGCGCCGGCACCATGAACAGTTAATCCGTTATGGAAGGAGCAACTACCTGCTTTCATTTTAGCAACAAAAGGCTGTGTCCTTGCTAATTGTGGATAGACCTGGAAAATTCCATCCATATTTTTTCCAATCGCACTATTTTCAAAACTTGTGATTTCACTGGAGCCAGGAATAAAATAAAGACAGCCATTTTCTAAAGTAGCATCATCTAAAGCTATCCAAATTGAAAGTGCCTTTCGATCAGAAAAGGACCAGAACGGAGTATCGAGATGCCAGGCGGTAGGATTAGCCCAGGGTCGTTTGAACAAAGCCTGGTCGTGCCAAATCCTGATGCCATCTACCCCAGCCAGCTTTGCGGCCATTTCTCCAATCCGTTTGTCAACCATCAGTTCTTTAACCTTATCATTGGTTTGCCAAAGGTTAAGCAATTGATCAAACACCTTCCCAAAGTATTCTGCATCTTCATTAATGCCATCGTCCTCTCCTATTTTCGTGTCCTTTCCGGGCATTTTTTTTCCGCCTCTTTCTGTCACAGCTTCCATGACTGCTGAACGCCAGTACTCAAGTTCATCTTGTGATAAAAAATCTTCAATTACTATAAACCCATTCTTCTGATAAGATTCAACCTGTTCTTCTGAAATCTGCCATTTCATATAAAAACTTTATTTAAATATTAATAACCCGGATTTTGGACGAGCTGTGAATTCAATTGGATTTCTCTCAAAGGAATAGGATACAGCAATTTTTCAGGAGTTACATTATAAGTCTGAGGCAGCAAATAAGGAAACTGTTGTTTGGTTTTAACTCCATAAGCATTCATTACTGCAACTGCCTGTCCTGTACGAATCAGGTCTTGCCATCTCTTATTTTCAAAAGCAAGTTCCCGCCTTCTTTCTAATGCAATTATAGTACGTAACTGAGTTTGGTCAGTGGTAGTAATTTGACCATTGCCAGCACCAAATGCCCTTGTTCTTACCTGATTCAGGTAGGGTAACGCTTCACCGGATTTGCTGGTTTCATTTAAACATTCGGCTAACATTAGCAGCACATCAGAGTACCTGTACAAAGGCCAGTTTTGGTCGGTATTTTGAGTGAGGTTAGGATACGGCGGGTAGTAGTATTTTTTTGCAAACCTTTTAGCAACAACTCCTGCCGGCTGAGTGTAATTAACTGCACTTACCACCCTTGTTGCTACAAAATTACCGCTTGCATCTACAGTTCCTTCTATTATACCTATGCTTGCATCGAAACGGCTATCACCAGGTTCAAAAACACCGATCAGGTCATCTGTTGGAACGTTCCATCCGCCAATCGTGTTATTAAAGTTGACGCCAAGAATATTAGTAGTATTGCCGGTAATAGGAATAAAACGGTAAATAAAGTTACTTTGCTGCCCTGTTGTTCCAGATTGAAACTGCACATCAAAAATTAATTCTTTATTGCCATTTTTATTCGCGGGGTTAAACACATCTCTAAAGTTCGGCATTAGAACGTAACCCATTTGAGTGACACTTTGTAATAAAGGAATAGCCTTCGCATATTCTTTACGTTGTAAATATACATGTCCCAGTTCAGTGGCGGCTGTCCCTTTAGTAACCCTGCCTGTTTGACCTGCCGTAAATGAAGGTGCGGTCAATAAGTTGATAGCATCTGTAAAGTCTGTAATGATTTGAGTATACACAGCTTCTGCAGTAGCCCTTACCGCATACGCTTCGGAGGGTGCCAGTACTTCGTGCAATTGAATTGGCACACCACCATAAGTGCGAACGAGGTCAAAATAATAATGTGCACGTAACGCTTTTGCCTCACCTATTATTTGGTTTTTATCCGCGTCAGCCATTGGAAAGGTGATGCTCGCTAACCTGTCTAAAACAACATTAACTCTTGAAATACCGTTATAATCAGCCTGGTACCTGTTTTGAGTGATTACATTACTTGAGGCATCGAGAAAGTCAACCAAATTTTCTGTTGCAGCGTTGCCCCTGTCTTTTGAGTTGTAGTCGTAGTGTGCATTGTCTGAACGAATTTCGTCCATAAAGTAAGCATTATTAGCAATGTCTCTCAATGGAGCGTAAGCGCCAACTAAAGCTTGCTGAAAGTCTGCGGTGCTTTTGTAGAAATTCCCTTCGTTTAAAGAAGTTTCAGGATAAAGGGTTAAAAATTCCTTTTTACATGAAGCCAATACAGCGGTTGCCAAGGTTAAGTATATAAATATTTTAACTTGTCTCATATTTTTCAATTTTTACATTAAACTTTATCGGTGGATAGACCATGAGCCGAAACGGCTAACTTTTAAAATTCATATCCCTGTAAAGGTTGATGGTAAGGTGTTCTCGAAGTTTTAAAAATTAATGTTAGCTCCAATCATTACTGTTCTTGGAACAGGGAACGTACTAAGATCTTGTCCGTAAGTACCAACAGCATCATCACGACCTATACTTGCTTCTGGATTTTGCCCGTTGTATTTAGTGAATACAAAAGCCTGCTGAACACTTGCATAAATACGCGCTGATTTAATATACTTTATGGTTTTAGCTTTAATAGTATAACCCAATGCAATGTTTCTTACCGTCAAATAACTTCCATTAGCTATCCACGTCGTGTTGGCGAGTCTATATAGCTCTGTAGAACCTGAACGTGTAGTAGGCGTCACTCCATCACCCTGTTGGGTAGGCGATCTCCAGCGATTGATCATATCCTTGCTCACATTCATTATCCCATCAATGTTGTGAAAATCCTGAATGGATAAGTTCATCACCTCATTTCCAACTTGTCCACCTACAATTACATTGAAATCAAAATTTTTGTAGGTCAAGGTATTGGTCATCCCAAAAGTAAAGTCAGGGTTAGGGTTGCCTATATATGTTCTGTCGTTTGCATCAATAACGCCGTTACCATCAATATCCTTCATCCTGGCTGACCCTACAACTGATGTTGCATATTTCGGTTGTTTCGCCAGTTCATCAGCAGACATATAAATACCGTCGAACACATAACCGTAAAATTCTCCAATTCTGCGACCTACTGCTGATTTGTTGAAGTTAGCATACATTCCAAACACAACAGGGATAGAAGGTGTATTAGGAGGTAGTTCGAGTACTCTATTATCATTGAAAGAGATATTAAAATCTGTAGTCCAGCTAAGAGCGCCGGTTAAGTTTTTAGAGCTTAACTGAAATTCATGCCCCCACATTTTGAACTTTCCAACGTTTAAAGTTACAGCGGTATAACCTGACGAAAGAGGAAGAGAGGTTCCGAATAACATACCTTCAGTAATCTTATTATAGTAGTCATAACTGAAGGTCAACCTGTTTTTAAGCAGGTTCATTTCCAGTCCAAGATCTGCCTGTTTTGAAGTTTCCCAGGTTATTTCTTTATTGCCCAGTGAAGTAATTGACAAACCGGGTGTTAAGGTACCTCCAAAAACATAATTCGTATTGGTGATATTAGAAATCTGCAGATAGTTGCCTATGTTGAAGTTTCCGGTTTTACCATAACTACCTCTCAGCTTAAGAAAGCTAATAAAATCACCTTTAGGAAAAAAGGATTCATCGCTTACGATCCAACCGGCAGACACTGATGGAAAGTTTCCGTATTTAACACTTTCTCCAAACCGTGAAGACCCATCTCTTCGTACCGTACCTGTAACAAAATACTTCCCCTTATAGTCGTAATTAATTCTACCGAATCCTGAAGCTAAACTCCATTCCTCTCTGCCGTTACTTCCACTTGTTGCTGAAGCCCCTACGATCCAGGGAACGGCATCGTTAGCAAATCCGGTACCGGCGATTGATCTGTAATTTCTGCTCCACTTTTGAGCGCTATAACCTGCCAACAGATCAATAGTGTGATCTTTTACCTTATAGTTATAAGTCAACGTATTTTCGTTCAACCATGATAGATAATTGTATGAATTGTGGTCGCTCCTGGTGGAAGATGCGGCACGTGGAAGAACAGCTGCGTTTAAACCAATGCCAAACATCGTCCCCTGGAAGTGATTGTATTCTGCAGTTCCGTAATCAGCATTTAAACTTGACCGCAGGCGTAGACTTCGGACCAGCTCAACTTCACCATATAGGTTAGCTAATATTCTTACCGTATTTTGGTTGGCGTTTAATAATTCCAATTGCTGAACCGGGTTGTTGTACCTTAACATACCAAAAGAATTCACACTGCTAATGTAACTTCCATCAGGACGGCGGATAGGTATCATAGGTGAAGCAGTGGTTGCATTCCCGATAATAGCCCGGCTTCCATCTGTCCAGGTTCTTGTGTTGTGATCTCTTTGGAAGGTGGGTGCCAGGTTCAATCCTACTTTAAAACGTTCGTTAGGCCTGTACTCATTATTGCTTCTAAAAGAGTATCTCTTCATATTGGTATTCAGAAGTACTCCATCCTGGTTGAAATAAGTTAAGGTTGTACTTGAAGAAACTTTTTCAGTTCCACTGGAAAGATTTACAGAATAATTTTGCATGGGTGCAGTTCTCAAAATCGAATTGTACCAGTTTGTACCCTCGCCATATTGATCAGGGTTTGCATAATCTGCAGGTATCCCTCCTGTGTAGCCTTCATACTTCGCCCTGTCTTCGTAAATTTCCTTCATAAAAGTGGCAAACTCTTTTCCATTCATCATGTTTGGCCTTCCTCTTTGCGGTACTGTTTGCCATCCGGTGTAAGTATTGAGGGAAACGTTTGTCCGACCTGCTTTTGCCTGTTTAGTTGTAATGAGGATCACACCGTTGGCAGCCCTTGATCCGTATAATGCTGCTGAAGCTGCATCTTTTAAAACCGTAAAAGTTTCTATATCATCGGGGTTAATCAGGTTAGCATCTCCATTTCTTGAATTCACACCCGTAAGAGGTTGACCGTCTACAACGATCAAGGGTTGAAAGCCCGATGAAAATGAGGCTGCACCTCTTATTCTAAAGTCCATCCCCTGGCCGGGTCTTCCTGATGTTTGATTTAGCTGCAGACCGGCAACCTTACCTTGTAGTTTCTGGCCAAATTCAGCAGCAGGCACGTCTTGCACTGTTGCTGCATTTACAGTTGCAACCGAACCTGTTAGTTCTCTCTGTCTTCTTGTTCCATAAGTAACTACTACGACCTGATCGAGGTTGTTAGCTGTAACCTCCAATGTTACATTTATTTCAGTTTCGTTACCTACAGGCCTCTCAATACTTTGATAGCCAACATGAGAAAAAGTCAGCGTGGCAGGCCGCTGAACAGCAATACTGTAACGTCCATTATTATCGGTCGTTACCGCACTTGATTTTCCTTTTACCTGCACAGTGGTTCCGGTGATATCAGTTGCACCAGCTCCTAAAGAAACAGTACCTGAAACAGTAACAGTTGTTCCATTTTGAGATATGGCGTAAAGAGAAAATAGAGTAAAAACAAAAATAAATAAGGCGGTCTTTCTTATCCACCCTATATTAGAATAGTAGTAGAGAAATTTCATACGCGTTGTTTGGTTTTAAAAAAATTAGAAATAAGATTGTTTTTAATTGAAGCACAGAGCCAACGGAATCACGGGAAAACAAAGGCCTCGGAGAGAATGTTAAGTGAAGACATTTACCCATAGCAGTTGTTGTTTTAAATTTAGGTTTAGCAATCAAAAAAGAAGCGGTCAGACCAAAGTGCAAATACAGGTAATAGTCAAAACTAATGTTTGCGTTAGCAAATAAAAATATAGAAATTGCTTTTCATTTGTACTTTTTGATATTTTTATTTTTGCTATCTATCCCCCGAAAAAAATCTATGAGTAATTACTTTAAATATCTAAACACTAGCCAGGTCGAAGAAAAATGGGGCTTTTATATTACCACTGTCGGGCATTCACGTATTTATCCGAACGAAAATTATCCTAATAATGAAGAGCACCCGCAAAACCACTCTTTTAACTGGAATAAAGGGCGGATTTTAAATGGTTATTATTTAGTCTTTATTTCTAACGGACAGGGCATTTTTGAGTCTGCGCTAACTGAACCTACTACTGTTACGGCAGGCACCTGTTTTTTTCTTTACCCGGGAATATGGCACCGATATAAACCTCACTCTAATTCCGGGTGGGAAGAGCATTGGATCGGCTTCAATGGTTACTATGCTGAAGAATTAATGAAAAGGGTATTTTCCGACTCTACCAATCCTTTTATAAATGTTGGTGTAAATTCTGATTTACTTTCTTTGCTACATCAATTACTGGCAGCAGTAAGAACTTCCTCTGCCGGGTATAACCAGGTGATCGCCGGGATAACCCTTCAAATACTGGGGATTTTGAACGCCGTTTCGATGCAACAGGAAGATGAACATGATCCAACAGCCAGGCTTATCTCTAAAGCTAAGTTTTCGCTTGAGGAGTCCCTGGATAAAACCGTTGATATGAAAAAGCTTGTAAGGGAATTGCCAATGGGTTACTCAAAGTTTAGAAAAGCATTTAAACAAAGTACCGGAGAATCACCTAATCAATATCATCTGAATTTGCGGCTAAACAGGGCAAAGGGTTTACTTACATCAACAGCATTAAATATTAATGAAGTAGCTTCCCAGACCGGCTTCGATTCTGTATTTTATTTTTCCAAGCTTTTTAAAAAGAAAAATGGGGTTTCTCCGAAATACTATCGGACCGAAAACAATTGAACATCTTCGATGTGATAACAAAATTAGGGACGCTTGTATGATGACCGGATAGCAAGGTCGAAGTGCTACGGTGAGCAGACAAGTTTTTTTGGAACACGGATAACACAGATTGCGAGGATTAGGCAGATTACCCAGGTAAGAAAACCTGAACCAATCCCTTTTTTATCAGGAAAAACAGCGTTAGCGAAGTGATATTAGCAGGGAAACAATTTTAAAAGCGGTTTTTATCAGTTTGATCCGTGTCATCCGTGTTCTATTGTTTTTAGAAGAAAGATGAGTACACACGGCAGGTCGAAGTGCGCGACGCGATGAGGATTGATGTGACGCGCTTTTATTCATTATT
>JAOQAJ010000108.1 GCA_025963675.1 Segetibacter sp.
GTGGGCGGATATTATGCTGATTGCCCCATTGAGCTGCAATACTCTTGCTAAAATGGCAAATGGTATATGCGATAATCTTTTGTTAGCTACCTACTTATCTGCCACTTGCCCTATAGTTGTTGCTCCAGCGATGGACGAAGACATGTGGCATCACCCTGCGATTAGGAAAAACATCCGATTACTGGAGGAATTTAATCATTCTGTAATTTCAGTTGGCGAAGGTGAATTAGCGAGTGGGCTTTTTGGTGAAGGCCGAATGGCGGAACCGGAAGAAATTGTGAGATTTCTCGTTGAAGGATACTTTAGAAGAAATAGTTTAAAAGGGCAAAAAGTAGTTGTAAGTGCTGGTCCAACTTATGAAGCGATAGATCCTGTTCGATTTATTGGTAATCATTCGAGCGGTAAAATGGGCCTTGCTATCGCTGAAGCCTGTTACGAGAGCGGGGCAGATGTTCACCTTGTTTGTGGTCCTGCAAACATCGATATTAAATATAAAGGCATAGAAGTAACAAGAGTAACATCAGCAAATGAGATGTATACTGTAGTTATAGATTTGTTTCGAAATTCCTCTATTGCAGTAATGGCTGCAGCAGTGGCAGATTATACGCCTAAAGAAGTTTCGGCCCAAAAAATAAAAAAAGGCCGGGAACTGCTGAATGTTGAGCTTGTAAAAACGAGAGACATTTTAAAAAGCCTTGGTTCAGTAAAGACAGATCATCAATTTCTTGTAGGATTTGCTTTAGAAACAGAAAATGAACAGGAAAATGCAATAAACAAACTTTCATCTAAAAATGCAGATTTAATAGTACTAAACAGCTTAAAAGATGCAAGTGCTGGTTTCGGAAAAGATACTAACAAAGTAACTATTTTTGATAAAGCAAAAACAGCTTATGCATTCGAAGCAAAAAGCAAAAAATTAGTGGCAAATGATATTGTCGATTTAATCATAAAAAAGATAAATGAAAAAGCGTAGCTTATTAATATTGATGATTTTTACTGTTCTGCGCCTGGTGACTTTTGGGCAAGAATTGCAGTCAAAAGTTACAGTGGTAGCTGCCAGGGTACCTAACACCGTTGATAAAAAGGTTTTTCAGACTCTTCAATCTCAGCTAACTAATTTTATAAATAATCGCAAATGGACAGCGGAGGCATTTCTGCCTCAGGAAAGAATTGAATGCAGCTTTTTATTAAATATTGAAAGTGTTGTTGAAACGAACGTATATAAAGCAAGTCTGACAATTCAAGCGGCGCGCCCGGTATACAACTCTTCTTATTCAACGGCCCTAGTCAACTTTCAGGATGCTGATGTAACTTTTAGATATGTAGAATATCAGCCGGTGGAATTTAATGAGAGCCGGGTGCAAGGGTCTGATGCTTTGGCCAGTAATCTAACTGCAACGTTTGCTTATTATATAAATATCATTTTAGGTTTAGATTACGATTCCTTCGGTCCGAAAGGAGGTGACGTATATTTTCAAAAGGCTCAAAACATTGTAAATAATGCACCGGAAAACAGAAATATAAGTGGATGGAAGGCCTTTGATGGATCGAGGAACAGGTACTGGCTTGCGGAGAATTTTTTGAACACAAGGTTCAATTTGGTGCACGATGTTATATATAACTACTATCGGCAGGGGCTGGACTTTATGTATGAAAACCAGGCTGATGCCCGGTCTAAAATTTTAAATTCGTTAACTCAGCTTCAAACGATTAACCAGGACAACCCTAACTCTATGGTTGTTCAATTTTTTATGATAGGCAAATCCCAGGAACTTATCCAGATTTTCAAAAAAGCACCAGCGCAGGAAAAGACGAAAGCGATAGAGGCTTTGCAAAAACTAGACATTGCAAATGTTTCTAAATATCAACAGGAGTTGAAATGACGAAACTCTTAATATTTTCCGTTTTATTTATTTTTTATGCCTGCTCTTCAAGCCCGGTGCCACGAGGAATTCTGCCACCAGAAAGAATGCAAAAAGTCGTTTATGATCTCATCCGTGTCGACGAGTTCATAAACAATTTCGTGGTCAAAGACTCTACCGTCGATGTTAAAAAGAAGCGAAGTAGTTTGTATGAACAGGCTTTTAAAGTAAATAATACAAATAAGAAGGAATTTTATTCAAGCTATAAATATTATCAACAGCATCCGGATATACAGAGAGGGTTGTTCGACTCATTATACGAAAGTTTGAATCGGAAAAAAGGAGATGCTGATTCATCTGTGCGGAAAAGAACTGCTCAATAGTTGAATTAGCGCGTGTGAAAAAACGGGTGAAATTTAAAGCTGGAGCTTTAGCAGAATAAAGTAAAATATGTACAAGAGTGCGACGCAACGGAAGCAAAATAGCGCGATAACTTTGACCTCCCAGAAAATACTTTCATTTTTTATACGCTCAATAATTTATTATAAACTATGAATAAAGTAGTTGCAAATGCTGAGTCTGCGATTGAAGATATCACTGATGGAAGTACAATAATGCTGGGCGGCTTTGGACTCTGCGGAATACCTGAAAACTGTATAAATGCACTGGTTAGTAAAAATGCAAAGCAGTTAACATGCATATCTAATAATGCAGGGATTGATAATTTTGGGCTTGGAATGTTGCTGACAACAAGACAGATTAAAAAAATGGTGAGTAGTTATGTGGGAGAAAATGCAGAATTTGAACGACAGCTTTTATCGGGGGAATTAGAGGTCGACTTAATTCCACAAGGGACATTAGCTACGCGAATTCAAATGGCGGCAATGGGTATTCCAGCATTTTTTACACCGGCAGGTTATGGAACTGAAATAGCCAGCGGTAAAGAAGTTCGTGAATTTGACGGAAAGATGTATTTGATGGAGCGCGCCTTACATGCGGATTTTGCCATTGTAAAGGCATGGAAGGGCGATAGTCTTGGAAATTTGGTTTTTCGAAAAACCACCCGCAATTTTTCAACATCTATGGCTAAGGCCGGCAACATCACAATTGCTGAAGTAGAAAATCTTGTTGCTCCGGGAGAATTAGATCCTGACGAAATACATGTAGCAGGGATTTACGTTCACCGGATTTTTAAAGGGGTGAATTATGAGAAAAGGATAGAGCGAAGGACAGTTCAACTAAATAAATAATAGCGAAAAACATGTTTGTTTCTACAAAACAATTAGTACAGACTTACGGCATTGATGAAGAAATAGCCCGTTTTTTTGTGAATCGCGAGCCGCCCGCCAATAATTTATACTGGAATGAAAAGTTATTGTATCTAAGACCTAGTCTGCCGGGATATTTGTTTATTCCTCTTATAGTTGATCTGTTATACAAAGCTGGACTAGACAAGCACGAGTTATTGTCAGAAGTATTTGTAACTGCAATGGAGCAGGTAGGCCACATAAGCGTACTGGAGGAAACGGGAAAAATATCTATGGTTGAGGCAATTAAACAGTGCGAGCAGCTTGTAAAGGTGAAGAGCGTTAACGACCTTTGGTTAAGCAATGTTATCAGGTACTTAGAGCAGACCGAAGCGAACCTTTTTACTAAATTAACTACCCCTTTTAAGTCTTTGCATAGGGGCGATATTTTTTTATTTTCATTAAGCACGTTAGCATTTCCAGAGACTTTATTCGAAAAAATTGCGAAGCTGTGGTTTGCACTTATTAGCCTTTCATTGCTTGTTGACGATGCGTTGGACATAGACAATGACAAAGAGTTCGGTGATGAAAATGCTTACATAGAAAGCGGGTTAAATACTAAGGGGCTTAAAAACATTGAGGAACTTGTAAAGATGAGTGTTGGGATAATTTCTTCGATTAACACAACGATGGCCAAGGAATTGGAGAGGCAACATCAGGAAATTGCTCAACAGCCTTACATTCAGAAGTTTCTAAATCCGGCAGTATGAGTTTAGATAAATTTGGAATTGCAAAACGAATAGCGCAGGAATTGCAGGATGGCATGTATGTGAACCTGGGAATAGGTATACCAACTCTTGTTAGTAATTATATACCAGAAGGAATAACGGTAATTTTTCAAAGCGAAAATGGAATATTAGGAATGGGGCCTTACCCTATTGAAGAAGAGATAGATGCAGACCTTATAAATGCAGGAAAGGAAACTGTAACTGTTATACCTGGTGGAGCTTTCTTTGATAGCGCTGAAAGTTTTGGAATGATCAGGGCAGGTAAAGTTGATCTGACTGTTTTAGGTGCTATGGAGGTGAGTGAAAAAGGAGATATTGCTAATTGGAAAATACCTGGTAAAATGGTTAAGGGAATGGGCGGAGCAATGGATCTCGTGGCAAGTGCCAAGAACATAATAGTTGCAATGCAGCATACCAATCCAAAAGGGGAAAGTAAGTTGTTGCCTTCTTGTACGCTTCCACTTACAGGCGTTAACTGTGTAAAAAAAATAGTTACCGATTTGGCTGTCATAAATGTAACACCAAAAGGGTTTTTATTAGTTGAAAGAGCGCCGGGGGTATCAGTGGAAGAAATAGCATCTAAAACAAAGGGAAGGCTAATTATTCCCGAAGAAGTGCCGGAAATGAGATTGTGAATTTAGGAATCATTAGAACAGGTTTTTTTATGCAATCAGTTGCGGAAGCGAAATTGCGGATTCTAACGAAGTAATTGTTGAATAACAAATAATCGCTTTTTTCTTATAGAATTGGCGACTAGTTACAGTGCTAAATATCCGGTCCAAAATTCAAAAGCCCGTCCCTTTCGTTCATCTGGTTTAAAGAAACCTGCAATGGACATAGTTTTATAGCTTACAAAACTACTTTTATCAGCTTCGCCCTGAAAATGCACGGATCTCCAGGTTCCTGTGTTAATGTAGATCTTACTTCGTTTTTCTTTATTATTATCGACATAAGAATTCATAGGAACGACTTCTGCGTAATGAGTATGGCCCATAACAAAATAATCTTTATCCTCATCTTTAGATACTTCTATTGCAAACTTCTTGTAAGATTCAAATTGATCTCTGCTAAATCCGAAATGACCTATAATATCGCCTAGTGTTTCAATGCTAAAAAAGTCTGTTACCCATTCGGCGATCTTCATTTTTAAACTAAGCAACTTGTTTTCAGAAATAATTTCATTGTGCCTAAACTCTTCAATCACTAATCCCAACGCATCGCTTATTGCATTATTTACTACTTCACTGTTAAGCTTTGTATCCTTTAATACCTGAGTTATCCAGGCAGGGGCAAGGCTGTAAGGACGCAAATTATCTATTTCGCGAAGTTGCTTAATAAACTTATTAATGTCCTCTTCTGTTCCTGCACTCTGCGGGCTTTTTCTAAGACATTCTTCTATCTTTTTCGGTATTTCATTTAGCAGCTTTATTACCACTACGTCACCTAATGACGATGCGTCGCGATGAGGGGGCTCGTAATTCGTTTTATCAAACCTGTCTCCGTGTTCGGCAAATACTTTATGAGCTTCCTGTATCTGCTGTATTACCTTACTATCATTATAAGCATATGGAAAAGGTTTGTCTTTTTCATTCGCTAATCCCAGTTCATCAATCACCCTGTTTCTAATTCTGTTAATGCGCAAATCATTAATATAAAAAAACCAGTCGTGATTGCCTACCATGTAATAGATATTGGCTTTTACAGATACCTTTTCTTCACTTGCCTTATACTTTATTTTATACGCCAGTTTTTCTTCCGGATTCGCCCGGCTCATTTCTTTTGGAATTCTAATATCACCTTCAGAAATTCCCCTTAATATATTGAAAGAAGATTCGTTGAATTTTAAAACTCCTAAAGCGATCTTTTCGACATTTTCAAAAAAGTCCTCCTGTCTCTGTTTTGTCCACGGCATGATTGTATCCAGCGCTTCGTTCCAATTTTCCGATCGAATCATGTCAAGAATATCGCCTAACAGTATAATGTCCATTTGTTCAATTGCCTGGTAATATTCCTGGTTATTTGCATCACACCTCCACGAAGCGTCATAGGCCATATCACTTATTCTATTTTTAAAGAGGCGAAATGCCGAGTCGCTTATTATCTCTCCCGATGTTCCGTCGGTAAGGTGTAAATCGCTGATTATTACAAGCATAGAAAGAATTGGTTTTGAGAAAGAAATATTGATAGTTCACTTAGAAAAATATACAATTAGTCTTAGAAAAGTAAATTTTATTGAAGGCGGAGTAAGAATACCAGTCGTTAATCCTTTTTTGAAACACTTTTGATGTTTATTAAAAGGTTATTTGGGCAATTGGATAAGAAACGAAACGGCGACGGCTCCTTACTTTTTTTGTGGTCTTTAATTGCTACATGTAATTCCCAGGATCAAATCTTACAAAGGAACAAATGTTGTCCATGTCTTTAAAAAGGATTGAATAGAGATTTACAGTAAAAGTGAGTGACACAACAATGTTGAAAAGTGTTTTACCGATGGGTACAAATGCTTTTCAAATGATCTTTCTAAAACAACTAGGGTGGATTAAAATCTTTTAAAAGTCCAACTCAAAAACTGCTATTTGAAAAGAAGAAAGTTTAAACTTTGCGTATGCATTATTTTCTGATTATCACATTGATAAAAAGAATTAGACTGTTTTTTTAAATTAGATATTATATTTGTCCTGCAGAATATTTTAATTAGTTAGCCTCAATTTAAGATCGTAGGTAAAGGAGAAAGCTTCAATTTTTAATTTTTATTTTAAGCGTGCTTACAATTACAGATTATGTTTTTAGCTCTCAAGGATACCAAAGGAATTTAGATATGAATTTGTACGATTATACCCTTCTTTGCCATAGTGAAAAAATTGATCTTCTTTATAACCATGGCGTTTATGTAGGTAAACGGAAAGTAAATGGTAAGACGGTTGTTTTATACCAGCTCGAGGGTTTTTATGTACAGATATTTTATAAGGTATACCGGAGATACATATCAAATATAAATTTTTTTACGTCTACCAAAAGGTTGCAGCCGTACTTAGATCAAATAGATGTGGCAGAGCTAACAAGCTGCGTAAGTCGAAGTTAAAAAGAATGTTTTCAACCCATTACTGTCTTTGTTTCTACAAAGTAAACTGGCCCGGAGGCCATTGAAATATCAATAGTTCCTGGTTTTATAAATAATCAGATTGATTATTTATATATTTGAATCCCCCTAAACCTTAAAAATCACTATCGAATGTCCGCCAAAAATGTAGTCTTGTATGCAGACGATGATCCCGATGATATTCAGCTTGTACGGGAAGCTTTTTACAATTACTCCCAAAACGTAGAGTTAGTTACGGTTGCCGACGGACTAGAGGCATTATCTTTTTTAAAAAACCTTTCTTCTGAAGATCCTGCACCTTGCCTTATCATCTTAGACATCAACATGCCTAGAATGGATGGCAAAGAAGCCTTAATGAAAGTGAGGCAAATGAAGCGTTTTGAAGAAGTGCCGTCAATTTTATTTACAACGTCGTCGCAACAACGCGATAAGGATTTTGCTGAAAAATACAATGCTGGTTTTCTGACGAAGCCGATTGATTACACCCAAATTGATGTCATTGCCAGTAAGTTTATTGAACATTGTTCTGATCGCATTAAGAAGAATGTCCCTGAGCAGTTTCAATAAGATCTGGTCAAAGAAGCTTTCCTCATCCGTTTAACTTGTTGCACACCAATTTAGCAAAAGCTACCATTGTATATGGTAGCTTTTTTGCATTAGTTAGCAAAAAGTAAGATTATGAGGAAGAAAATCACTTTTAAGGGGATGTTTGAAGTATTGAAGAATGCTTTTTCTGGTTTTGGTGATGATAAGGTTACTAAGTTGAGCGGCTCTCTGGCTTACTATACTATATTTTCCATGGGCCCCCTATTAGTTGTTATTATTTCTTTATGCGGCCTCTTTTTAGGTAGAGAAGCGGTAGAGGGCAAGATATATAATACACTTGTCGGCTTTGTCGGGGCAGACACAGCGGGACAGTTACAGGAAATTATAAAAAACGCATCGCTCGCGGGAAAGAGTAAAATAGCAGCAATTATTGGTGCTATTACCCTTATTATTGGTGCCACGACCGTTTTTGCCGAAATACAGGATTCTATCAATTCTATATGGGGTCTGAAGCCAAAACCAAAGAGAGGTTGGGTAAAGATGTTGCAAAACCGTTTTCTTTCTTTCTCGGTAATCGTCAGCCTGGGATTTCTGTTGCTTGTTTCGTTAGGGGTTACTGCTATTATCGACGGTTTTAGTGAAAGGCTCAAAAATCAATTTCCCGATGTTACCGTTATCGTCTTTTATATCATAAATGTGGCTATTACACTTGTAGTTACTACACTCATTTTTGGTGTAATTTTTAAAGTCCTTCCCGATGCCAAAATAAGATGGAAAGATGTTTTAGCCGGTGCAATTGCTACATCATTATTGTTTATGCTTGGCAAATTTGGTATTTCTCTCTACATCAGCAAAAGCAATGTAGGTAGCACATATGGCACTGCGGGTTCCATGGTTATCTTATTGCTTTGGATTTATTATTCTTCAATCATTTTATATTTCGGTGCTGAGTTTACGAAGGCATATGCAGTGAAGTACGGGTCAGAGATTCATCCCAACCATTACGCTGTAACAACAAAATTAGTAGAAGTGGAAACGGGTCAGCAATCGGTACAAAAGACAGAAGCAACTGATATAAAAACAACTCCTCAGGCGCCAGCAACAAAGTAATGGAGAATATTTTTTTGTTGAATTTTTATGTTCTGATCAGTATAACTTTCTTCAGCATCGTTGTGTCACTCACTTCTGCTGTAAAACTTTATTCAACAGTTAATAAAAACCGTTTCAATTTTTAGAATAGGTTTTCTCTGCAAGATCTAGATACGACTTAGATTGCACCCGTTAAAAACATTAAATAAATGAGTTGGATACTATTAATAATCGGCGGATTGTTTGAAGCTGCTTTCGCCGGTTGTCTCGGTAAGGCAAAGGAAAGTACAGGCAGCACTGCTACCTTTTGGCTTGTTGGCTTTTTTGTCTGCCTTTTTATCAGTATGCTATTATTGTACAAAGCGACTCAGACACTCCCAATAGGCACAGCCTACGCAGTCTGGACCGGAATTGGTGCAGTTGGAACGGTTATCGTTGGAATAATATTTTTTAAAGAGCCCGCCCATTTCTGGCGCATGTTTTTCCTTTCAACTTTGATCGCTTCAATCATTGGACTTAAGTTTGTCTCCGCATAAAATCGATCCTTTATTTTCAGGATGCTTCCCGGAAAATATGTGCTGCTCACCCAGTTTTTGCAAAAAAATTAATTACTATATTTAGTCTCCGATATTTTATTATACCCCTGGCGTTTTTGGCTGGTATTTATAAAGAAGGTTTATTTGTTTCGGGTTCATCAGGGTTTTTTTAGTTTTTGCAAATGTTCAGGCTATGACTTTTAAAGCATCCTTAGACGGTTTAGCAAAGGGGGTAACGATCGGTGTGTCCTTATTATTTTCTGTTATTGTAGTTGGCCAGGTTTATTTATATCTCTCCGGATCTCACTTAAGTGCATTTATTACTGTTATAACAATTTTGGCTGTTTATTTTGTAACCTATTCTTTCCGACCAATTGATTACGACATTACAGATGAGCAATTGATAATTCATCGTACCATTAATGATGTAATTATTAAAAGGCAGGATATTAAACATGTAACACCCATCAGCAAAGACCAAATGAAATGGACTATTCGTACGTTTGGTGTAGGCGGACTGTTTGGCTATTATGGTAAGTTTGTAAATTCAAAACTTGGCGACATGACATGGTACGCAACACGAAGAGATAAAACGGTTTTAATTGAAACTGTTGATAATAAAAAATTAATAGTTACTCCCGATGAACCTGAAGAATTTATAAAACAGTTGAATGAACATGCATAACTGTTGGACATGTACCTCTAATTAAATTTCATCTTAACTCGTAATTGGTTTTCGTTTTTTCTGTTTAAGCAATTGCTGTTAAGTTTGGTCACTCTATGGAAGCAATTATTTTTTGTGGCATACAAGCTTCAGGTAAAACAACTTACTTTAAAGAGCATTTTTTTAAAACTCACGTCAGAATCTCTCTTGATTTATTTAATACCCGAGGCAAAGAAGATATTTTTCTACAGACTTGTTTTGAAACACAACAGCGTTTTGTCATCGACAATACGAACGCATCAAAAAAAATAAGGCAGCCATATATAGCAAGGGCAAAAGGGTTTAAGTTCAAAGTGATTGGGTACTATTTTCAATCGACTTTGGGAGAAGCAATAACGCGAAATAAAAATAGAACAGGAAAAGAATTGATACCGATTGCAGGTATCGGGGGAACATTGAAAAGATTTCAAATTCCGGAGTATGATGAAGGATTTGATATTTTGTATAAAGTGCAAATAATAAATAACGTGTTTGCAGTAGAGGAAATGAAAACCGGGGGTTGAATAATGAAAGTTTTTTAAGAACTTTCATGAAAAGCTATAAATTACTAAGATTGAAAAAAGCTAGGCGAAAAGCTGTTCCCCTGGTGATAATTAGTGCATATTTGTTTAAAGAAGAACGATGAGAAAAATAATTGTTTTTATGCTGGTTGCCTTTACACTATTTGCAGCTTACGCCAGTAAGCCAGATGATAGAACCTGCATTATAGAGGCGGTCAAATCTGTTTGGGGCCACCTGACACCTGACACTACCCGTCCCTTGTACTACGAACAGTTTATGGAGTTAACCAGTAAATCTGTGGAAATTGATGATTGGATTTTTTTTAAGCGAATTAAATATAAGTTCAAAAACGGGCCTGCAACAGTGGGTATTGGCGCTTTTAAAAAAGTATTTACGTTTAGGCGGGTTTAGGGAGCCCGTATTAGTTACTCAACTTTTTAATGAAACATTTCTCCCTTTCCATGTAATCGTGCGATGCAATTTGACAAAGACCTGTAATGATGATAGGTGGCTTTCCATATATGGCCTTTCAATGCAGTTCGTTTTTCTGGTTGTTTGTCAAGTCCCCCCTCATACCAATCTCCGTTTACGTGGTCTATCAGGTACTTTTGACTATATTGCCAAAGCTGTTTAAACTTATCGAAATAACGCATGTTGTCATTAGGAA
The DNA here is from genome assembly GCA_025963675.1 of Segetibacter sp. Lineage (GTDB taxonomy): Bacteria > Bacteroidota > Bacteroidia > Chitinophagales > Chitinophagaceae > Segetibacter. The sequence continues at coordinate 11,061 of JAOQAJ010000108.1, forward strand.
AATGATCTGCCATCAGAAGCAGCGTATTTAATCCTTCTGCCTGAGCCCACCAGTTCTTAGTTTCAAGGATGATTGAAATACCAGGCTTGTCTTTGAAATAATATCCTTCGTCATAAAAACCTCCAACGGTATTGTCCCAGCCATTCGTCAATGCATGATCGACCATACGTTTTGCAATAGTCATCGTTGCTTTATCATTTTTCAGTCCTAAAGTATGAGAAGCTTCAAGCATTAAAAAAGCAGTCTCTACATCGTGGCCGAAGGAAACGTGGTCTAAGTTGCGATGTCTTAAAATGAAAGACTGAGATGAGTCTCTAAAAGAAACCGGTGTCCAGTCAGGTTTTAAGAAAAGTACAAGATTCCCTTTTGGGGTTGTGATCACATCTCTTATAAGAATAAGCATTTCCTGTAATCGCTGTCTTAAAAGATTATCGGGCCAAACAGCATATAATTCGGTAAAGGCTTCCAACAAATGGATAGAAGTGTTTTGATCTTTATAGCCAAGATCTGATGTTGAAGGAACTGTGTTATCTCTAACAATCGGCGTTCCGTCCCGTTGCAGATGTTGATAATAACCTTTATGAATCGGATCATGGCTGTGCTTTTCCATCCAGGCGAAAGCTTTTTTTGCAAGGTTAAGAGCACTAGTATCTTTGGTAGCTTTATAATAAGCTGCAAGTGCATAAATGCCAAACGCATTTCCATAAGCCTCTTTGGGTTTGCGTTTGTCGCTTTTATCATTTCCTTGCCTGTCGACGAGGTTGTAGAACCCGCCGTAGGTTTTGTCCCACATCACATCTCTTAGAAATTTGAAGCCGTGTTTAGTTCCGGTTTTATAATAGCGGACGTGTGGGTAGGCTTCCGCCGCTTTTGCGTTAGTCCACGTATGTCTCGCCTGGGTTACGATCATTTTATCTTGCGCCCCGGTTGGTTTAAAGTCATAAGTATACGAACTTAGAAATCCACCATAAACAGTATCTGCTGATTGAGGATACCATTTGTTTAATAGCTCAGTTCTTATGGAATTGTCCATTTCACGAGCAATTTGAAGCCGTTCAGCACTAATTGGTTTCGAATTTTTTTTCTGTGCAGATAGGGCTGAAGTAAACAGCAACAGGATTGCAAAAGCAATTTTAGTCATACTTTCGATGGCATTTGGTTATTAAAAATACGGGAATAAAAGTTACGCTTTGAATTGTTGCCAAACCATCAATTGTACAAGAGTGCGACGCAACAAAAGTGAAATAGTAGTAATATTGTCCGCGCCATAAAAATTAACCCGGGTGATGAAAACAGCATAAATAAATGAAAGACTATAAGAAATATTACATCGTTCCAGCACAACCGAGCGAAGTTTATTTAGCACTTACCAAACCTGCTACTATACAGCTATGGACTGGTCAAAAGGCTGAAATGTCAACGGAGCCTGGTGCAGAATTCTCTTTATGGAATGAAAGTATTGTGGGGAGAAACTTAGAATTTGAAGAGGGAAAGAAAATAGTTCAAGAGTGGTATTTCGGCGACCAGGAAGAGGAATCAATTGTAACGATTAAACTTCATCCTCATAAAAATGGCACTTCTGTCGAGTTAAAACATACTAATATTCCTGACAGTGAATATGAGGATATCGTGGAAGGTTGGAATGAAACTTACTTTGCTTCTTTGATTGAGTTTTATGAAGAAGAGTAAAGCTTGTTCGTTTTAATCAGCATACCCTTACGCACTTTTTTGTTGTGTTTTTATCAATTTCTGAAAGAACAAGTTTTATAATTTAAAGTGATGGAAGATTCGCAGCCGAACCCTGAATTGCTATTAGACCTGGTAAGAATGAAAATGCCGTTCGGAAAATATAAGGATATAATGTTGTGCGATCTGCCCGTTTATTATTTAGAATGGTTTCAACGAAAAGGATTTCCAAAAGGTAAATTAGGCGTACTGTTAGCTACCATATATGAGATTAAGTTAAATGGTCTTGCTTACTTGTTAGATCCCTTGAAACGGAAACCTCATTCTTAAAGCCATTATTTGAAGCAGAAATCTTAGATAGAAGTAATTATTCTGATCCTTGTTTATGTAAGAAAAGTTAACTGAAGTTAAAAAACTTCAGCACTTTAGATTAGCCGGCTGATTAAGGAAGCATCTATATAGCAGGAAAATAATTTTCTTATTGCATGGTTTTAGAAAACTCCATTTTAAATAATTTTCATGCGTTCCCCAAATTATTGGTTTATTAAGTTTTTAAATCTATTTTTGGACCGTTTTTATCAAATAGTCGAAAATGTTGGAGCAGGTTGCAAAGGATGAGTTGATGGTCAGAGAAATACTCTCTACTGCTAAATCTTTGTTTGCCCATCATGGCTTGAAGAAGACGACTATGGAAGATATAGCTAATTCACTTGGAAAAGGGAAAAGCACCCTTTATTATTATTTTGAAGGTAAAACCGAAATTTTTGAGGCTGTTGTAGAAGAAGAATTAAAAAACCTTTTACGTCTTACCAGGCAAGCCATCAATATGGCCATAACTGCAAAGGATAAGCTAAAAGCATACTCGAGAACGCGGTCAAGGGTGATGGAGAAGTTTCATAACCTGAGCTCAGTTGTATATGAAGATATATTTAATCACATAGGTGTGGTTTTAAAACTGAAACAAAAGCATGATGAAACGCAGATAGATTTGGTAAGAGAGATTCTTAAGGATGGTGTGCAGACAGGTGAATTTAAAATGTTAGCCGAGCGCGATATTGAGTTATTTTCATTTACCCTTGTTGCCGCTTTCCGCGGCATTGAGTTACCGTTGTCTGCATCAAGGTTCGTAAGAAATAGTGAGAATGGACCGGACGTGCTGGTGGATATAATGGTTGATGGAATTAAAGGATAAAAAGTGTGGATAGAGTGAAAATAACTTGGTAGCTGTAAAGCATTGAAACAGCATTATAATCATTATTTTTAGTTTTTATACCACTTGCTATATGAAAGCTCAAATCTTTCATCCTTTAATGAAATTGGTAAACTATGTTTGATATTATATTTTAATAGAAAAATGTGCAAGGCTTCTTAAATATTGGATATGCAGAAAAAACTACATAAGAAGATAGAGCAGTTTAAAGACGCTGCTTTGATTAAACAGCAAGGTATTTACCCTTATTTTAGAGTGATACAATGTGGACAGGATACCGAGGTGATGCTAAATGGCAAAAGAGTACTGATGTTCGGTTCAAACTCATACCTGGGGTTAACTAATCATCCGAAAATTGAAGAAGCGGCAAAAAAAGCGATTGATAAATATGGAACAGGATGTGCCGGTTCACGTTTTTTAAATGGTACGCTTGATATCCATATAGAACTAGAGCATAAGCTGGCAAAATATGTAAATAAAGAATCTGCATTACTTTTTAGTACAGGTTTCCAGGTAAACCTTGGTGTTTTGTCTTGTGTTACCGGAAGAACTGATTATCTCATTCTTGATGAATATGATCATGCTTCTATAATAGATGGTTGCAGGCTTTCTTTTTCAAGAACCATCAAGTATCGTCACAACGATATGGGTGACCTTGAACAAAAACTAGCTGCTTTACCTTCAGAAGCCATTAAGTTGATTGTAGTTGACGGCATATTTAGCATGGAAGGCGATTTTGTAAAACTGCCTGAAATAGTTGATATAGCAGAAAAATACGGAGCAAACATAATGGTTGACGACGCCCATAGCCTTGGGGTTATTGGTGAAAATGGCTCAGGAACTGCATCTCATTTTGGCGTTACTGATAAAGTAGATCTTATAGGTGGTACATTCAGTAAATCCCTTGCATCATTGGGCGGATTCGTTGCGGGCGATGAAGTTATCATCGACTATCTGAAACATAAGGCTCGTTCATTAATTTTTAGTGCAAGTATGACACCGGCCTCCGTTGCCAGTGTGTTGGCAGCATTGGAAATAATACAGGCAGAGCCGGAACGCATAGAACAACTTTGGGCAAATACCCGTTATGCCAAGCAATTATTATTAGAAGAAGGCTTCGAGCTTGGGCCAACTGAAAGCCCGATTATTCCTGTATATGTAAGAGATAATCATAAAACTTTTATGCTGACGAAGATGTTGCAGGAAGAGGGAATATTTGTAAACCCCGTTGTTTCTCCGGCTGTTCCATCCGATGCATCCCTAATTCGCTTTTCGTTGATGGCAACACATACGTTCTCTCAGATTGAAGAAGCAGTGGAAAAATTGACTATAGCTGCATCTCAGTTAGAGATACCGATGATGAAGCAAAAGTTCGAATTATGATAAGGATCGACCCGGTAACTTCTAAAAAACAACTTGCTACTTTTATTGATTTCCCTCACGATCTGTACGCAGGTGATCCAAATTATGTTCCCGAACTTTTTATAGCACAGCGCGACATACTAACACCGGGTAAGCATCCTTTTCACGAACATTCTTCTTTGCAGTGTTTCTTAGCTGTTGATGAAAATAAAAAAGTAAAGGGAAGAATAGCTGCAATTCTTAATAACAATCACAATTCCTTCAACAAAACCAACGATGGTTTTTTCGGATTTTTCGATTGTGTTGATGATCTAACTATAGCAAAGGCGCTGTTCGATGAAGCTGAAAAGTGGTTGAAGGCAAAAGGAGTCGCCACCATGATCGGTCCTGTCAATCCATCAACTAATGAGACAGTGGGTGTTTTAATTGACGGCTTTGATAAGCCTCCTGTTGCAATGATGACTTACAATCAACCTTACTATATCAAGCTATACGAACAAAACGGTTTGCATAAACAAGTCGACTTGTTCGCTTACGATTTAAGAACAGATACGGTTAGCGAACGGGCCGTCAAGCTGCAGGAAGCTCTGATGAAAAGACTTGAGCAAAGAGGGATTACTATTCGAAAGATTAATGTGAAAGATTTTAAAAATGAAGTAGCGAAAGTAAGGGAGATATATAACTCCGCATGGGATAGTAATTTGGGATTTGTACCAGCGACAGAAAATGAGTTTAATTACCTGGCGAAAGATCTAAAGATGATTTTAGACGCAGACTTCTGTCTCGTTGCCGAACATGGGGAGAAAATGGTAGGGTTTGCCCTCGCAGTACCTGATGTTAATCAAATTCAGAAAAAAATAAAAAAAGGAAGATTATTTCCTACCGGAATTTTTAAACTTCTTCTGGGACTTAAAAAGGTTGATTACGTACGAATAATAACACTCGGAGTAATTGAGGATTATAGGAAAATGGGAATTGAAGCATGCTTTTATGCACAGATAATCAAGAAGGCGGGTGAGAAAAAAATAAAGGGCGGCGAAGCTTCGTGGATACTTGAAACGAATGAGATGATGAATAAGGCAATGCAGAACATTAACGGTAAAATTTATAAGAGGTACCGTGTCTACGAAAAACTAATATGAAGCAAAAGGTTCTCATAACTGGTGCAAGTGGTTTTGTTGGTTTTCATTTAATCGAGGCTGCTCTTGCAAAAGGATTAGATGTTTATGCAGCAATTCGTAAAAGCAGCGATATAAAGCACCTCGCTTCCTACAATATCAATTTCACTTATCCCGATTTTACCTCGGTGGAAAATCTCGAAAAAGAACTGCGGGAAAAACAGTATGATTTCATTATTCATGCTGCCGGTTCTACCAAAGCGAAAAACCAGGAAGAATATAACAAGGTCAACGCAACCTACACCGTCAATCTTGCCAAAGCAGCGTCAAATGTTGGAGCAGGATTTAAAAAGATGGTATTTATAAGTAGCCTTGCATCTCTGGGACCATTAGAACAAACTGAGGATTTAATTACTGAAAGAACAACTCCCCGACCAGTCACTGCCTACGGTAAAAGCAAATTACTAGCTGAGGAACAATTAAAAGAAATCAACCTTCCTTTAATCGTTCTTAGGCCAACTGCTGTGTACGGATCAAGGGATAAGGAGATATTTATTATTCTTAAGACGTTTAGTAAAGGCTTTGAGCCATACATAGGAAGCAAACCTCAGCAGCTAAGTTTTGTGTATGTAAAAGATCTTGCAGCAGCTTCAGTTAATTCATTGTTTACTTCTGATGGTGCAAACGGCAGTTATAACATTACCGACGGCAATTGTTATGACCGTTACGAAATGGCGAACATCACCAAGGCAGTATTAAATAAAAAAACTTTTAGAATCCATTTGCCCCTTGCAGTGGTCAGGGGCCTGGCAATAGTATTGGAGAAAACATATGAGTTTTTAGATAAAACGCCTATGTTAAATCTTGAAAAATTGAATGAGCTGACTGCAGTAAACTGGTGTTGCGATATTGCTGCTGCAAAAAGAGATCTCGATTTTCAACCACAATATAATTTACAGCAAGGGCTGAAAGAAGCGTTGGATTGGTACAAACAGAATGGATGGTTTTAATATAGATTATATACATCTTTATAAAGCTAAAAGCCACTTATAAAGAACTAACATATTCAGCAACTTTCTTTGATTTATGATAAAGCTGCACAAGGTCATTGCAACCTTTTTTGGAATTGGGTACATCGGAAAAGGTGGTGGCACAGTAGCAGCTATTGTTCTCTGCGTTATATGGATCTTAATTCCATCGACATACTTAACCGCTCTTAGCCAGGTTATTATTACAATTTTGGTTTGCATTCTTGCTGTTTGGTCAGGCAATGCGGTAGACGAGATTTGGGGCAAAGACAGCAGCAAAGTGGTTATAGATGAAGTAGCTGGAATGTTAATCACCCTGATATTTATACCAATCACCCTGAAATATGTCTTAACGGGCTTGGTGCTTTTTCGTTTTTTCGATATAACAAAACCCCTGTTTATAAGAAAGATGGAATCGCTTCCAAAGGGCTGGGGAGTAATGGCTGATGATGTATTAGCCGGCATCTATGCCCATATTGTTTTGACCATAATTGTATCGTTTAAGTTGTATTAATTATTAGGATTAATATTTTTTAGCTTAGCAAGTGTTTTCTATTAAGCTTTTGTTGCGTCGCACTCTTGTACTTTTTGTTCATTTTTCTTCTATAACGTTTGCCTGCCGCACTGAATTAATTTCATTGAACATCTATGAAACAATTGAACCATTTAGAACGTTATTCTACCGTTTAGATTTTTATTCTAATTCGTTTGCAACTTAACCGGTTAGTTTTGTTCGTAAAAAAGGAAGACTATAGTTTGAAATCCTAATTCTTTTTTTAATTTTTACATGAGGTAGAGCTGGTTGATTAAAGAAGGCAGAAAAGCTTTTAAGATGCGAATAATTACACACGAAATAAAAACGCTCCGAAGGGTCGAATGCTAAGTTGATTAATAGAAGGATAGTTAAACGGAGCGTCGCAACGATGACGCCATCAAAACAAAGGCTGGTATCAAAAGTAATTGTAATCTTTTTTAAAAGCTTTTAACAGAAGGCGTAATGTTATTTTAAATGCTCACTTTTCTTAAGGCAAATATCTCCTCTTCGATTGCTTCATTTTTTGATTATCTCGTTACCATTTTTTTAGTAAGTTTTTTTCGGGTTGATGTTGTTATCGCCAGCACAACCGGAACGGTTTGCGGTGGGGTTCTGAATTTTTTTATTGGCAGAACCTGGGTTTTTGAATCAAGAAAAAGAAAGGTACATCAGCAGGCATTCAGGTATGGACTTGTGTGGACAGGCAATCTCATACTTAATACCGCGGGAATGTACCTTCTAACCAAGTTGCTAAAAATACATTACGTGTTTGCCAAGCTATTTGTATCACTAATTGTTGGCTTTTGCTACAACTACGTTTTGCAAAAAAAATACGTATTTAAAAACAACTGATCAAATAATGAGAAAGATAGGCATCAGAATACTTTTTGTTCTGTTACTCTTCACATCCATAATTTATTCATCCGCTCAAACAATAGTGAAAGGGATTATAAAGGATGCAGTTAGTCAACAGCCGCTGCAATCTGTTAGTATTTATTTTAAAGGTGGAAAAGGTGTAACGAGTGCCGCTGACGGAAGCTATACATTGGTAACAAACAATTCAAGACTAACGTCAGTCCAATTTTCATATGTAGGATATAAAACCGTTTCGAAAACAGTTTCGCCAAATCGGGAACAGACAATTGATGTAGGGCTTGAGGTGTCAGACGCGAAGGCTAATGTAGTTGTAAAGACAAACAGGCGGGGAAAGTATACGAACAAAAATAACCCCGCGGTTGAGCTAATCAGGCAGGTGATCGAAAACAAGGACAAGAACCGGATGACTGCCTATGATTACGTATCATATGAACAGTATGAGAAAATGGAGGTGCTGCTAACAAAGACACCTGAAAAGCTGCTCAAGAATAAGTTTTTGAAGAATTTCGAATTTGTCTTTCAAAACGACGATACAACAAAGATTCAGGGTAGAGCGATGCTGCCAGTTTACATTGACGAGGTGTCGTCGCAAAAATATTTCCGCAAGAACCCCCAAAAAAACAAAACTTTTATACTGGCAGAAAAGAAGGTAAATTTTGGTGATTATTTAGATGTTGAAGGTATAAACTCATACCTCGACCGCATGTACGAGGATGTCGATGTATATGAAAATAACATCTCATTGCTGTCGAATCAATTTCTGAGTCCTATTTCAGACATGGCTCCAACTTTTTACCGGTTTTATATTGCCGACACTACAGAGATAGACGGAGTTAAAATGGTTCGGCTTAATTTTTCTCCCCGCAACCTGAATGACCTGTTGTTTAAAGGGACGCTATTTGTTACGCTTGATGGAAATTATTCGATTCAAAAGCTGGTGATGAGTATTAGCAAGAATGCGAATTTGAATTTTGTTCGTGAACTACATGTTAACCAGAATTTTGAAAAAGGGCCGGATGGCCGTTATCGTGTAGTCATGAGCAGTACTATTGTTGAATTTGCTTTTAGCGAAGGATCTAAAACCGGTATTGTAGGGGAGAGAACAGTATCTTTCAAAAATTACGCTATCAATCAACCTCAGCCAGACAGTATCTTTAAAGGCGAATCAGTTGTGCGACTTAAAACTAAGACTGATGCATCAGAAGCATTTTGGATAGAGCATCGTTCACCACAATTGTCGGGGCCTGAAGCAAAGGTTTATTCTAACATTGATAGTTTGACCCATCTGAAGTCTTTTAAAACTTTTATGGACGTGACCACCTTGCTTTTTGCAGGTTATAAAAGTTTTGGGGCTTACGAGGTAGGTCCTCTAAATTCTTTTTACAGTTTCAACCCGGTAGAAGGGTTTAGGATAAGGGTTGGCGGAAGAACTACTCCTAAGTTTAATAATAAAATCTATTTAGAGAATTATGTTGCTTATGGATTCAAGGATGAGAAGTGGAAATATTATGTTGCCGCTGCTTACTCGTTCAACCATTCAACCATTTATGCTTATCCGCTTAATTATTTGAAGTTCAGTTACCAGCGGGATACTAAAATTCCGGGGCAGGAGCTACAGTATGTGGTCGAGGATAACTTTTTATTGTCTTTTAAGCGTGGTAATAATGACCGTTGGCTTTATAACGACATTTTTAAGACGGAGTATGTGCGAGAGTTTGGAAAAGACTTCGCTTATACTTTCGGTTTTAAGAACTGGAAACAAACTCCTGCAGGCGTCATTTCATACCTTAAGCTAAATGGGGCAAATCTTGTCAATGTGCCTGATCTTACAACAAGCGAGTTGTCAGCCGAATTTACCTGGTCTCCTCATCGGCAGTTTTACCAGGGAAAAAGATTTCGAATACCGATTATCAACAAATACCCGATTATTAAATTGAGGTATATCTCCGGTATTAAGGGCCTTTTAAATGGCGAATACAACTATCACAACCTTAATCTTACCGTCAACAAAAGGTTTATGCTATCTCAATTGGGCTATGCTGATACAAAACTTGAAGGTGGGTATATATTTGGAAAACTCCCTTATCCTCTGATGACCGTTCACAGAGCAAACCAAACATATTCCTATCAGCTGGACTCTTATAACCTGATGAACTTCCTGGAATTCGTCAGTGATCAATATGCAGCTTTAACCTTTGACCAGCATTTTAACGGTTTCTTCTTAAATAAAATACCTTTGCTGAAAAAATTAAAGTGGCGGGAAGTTGCTTCGGCAAAAATTTTGTACGGCGGTGTTCGCACGGAGAATAATCCAGACTTCAACTCATCGACTATAAAGTTTCCTGTTGATAAAGCAGGTTTGCCTACCACTTATATTTTAAATGAGACACCGTATATAGAAGTTAGTGCCGGAGTATCAAATATTTTTAAGCTTCTTCGGGTGGATTTCGTAAAAAGACTTACTTATTTAGATCATCCGGGCGTAACAGAATGGGGAATTAGAACGAGAGTAAAATTTGATTTTTAGAAAATATGGCAAAACAAAAGTTGAGAGATAGACTTCAAAAGACAATTTATACAATAATTGATCCTTTGGTGCGAAGGTTAATAAAGCTTGGTCTTACACCAAATGCAGTTACGACTATTGGTTTGCTGTTGAATATATGCGTTGCCGTAATTTTTATTGCGGGGGCAGAAGAAGGCGGACGTGCAGATTTAAGATACGTAGGATGGGCTGGAGGACTTGTTTTGTTTGCCGGGTTGTTTGATATGCTTGATGGCCAGGTAGCCCGGGTTGGTAATATGAGTTCGACGTTCGGAGCTTTATTTGATTCTGTTCTGGACAGATATAGCGAATTAATAATGTTTCTTGGGATTTGTTATTATCTTGTTGCGCATCATTATTTCATAAGTTCTTTGTTTGCATTTATCGCCTTAATCGGCTCAATGATGGTAAGCTATACTCGTGCAAGAAGCGAGGGATTAGGCATTCAGAACAAAGGAGGACTAATGCAAAGGCCGGAAAGGGTGGTGTTAATTGGAGTTTCAGGTATCGCATGTGGAATAACTGCTCATTTTATAGGGGGAGATTTTAAACTTTATATACCTGGAATACCATTTCACATTTTTGAAACAATGACTGTATTTACTTTGCCAATTACTGTGATGGCAGTTCTTACAAACATAACAGCATTTAAAAGATTATATGCTGCTAAAAAAGCATTGGATTTAAAAGATAGAAGTAAAAATGAACAGGGTAATATATAAGAGATCAACGTTGATTTTTTTTCTTATTAGTTGGTTAAGTGCAATGAATGCTACGGCACAAGAGAAATTTCCGGTACCTGTTGGCAATCCTAACCAATTGTTTTACTTGCAAAGAACACCAAACACCAACACGATTGTTTGTGAGTTGAATTACAATAATAACGTACTCGATAAAGAGGAGCCGGTACACGTTTATTGGATAAGATATAAAGACCAGGGGCAAAAAGAGGAGCTCAGCTTCATTCAAAAAAAGTTTGCATACGGAATTAAGAGTACGGCGATTTCAAAGGATAAATACGAGCTCAACTTTGTTTCTTATAAGAAGTTCCCAATGTTTCTAATGAAAGGGCCAAACAACAAGTATAACGTTTATGGAACAATTAATCAAAAACAAGCAATCATCAATCGTATCTTTGTAAAAATAAACGGGGGTTCTTTTTGGTCACCTAACGTGGATTATGTTGAAATAAAAGGTGTAGACCCTGCAAATGGAAAAGAGGTAATAGAAAGAAGGAAAATATAAGTTTTATCAATCGTTTTATATGAAGAAGAATTATGTCTCTAATTCGAGAGAGTCTGTGAGAATGTTTAAAAATGATTTTTTGGAAGGCCTTTCTAAAATTCATTTTTCAGTGCCCTTATTCATTTTTGTTCCTGCAATTGTTTTTTTTATTTATAAAGCAATTTTAAATAATATATCGGTTACTGCTTTTGCTGGTTATTTCATCTTAGGAATTTTTGTCTGGACAGCTGCTGAGTACGTTTTACATCGTTACCTTTTTCACTACATGCCGAAGTCAGAATGGGGACTAAGATTGCATTTTATTTTTCATGGAGTTCATCACGACTACCCAAGAGATTCAAAAAGGCTGGTAATGGTTCCTTCTGTCAGTGTTCCTTTAGCTGCTCTGTTTTATTTTCTGTTCTCATTATTTCTTGCACCGGTCAATCTATATGCTTTTTTCCCGGGTTTTATTATTGGCTACCTCGCTTATGACATGACGCATTATGCAATTCATCATGCTAATTTTAAAAGTTCTTTCTGGAAGAAAATCAAGCAACATCATATGCTGCATCACTACGATGACCCATCAAAAGGTTATGGTGTGAGTTCTGTATTATGGGATAAAATTTTAGACTCAGATTTTCCAAAGAAAAAATAATGGATCAACCGGGGAAGGGGGATAAGTCATATGCAGGATTATTTGCCAAAAAAGATATTCTCCTGACAGTAATAATCTCTTTATCATACCTCCTTATTTCTAAAATATTAATCGGTTATAAACCAGAGCAACTAGTTCTGGTTTTGATCTTTAATGCACTGTTCTATCTTTCATTTTCCACAAGGAAATTTATAAGTGGTTTTTCAGTTTTCATTATTTTTTGGATAATCTTCGATTACATGAAGGCCTTTCCAAACTATTTATATAACACCGTTCATATTGAAAGCTTGTATAATGCAGAAAAAAATCTTTTCGGTATACAAGTGAGCGGTCAACAACTCACCCCAAATGAATTTTGGCAAAGAAATACAAGAACCTGGCTTGATCTCTTGAGCGGGTTTTTTTATTTGTGCTGGGTGCCCGTTCCGCTATTCTTTGCAGCCTATTTGTTTTTTTCAAAGAGGCGTCAACAGTTTATCTACTTTGCCCTTACTTTCTTGTTTGTAAACCTGCTAGGCTTCGTGGGTTATTATGTCTATCCTGCTGCACCCCCGTGGTATGTTCAACTTTACGGCTTTCAGTTTCAATCTCATACGCCGGGTAATACTGCAGGATTACATCGTTTTGACGACTTCTTTCATGCAGGAATTTTTCAGGCCTTGTATGCAAAAAGTTCAAACGTCTTTGCTGCAATGCCTTCATTACATTCGGCGTACAACATGATTGTCTTATACTACGGGATAAAAAACAGGATGGGAATTATAAACGTTTTTTTTGCTGCCGTAGTAGTAGGTATATGGTTCGCTGCTGTTTACAGTGGCCATCATTATGTGTTGGATGTACTAGGCGGCATTGTGTGTGCGGTGATAGGGATGTTTGTTTTTCAAAAATGGGTAGTCCCTAACCGGTGGTTTCAACGAGTAGTTGTAGAGAAGTTTGTAAGAGATTAATTGTAAAAGTGCAAAATTATTTTGCTACTTCGCATACTTCCTGACCATTTGGGCTTGCCAATTTGTAGTTGTGCAGCGCGATAAAGTTTACTTTTCTATCTGCCAGCGCATTTACGGTTGCTAATGTTTCCGGGGAGTTATAAACGCGGTTGATATAGTTTTTTGAACTTATGGCAGAGGATAAGCCAGCGTGCTTATAGCCCAGGTTATAAAAAATGACGTTTGAAATGTTATTGCTCGATAAGCCTCTTGGCTTAAAAATCTCGCTCGTCTTTTTAATTCGCGGAGCAACAAAACAGACCGAATTTTTTTGCTGCTTGTTCAGGTACTTATTCAGCAATTTGTTCTTTCTTGTTAATATAGTCGCATCCGTTATAACGAAAATAACCTTACCCTTTAATTCATCCGTTGAAGGCCAGTTACAACCTTGAACAGAGTTACGTAAATTGTCATTTTCCTGCAACACCTCTTTCGGAGAATAAATACTATTTGCCGGAAAAATAGACGAAATCAGGTTATCTAAATCTTCCGGCTTTCTTAGAGACCGCTTACTTCCCCAGTCTTCTTTTTTGTCTATATAAATGGTAAGTACTTCATGATCAGGGTTTTTTCTTGTCCATGCTGCAATTTCCTGCAGGCATTTACGAAGGGAACCGCCGGCACAATTCTTATTTCCTTTTTGAAACAGGCTGTGCTTTACAAACCAGTCGGCGCCTGTACATTTTTTCTTGCCTATAAAGTACTGAGAGTCCCAGATGTCTAATTCTAAGGTGGAGGTATATGCCAATGCCTCTTCTAGACTTGATGAATATTTCTTTTGGTAACAATTGTGACAGGCAACAGAATATTTGTTATTATAAAATAAGGTGTCGCCAGCGTTTCCCTTTTTAGGGGCAGCAAATAGGCAAGCAAATATTAGAAAGGCAACCAGGGATATCTTCACTAAAAAGGTTTAAAAAAGAGAATTAAAACTAAGGGTAAAACGAAAAATAAAATTTAATATTTCCTTAAATAGGTTTTAAATAAATTAAACTTATCTGCATCCAACATTGATGTTTGACTGTTGATTCTCGTAGAATAAAAGGGTTGCAAAACGAGAACTGATTTTTTGAATAGAATTTTAGATAGCAGGAGAATGAGGGACTTGCTGGGGACAAGTTATTGTAACCTACGTTTAATTTAGAAAAAAATATAAGAATAAATAATGAATTAGACTAAAGACTAAAAGTTGTAAATTAATGACGATTTTAAATAGGAAGTTCCCGGTTTCCACCGCACCCAAGAATTTAAGACCTAAACTAAAAACCGAATGACGAACAAAATATCTTTAACAGATGATTGGATTGCCTGCACACTTTTAAACAATCTGACAAGAAAGATCAACCGTAAATAACAGTAAAATTTAAGAAATGAAAGCGCTTATTCCTCTATTTACTTTTCTGTTTTTTGTATCATCGTGTTCTCAGGCACAACATAAAAAATTTGCCGTAACCAAAACAGATGAAGAATGGAAAAAGCAGTTGACTGCAGAACAATATAGGGTAGCAAGAAAGGAAGGTACAGAATCGCCTTTTCGCAATGCTTATCACGATAATCATGATAAGGGTATTTATAACTGTATCGGCTGCGGGCAAACTTTATTTACAAGTGATACTAAGTTTGAGAGTGGAACTGGATGGCCAAGTTTTTATCAGCCGATAAACAAAAAAGCTGTTGAAGAAAATCGCGATAGGAGCTTCGGCATGGTTCGAAGAGAAGTTCATTGCAGTAATTGTGGAAGTCATTTAGGCCATGTGTTTGAGGACGGACCAAAGCCAACAGGGTTAAGGTATTGTATGAACTCAGCTTCACTTCAGTTTGTAAAAAAGTAATGTTTTGATGTCTTTGAAATAATGTTCAATGCTAAACTCTCAATATTCAAATCTCAATAGAAGAAATTTCTTCCCAATTGATTAGGAACATTAAGCATTGACTATTGATTATTTGAAACCAACGGACGCCTATTTAAATTATCGCCCTCGCTTGTGGTAAATCTCCCCTAAATGAAAACAATCTTATACAAGCATCCCCTCGCCATCCGCTGGTTTCATTGGGTAAATTTTCCTGTACTTACCTGCATGATCTGGAGCGGATTATTAATTTATTGGGCAAACGGAGTATATAAAATTAGCTGGGGAAATAAGGTACTTGTAAAGTTTTTTCCAACTGGTTTTTATAAAGCACTTAATGTACCGTTTCATTTGGCAGAGGGAATGAGTTGGCACTTTGCCTTTATGTGGTTGTTTACTATAAACGGCTTATTGTATATTCTTTTTACGGTTTTTTCAGGCCAGTGGAGATTTTTATTACCCAATAAAAAGTCTTTTAAAGAAGCCTGGCTTGTATTGTTACACGACTTGCATATAAGGAAATATAAAGCTCCTCAAATAAAATACAATGCTGCACAACGAATTGCGTACACAGTAATTATATTTATGGGAATTGGTTCCCTAATTACCGGGCTTGCGATTTATAAACCGGTTCAATTCCATTTTTTTACATGGCTGTGTGGCGGCTATGCGGCAGCACGTTTAGAACATTTTATTCTTACGCTAGGCTATGTTCTTTTCTTCCTTATACATATCGCGCAGGTGGCTAAAACGGGCTGGAATAACTTCCAGGCGATGATTACCGGGTTTGAAGTAATAAAGTTATCTCCAAAAAAAACACCTCATGAATGACCAGCCTTCACTGCCTGTTAAAACTGTTTCCAGCAAAGCAGTTATAAGAAATAGCATTCTTTCCTTTGTGTTGTTTGGATTGTTTCTGGTGGGAGCCTGGGCTACTTTTAAATGGATAAAAAGACAACCGCACGAAGCCGGAGCTTTAAGGCCACTAAGAAAAACACTTGATTTTAATGAGGCCGTTTTTTCAAATGTTTTTGATACCGCCGTGCTGGTGAAAGAATATCCGGTCAGCCAGGCGGCAAAGCGAGTTAGGGTAAATGGAATGGATGGACTTCGTGATAGCGTAAATGAGGAAACGTGGCGGCTGAAAGTGATACGATCTCCCGGTGATACTTTACAGCTTACATTAGAGGATATAAAAAAATTGCCAAAAAAAGATATTGTCTTTGATTTTAAATGTATAGAAGGATGGGACCAGGTAACACATTGGGCGGGGGTTCCTTTGAAAACTTTTATGCAATACTACGGGCTTGGGATGCAATCAAAAATGAAGTATGTTGGTCTTCAAACACCTGATAAGAAATATTACGTTGGTATAGACATGCCGAGTGCTTTGCATCCGCAAACATTGTTGTGTTATGAAATGAATAGCAAACCTCTGCCCATCAACCAGGGATTCCCGGTTCGCCTTATCATACCGGTGAAATATGGAATAAAACATTTGAAGCGAATTGGTACCATGTTTTTCAGTAACGACAAACCTGCCGACTTTTGGGCTGAAAGAGGTTATGATTATTACGCCGGACATTAATTCTTCAACACTTGTTCTCGTTTTTTAAAGAAATTATAATTCTACCTAATCTCCTAAATCTGGTCAATCCCGGTTCTTTTGTATCGTATCTAAACAAACTGTTCGTTTTCGAACAGTTAGATATTCCTTAAATTTTGGTAACTCCTTCTTTTTCAGCTTCTTGTGCTTTGGCACCCTCCTTGAATTAATACTGGTATAAAAAATTATTGTATGTACCAGGCAATTCCCGAGAACTTTTCTCAAATACTTCTTAAAAGACTTTTCGTATTTATAGCTGCATTCGTCATCGTAATGATCATTATTTACTTTAATCAATCATTACTTTTCACTTCAGGCCCTTCAGTTAATTCTGCAGATAGTTTCTTAGAAATTAATAAAACGAATGTTTTTTTCAATTCTTAGATAATTCGAATCTCTATAAATAAAGACCTAAAAAATTATTTAAAACAACGTACCTGTAACAACAGGGATCCTAATAAATAGAGGTTATCTCGAACAAACGAGATAACCTCTTCTTTTTTTATTAATTGAAATGTGTCTAAGCGTATTCTTTCACTCTCCAACGCTCTTTAATTTCTTCTTTCAATCTTTGAACAATGTCATCCAAGCCCTCGTACCAATCTAGGTGGGGACTCATTTTGTCGCAACCACCTGCATAGCCTATGCATTGCGTTTCTTCCCATACTCTCCCGCAATCCGGGCACCTTCCACCTGTGCTAAAAGTATCCCACATGCAACCACAACTGCATTGCCAGTAGGCTTGTCCATCCGGCTCCCATTTACACTTCGGGCAGCAAATATGTATGTCATCCATAATTTTTATCCCTCTACCCCTAACAGGGCTTTTTTCTCAAAGGTACAATCAGCCTTTCATGTTTAGAAAACATCTGGAGCTTGACTGCAGTAACAGCAAATTCCACAACTCTCTTCTCCCTTTAGGGCAGGGGCTTTCACTTTCAAACGTTTTGGCCGAAATCGGACGTTTTCTAATATTGTAAATGGAACAATACGCTTGGCGCCTTGCTT
>JAOQAJ010000071.1 GCA_025963675.1 Segetibacter sp.
TAAGAAGATCTCTTACAGGCATTTTTTCCAGGTGCCGATACTTTGATGGCTGTTCTGTTATTTTTATAAATTCTGACATAGTATTCGATCTCCAAAAAATTTTAATTAAATAAACTCCTTTCGTGTCTAAGCCCTTGCAAAGTTAATTTCTATTATGTTACCTGCTTTTTATTCACTATTAAACATTCTTGCGTCGCACACTTCAACCTACCGCGTGTACTCATCTTTTTTCTCGAAACAATAGAACACGGATGACACGGATCAAACTGATAAAAACCGATTTTAATATTGTTTCCCTGGCAATATCACTTCGCTAACTCTGTTTTTCCGAATAAAAATGGATTTGTTCAGGTTTTCTTACGTGGGTAATCTGCCTTATCCTCTCAATCTGTGTTATCGGTGTTCCAAAAAAACTTAGGTGCTCACCGTAGCACTTATACCTGAGGTTCTTTTTTTTAGCTAGTCTTTTAGCTCGAACAACCCCTTCAGTAAATTTCACTATTCTAAATCAAAGTTTTCATCGGTTTGATGAGCAGCGTTGTAATCTTTCAAACCCACTCAGGCAGCAGTTCAGCGGCAAATATCTAAAAGAAAAATTGGACTAGTAGCTGCTGACGGATTAAATAACATTAACTGTGGAAGCCGCTCAATAAAGATTTGTTGGTAGAAGAGTGCGACGCAACTAAAGTAAAATAGTAGTAAACAGATGTGGTCCGAAAGATTGATTACATGAAATAGTGTTTCTGTTATAAAGAAGCTCTTTTGGTAAAATTGTTAACGTTATCGCAGTCATTGCCGCTCTCGTCCATTGTTCCTATAAATACTTGCTACTAAGATTGTCGGTTATTCTTAAAAACTGTACTTTCAGCCCTTATTGTCTACTTATGAGAATTGGGCCTTTTGTCATTTCTGCCATTATAACTGTTGCATTCATTTTTGCTTTAAATACGCCTTTGCCTGTGGGTGGAAGTAAAACTCCTTGCCTTGGTGCGTTTTTAAGTCCCCAGCACGGGTTTTGGCAAAACGCAGAACCAGTAGATGAGGATTATAACGGCAGCCTACAATTGCCTGGTCTAGAGGGAAAAGTGGATGTATACTTTGATGAAAGGCTTGTGCCTCATGTTTATGCTGAAAAAGAAAATGATGCATATTTTGTTCAAGGCTATCTGCATGCGAAGTTTAGATTATGGCAGATGGAATTTCAAACACATGCAGCAGCAGGCCGATTAAGCGAGATATTAGGACCAGGAAGTGGGCGAACTAATTTTTTGAAACGAGATCAATTCTTCAGACGGTTAGGAATGGTCTATGGGGCGGAGCAATCGCTAAAAAAGCTGGAAGCAGACCCAATAACAAAAAACGCAACTGATGCCTATACCGCGGGGGTTAACGCATATATTTCAGCACTCAAGCCAAATCAAGTACCGTTTGAATATAAGCTGCTAAACTATCAACCCGAGAAGTGGACCAACCTGAAAAGCCAGTTGTTTTTAAAATACATGGCGTTTGATTTAGCAGGCTATGAAAATGATTTTGAAATGACTAATGCGAAAAGTATTTTTTCTGCTGATGACATTGAAAAGTTATATCCAACAACAGAAGATAGTCTTGACCCGATTATTCCCAGAGGAACTTCATTTCAACCGGCAAGTATTGTTGCCCATAAACCAACCTCTGCAGACTCTATTTATTTTCATTCTAATGATACAATTGAAACTCCACTCATAGTTAAGCCTGATAAAAATAACGGTAGCAATAACTGGGTTGTTGCAGGAAGTAAGACAAGAAGCGGGGCACCAATTCTTTGCAACGACCCGCATCTCGGATTGAACCTTCCTTCGCTTTGGTACGAAATGCAGATCTCAACTCCTGAGTTTAATGTCTATGGAGTTAGCTTCCCAGGTGCTCCCTCTGTAATTATCGGCTTCAACGACAGTTGCGCATGGGGCGTTACAAACGCCTCGAGAGATGTAAAGGATTACTACGAGATCACATTCAGAGACTCGACAATGCACGAATACATGTATAATGGCAATTGGACAAAAGCAACAATTAGAAATGAAGTCATAAAAATTAAAGGCAGGCCGGATGTTACAGAAAGATTAGCAATGACTGTATTTGGTCCGGTGATCTTTGATAAGCATTACCAAAACATTTTAAAAGATGGTAAGTATTATGCAGTTCGTTGGAAGGCACATGACCAAAGTAACGAGTTGCTTACCTTCATTAAACTCAATCGCGCGAAAAATTACTGGGATTATATTAGAGCTATCACGACTTACCAAACGCCTGGTCAAAATTTTGTGTTTGCAACGAAGTCAGGTGATATAGCAATCCGTCAACAAGGTCAGTTTCCGGCAAAGTGGAGAAGGCAGGGCGACTTTGTTATGCCAGGAATTGATAGCAGCTATCTATGGCAAGGGCTAATACCATCAAAAGAGAATCCAACAGTATTGAATCCGGCAAGAGGCTTTCTTAGCAGCGCTAACCAACTCGCTACTGATGAAACTTACCCTTATTACCTTGCTGGCTTACCTGAAATTTATCGCGCGATCAATATCAACAAAAATCTTAGTCGAATGTCTGATGTTACTATTGAAGACATGCAACGACTGCAAACTGATAACTACAATGTTTTTGCTGAAATGGCTCGCCCGCTATTAATGAAATATATAGATGAAACGAAACTTTCTAGTGACGAACTGGAATACCTTAAGAAGTTCAAAGATTGGAATTTAAGAAGCGATATTAATGAACAAGGCCCGACGGTATTTACACTGTGGTGGGATCATCTTTCAAAGGCGGTTTATAAAGATGAATTTGATCGAACAACATCTCCGTTAAAACAGCCAGATGAAAGCACATTACTAGAAGGATTGATTAAGGACAGCACTTACAAATTTTTAGATAATATCAATACTCCAGGCATTGAAACCATTAATGAGATTATTCTAACCGCTTTCAAGGCTGCAGCTAAAGACGCGAAAGCAGCAGATGTCGAAGGTCGGTTAGCGTGGGGGAAATTCAAAGACACAGGAGTAAGGCACTTATTGAAACTGGAATCGCTTAGCAGATTACATTTACCCATTGGTGGTGGCGCAAATATTATAAATGCGACATCAGGTACTAATGGACCTAGTTGGAGAATGATAGTACAGTTGACCAATAAAACAGAAGCTTATGGAGTTTATCCTGGGGGTCAAAACGGTAACCCCGGCAGTAAGTATTATGATCAATTTGTAGATACCTGGACAAAAGGCCAATATTATCCTTTGTTATTTTTGACCTCTGGCGAAGCAAGCTCGAGTAGTAATATAAAATGGAAAATGACTTTTTCAAAAGCCTAAATCTTTTTAATGAAATTCTTAATAGCGTTTATTCTTACAGCTTTATTAAGTTTTGCCGGTTGCCTTTTTTTCCCGTGGTGGATAATTGCATTGGCCGCCTTTATTGTTGCCCTCGTTATTTCACAAACTCCTTTTAAATCATTCTTATCTGCCTTTGCCGCGTTGTTTGTTTTATGGTTCGTTCAATCATTTTTAATTGATAATAGAAATGACCATTTACTTGCTACAAAAGTGGCTTCTATTTTATCACTTGGTGGCTCGCCTTTAGCCGTTATAATCCTTTCATCACTAATAGGGGGACTGGTCGCAGGTATGGCAGCATTGACAGCAAGTTTTGCCAGGGGAAGAAGAAGCGTTGAAGTAGTAAACTAAAAACTGTAAAAGTTTTGTAGGACGAATTAGTCCAAACTCAACGACACAAACCTCATCTAAAGGTGCGGGCGGTCTCGTGTTCGCTAGTCACCTTTTCGTCTATGTTTTTTTACCTTCATAGGTGATTATTCTTCATATATTAATTTAACAGCCATTAGATTAATGGAAGTCATCCCCGATGATAAGTTTTAATTTTAAGAAAATCTAGCGGAAGTTTAGATTTCACCAACACTATTATTAATTTTTACTTTTTATCGTTCTTTCACAAAATTTAATTTAATAGAAATGTTTGAGTCAAAAACTGTTGAATTAACTATAAATCGTCAGAAAATAAAAGTTCATGGTTTCTCAACAGGAGCGGTCAAGGTTAAAACAAAATTCCTGGAAGCGTCAAAAAAAGGGCTTTTTGCTCAATTAGATATCATCCTTAACAGAGCATTTACAGAATGGCTGCCGGTATGGGTGTGGGTTATAGAACATCCTGAGGGGATTTATGTAATAGACGCAGGGATAACCAACAATACCACGAACCCTACATATTTTAAAGCACTTGGCTTTTTTTCAAATTGGGTAAATACTACTCTTTTTAAGTTTAAAGTGAGCAGGCAGGAAGAAATAGACAAGCAATTAGAGAGTATTAATATTTCTACTAATAGTATAAAGGCCCTAATATTAACTCATTTGCATATTGATCATATTTTAGGTATCAAACATTTTTCAAAAGCTGAGATCTTGGTCAATAGGATGGAATGGAATAAACCAAGCGGAGATGTACCTAAGCTTTATCCTCAATGGTTTCAACCTGTACTATCAGATCTTGATGAAAAATATGGAACCTTTAATAACGCCCGTTATCTGACTAAGGCAAAAGATCTGGTTCTTATACACACGCCGGGACACACTCATGGCCATTGTTCGGTACTATTGAACACCGACCAGGGAAACATCCTGTTCGCCGGCGACATTTGCTATTACCAGCAGCAATTATTCAATGACAAGTACGCGGGAGCTAACATTAGTGCAGGGGAAATAAAAGATACCTATAAAAGAGTACTTGCTTTTGCTGCACAATCAAAACTAATTTTTCTTCCCTCTCATGATAAAGAAGCAGCAATGAGGCTGGAGGCCCTTAGTCCTTTGGTTTAATAAGACGTCGGATTTCTATAGCATTAGGCAGTAATTTGTCAAATTATTTTATTGAAAATCCTATTTTTGCCTTCTTTACTTGACTTATTTCTTAACTTTTCCCCAAAAAAGAGAAATTTATCCACGTTTTTTTCTCTATTAAATTACATACTCTTATCTTCGCGCTCCGAAAAATAGTATGTCGAAACAAGCACTGATTAAACAAGATGGTTCTATAGTTGAAGCCCTTTCAAATGCAATGTTCAGGGTTAAGTTGGAAAATGGTCACGAGATCATTGCAACCATCAGCGGAAAGATGAGGATGAATTATATCAGAATTCTTCCGGGAGATAAGGTTGGAGTTGAAATGAGTCCGTATGATTTAAGCAGAGGCAGAATTATTTTCAGATACAAATAAATTAGCTGTTAGCCTTTAGCTTATAGCTGCAAGCAATAGAAAAATACTAATAATAACAAGACATGAAAGTAAGAGCATCCATCAAAAAACGCAGCGCCGATTGCAAGATCGTGAGAAGAAAAGGAAAGCTGTACATCGTAAACAAGAAAAACCCTCGCTTTAAGCAACGCCAGGGATAAACTTATTAGATGACCGTTGACATTTGAAGGTTGACAGTCAGTACAAACTTTAAAATCAGAAATTAAAATATGGCTCGTATTGCCGGTATAGATTTACCAAAAAATAAAAGGGGCGAAATAGGTCTTACCTATATTTACGGTATTGGTCTTTCAACTGCTCAGCACATTCTGGATGCGAATGGAATAGACAGGAATAAAAAAGTGAACGAATGGAATGACGAAGAGCAAACTGCTATTCGTAATACCATTAACAGCGAAATTAAAGTGGAAGGTGCTTTACGTAGTGAAGTTCAGATGAGCATTAAGCGTTTGATGGACATCGCTTCTTACCGTGGTCTTCGTCACCGTAAAGGTTTACCACTTCGTGGTCAGCGTACCCGTACTAATAGTCGTACAAGAAAAGGTAAGCGTAAGACAGTCGCCGGTAAAAAGAAAGTAGCTAAGAAATAAATAAATGTTGCAAGTTACCTATCGCCTATTGCCGATTTCTAACCCACGTCGGGCATCGGTTACCTTGTAACTTATTATACAGCCGCCGGATCTTTTGCTTCAGTCAAAAGGGAGGGGCCATTTTAAATCACAGATTACCTACAACAAAAAATTATGGCGAAAGCACCACAAAGGCAAGACAGCGCTAAAGCTGCTTCCAAAAAAAGAATTGTAAAAGTAGACGCTTATGGCGATGCTCATATCAACGCTACTTTTAATAACATCATTATTAGCCTTACCAACAAAAACGGCCAGGTCATTAGCTGGGGAAGTGCTGGCAAGATGGGTTTCAGAGGTTCTAAAAAGAACACTCCGTATGCTGCCCAGTTAGCTGCACAAGATGCTGCTAAAGTTGCATTAGACGCTGGTCTAAAAAGAGTAGATGTATTTGTAAAAGGACCAGGCTCTGGCAGAGAAGGTGCTATTCGTGCGCTTGCTAACAGCGGCCTCGAAGTGACAATGATTAAAGACGTTACACCTTTACCACACAACGGATGTCGTCCTCCAAAAAAGCGTAGAGTATAATCAGTAATATTATTAATCCCCTTCTTCAATAGTCGGGGAATTGATATTTATAGAATAACAATTTCAAAAGCTGGTGCAGATCGAATTTTTAAGATTTTTAATGAACTGTACCGGGAACTAAAAAATCTAAATAAATAAGAACATGGCAAGGTACACTGGTCCCAAGACCAAGATTTCAAGAATGTTTGGAGAGCCTATTTTGGGCAACGGAAAGTGGTTAAGCAAAAACAGCAACCCTCCGGGAATGCATGGTGCTCAGCGTAAGCGCAAGACTTTAGGTGAATATGCATTACAATTGAAAGAAAAACAAAAAGCTAAATACTCTTATGGTGTATTGGAAAAACAATTCCGCAATACATTCGTAGAGGCGGCACGTCGTAAAGGTGTAACAGGTGAAAACCTTATTAAATTGTTGGAAGCTCGTCTGGATAATACAGTTTTCCGTTTAGGTATTGCTATTAGCCGCCCTGCTGCCCGTCAGTTAGTTGCTCATAAGCACGTTACTGTTAATGGTATGGTGGTAAACGTTCCTTCTTATCAGTTACAGCCTGGTGATATGATCGGCCTAAAGGAGAAAAGCTCTATTAACACTGCTCTTACCAGCAACATTCGTGGAAAGAACCAGAAATTTAGCTGGTTAGACTGGAATGAAGCTGAAATGAGAGGAACTTTTATAGCTTATCCTGAAAGAGAAAGTGTTCCTGAGAATATTAAGGAACAACTGATCGTGGAATTGTATAGCAAGTAAGATAGTAAGTCGTGAGTAGTGAATTGCGAGTTACTATACTCCAAATCGACAAATGACTTTTACAAAAATAATTAAATCAATAAATCGTCAATAAATAATGGCCATTTTAAATTTTCAGAAACCCGACAAAATCGTTCTACAAAAAGCTAATGATTTTGATGCGCAGTTTGAGTTTCGTCCTTTGGAGCCAGGTTATGGTCTTACCATTGGAAATGCGCTTCGTAGAGTGTTATTGAGTTCGCTGGAGGGTTATGCCATTGTAGGTATCAAAATAGAAGGTGCCGAGCATGAATTTGCTACATTGAAAGGCATCACAGAAGACGTCACCGAGATTGTTTTAAATCTTAAGCAGGTTCGTTTTAAAAAGAGAGTTGACGGCGACGTTAACAACGAAAAAGTAACGCTAAGCATTAAAAATCAAACTGAGTTTACTGCAGGTATGATTGGAGATGCTACACAAGCTTTTGAAGTAATGAATCCGCTGTTACTTATTTGTACGATGGATAACAGCTCTAAACTTGATATTGAAATCACGATCGCAAAAGGTCGTGGATATGTTCCGGCTGAAGACAACAGGGTGAAGGATTCTGTTTTTGGATATATTCCTATCGATAGTATTCACACGCCAATCAAAAACGTTAAGTACACTATCGAAAATACCAGGGTTGAACAAAGAACAGACTTTGAAAAACTGGTAATGGATGTTGCTACAGACGGTACTATCCATCCGGAAGAAGCCGTTAAACAGGCTTCACGTATTTTGATACAGCACCTGATGATCATCACTGATGAAAACATTACTTTTGATAGCAAAGAAGAGAAAAAAGAAGACCTTGTAGATGAGCAAACATTGCAACTCCGTAAGGTTCTTAAGACTCCGTTGGAAGATCTTGATCTGTCTGTTCGTGCATTTAACTGCTTGAAAGCTGCGAAGATCAATAGTTTAAGCGAACTGGTTCAATACGAACAGGAAGACCTGATGAAGTTCAGAAACTTCGGTCAGAAATCTTTAAGCGAGATCGAGCAAGTGCTGAACGAAAGAGGCTTAGGCTTCGGAATGGACCTTGGTAAATTAGGTGTAGATAAAGACGATTATTAAATAATTTGAAAATTTGAAATTGTGCCAATTTGAAAATGAAAGGTGCATTTTCAAATCTTCATTTAGATTCTGGATGTTTGAATTCATTTTCAAATTTTCAAATTGCGCGATTTTCAAATTCAAAAAGAGGGTTGTAATTCCTGACACGGTACAACTCATAAAACAAACAATGTCATGCGTCACGGAGACAAAATCAACAATTTAGGCCGTAAAAAAGCCCATCGGGAAGCGTTGCTTAGCAACCTTGCAAGTCAACTTATCGCTAATAAGCGTATTACCACAACATTAGCTAAAGCAAAAGCTTTAAGAACTTATGTTGAGCCACTTATTACAAAGGCAAAAGAAAACACTACTCACCAACGTCGTATTGTTTTCGGTTACCTTCAGGATAAAGAGTCTATCAAAGAATTATTTGATGTAGTTCGTTTGAAGGTAGAAGGTCGCCCAGGTGGTTATACACGCATTATTAAGTTAGGAGCCAGGGTAGGTGACAATGCTGAATTAGCAATGATCGAACTGGTTGACTATAATGATGTATACGGTAAAGGTACAACAGCCGATACTACAGAAACGGCTAAGAGAACCCGTCGTGGACGTACAAGAAAAGGTGGCGATGCAACAGCAAATACTGCTACTGCAACGGCTACTGAAGTTACCACCGCTACTGAAGTTACCTCCGCTACAGAAGTTACCACCGCTACAGATCTTCCAGCTGCTACTGATGCAAATGCTGATGCGGCCGTTATCAATAATAACCCAGAAGAGAAAGCTGCTGAATAATGTTAGCTTACAAAATATCAAAAGGCAAAGT
>JAOQAJ010000148.1 GCA_025963675.1 Segetibacter sp.
GCAGGCAGTTACGACTTATATGTTTCTGGTTTAAACTCTTTGTATCGCATTAAAGTTTAGAGGTTTTCATGGGTACGGATTATAGGACGAGGCTGTCACTGGGAAGTGGCAGCCCTTTTTGTTGTATCAAAAAACGTATCAGTATTTGCCATACTAAATATGGTTTGTAAAGTTTTCTTCCACGTTACTAACACGACTATTAAGAAGCGTTTATAGAAGAAGCTTCTTAAGTATCTCAATTGAGAGGTTTACCCGAGGTCACGTTTGAACTTTTTGGGTAACCTTTTCTGCCATCCTGAAAAGTACAAGTTATCTTAGGTAAAAGGAGTTTTATAACAACTTCTATTGCGGGGTTAGTTATAAGAATAACTAGCAGGCCAAAAAAAACTGAAATAAAAGGTCGTGCAGGAGACATACGTAACAAAATCTGTGTTGGCATAAAATAAAAAATGCCAACTTTTAAGTTGGCATTTTTTATTTTATGATTATTATATTAATCCACTTTGGCTAATCCAGACGGCTTAGCTGCCATATCTTTAATAACATTTGCAGCTTCATTAATATAAATGTCTGTCTTTATGTTTTTAAGCCATGCTTTATATCTGTCACCTTTGTCCTTATCTACATTATTATACTTCGCTGCATCAGCCTTTAGCCCTTCAAATGGTAGCTCTGTAGTTAACTTAGCCAGGCTGTCATTTTGCTTAACGGTAGCACGAAGGGCTTTTTGCTCTTCTTTGTATTTGTCGATATTCAAGCTGTAAGTCTTATCATTCTGCTTTGAAAGCCATAAAGCATTATTATTAATCAAATTGAAATTTACATTGCTTTTTATCCTTTCTACACTCTTAGCTTTAAGCGTATTCACATCCCAGTTTCCCGGCCATTTACTAAAATTTGTTTTTTCAATTTCATCCCACGGAAGGGCATTTTCATTGTCTTTTTCCCTGAATTTTAAATATTCATACTCATCGGGAAGAACGATATCGGGAGTAACACCTCTAAGCTGAGTGGAACCACCATTAATTCTATAAAATTTTTGTAACGTAAGTTTAATCGCTCCAAATTCGGTTCTGCCTGTAAACAGGTCTAAAGGCCGGCCAAAGGGAATATTTCTTTGAACAGTTCCTTTTCCATAAGAGGAACTACTACCCATAACCACCCCGCGACCATAATCCTGAATAGCAGCGGCAAAAATTTCTGATGCAGATGCACTGAATTCATTAATTAATACAGTAAGTGGGCCGGTATAAGCAACAGACCTGTCATTGTCTCTAAGCACAGTTGCTTTACCTTCTCTATCTTTTACCTGCACAACTGGTCCGTCAGGAATAAATAGACCCACCATTTCAACCACTTCAGGCAAATAACCGCCACCGTTGTTTCTAAGGTCCATTATTATTCCATCAACACCTTCTTCTTTAAGTTTCTGAATTTCCTTTGCTACGTCCGAAGAGCACCTGTGTCCATCCGGCTTTTCGTAATCCGCATAAAAATCCGGCAGATAGATATATCCGATCTTTTGTTTGCCGTTTACTATTGCACTTCTGACATACACCTCATCCTGTACAATTTCATCACGTATAATCGGTACAACTTTAAGTGAACCGTCTTGTTTCTTTAGTGTGAGTCTGACCTCAGTTCCTTTATTTCCACGAATAATTTTAACTGCATCCTCTACTGCAAGTCCTGTTAATTCCGCTGGCTCGTCTTTTCCCTGTCCGACTTTTACGACTACATCACCTACCTGAATTTCACCACTTTTCCATGCAGGGCTTCCTGTTAGCAAACTAGCTACCTTAATGTTGCCATCCTCTTCTTTTAAAGACGCACCTATTCCGTAGAACTTTCCGCTCATCTGCTCGTCAAATGCTCTTTTTTCTACTGGTGGAAAATAGTCGGAATGAGGGTCCATATAAGAAGTTATGGTATTGATGAATAGGTTGAAACGATCATCGCCGTTTAATTTCAACCGAATTCTATCAAAGTTCTTGTCCATTAATTTACCCACTTTTTCCCTTGCATCCTTCTCAAGTTCTGCATTTGCCTTTACAACAAAATCTTTTTTGTCTTTATTCTTTTCCCGCTGATCTATCAGGTCTGTATATCTTTCAAGTGTAAGAAACTTGATCTTCTTTTTCCATAACTCCCTTCTCTGCGCTTCGCTTGCAGCAAAGGTTAATTTCTTACCATCAATAACAATTTCTTCATTCGATGTAAAATCAAATGGCTTTGCCAAAAGCTCCTTATAAAAAGCCATAATCTCCAGCATGCGTTTGCTATACAGAGCGTCGACTGCAGGAACAAATTGAATTGGAGCTCCATGAATTTCATCATCAATTGACGCTTCAAATTTTTTCAATGAGTTTATGTCTGATTGCAGAAAAA
Organism: Segetibacter sp.; assembly: GCA_025963675.1. Classification (GTDB taxonomy): domain Bacteria; phylum Bacteroidota; class Bacteroidia; order Chitinophagales; family Chitinophagaceae; genus Segetibacter. The sequence goes on from JAOQAJ010000148.1 coordinate 2,389, forward strand.
TTGTTTTTTCGGGATCAGCAGATTCCAGGAACTTCTTAAATACCTGCTGAGAAAAATTATCATTAATTGCTTTAGGGTTATAATGGTTTTGCTCTATTATAGTTCCTAATGTCGTTAAGATTTTTTGCTGGGTAGATAGAGAACTGCCGTTTCCACCCTGAGACTGAAACGCCCAAAAGATACCGGCAAACAAAATAACCAGCACTACAGGCAATACCTTGCGTTTTAGCATAAATTGAAAAATTTTTTTCATTCGATTCAAAAATAAAGGAAAAAGCTTTTCGATGGCCGGTCAACTTTTTATCTTAACAAAGGTTTTATCGCGACCGATTCTGTTATTATAACTCCACGAAACAATATTTGTTGTTCTCTTTCCAAAACTAACGACGGGTTACAATGAAAGCAATAACAACAATAATCGGACTAAGTAAATTTTCTATATGTAATAAAAACAAAAACTAAGCAATTTTTAATAATACAAAGGTTAAGAAGAGTGCAATGTCACATAAAATCGATGAGCGGAGCTATAGGAGAAAACACCTCTTCCCATATATGTTTTCCCTTGAACATATTTAACTTTCCGCATTTCCCTGGAGTGTTTGAAAAGTGGGATCTAGATTAAGACTAAGAAATAAAGTGAAGGGCAAAGAAAAATCAACTTTTATAATAGTTACTTTATACCGTAAGTTGCGGTAGGAGATATGGAAAAGAGATTAGATAATTTATTGTTGGAAGGAAAATTTTTCTATTTTTGCATCCCTTATTAAAAACGGAGATCGTAGCTCAGTTGGTTAGAGCGTCAGTTTGTGGCACTGAAGGCCGTGGGTTCGAAACCCATCGGTCTCCCTTAAAAACTAAACCTTGTTGCGATGTGACAAGGTTTTTTTTATCAAATTAATTGATCCTTACTTCTTATTTACATGAATTGGACCCTCTTTTTAATTCCTATAATTTCTGCTTTTATTGGATGGTTTACAAACTGGATTGCAATAAAAATGCTTTTTCATCCAAGAGAGCCAAAAAAAATATTAGGTATCACATTCCAGGGGATATTTCCAAAAAGGCAACAACAGTTTGCAATGAAATTAGGAAAGCTGGTAAGTTCAGAACTGCTTTCGTTTGCTGATATTGAAAAAAAAATTTCTGATCCGGACAATGTCAGTAAATTATTACCTATACTCGAAACTCATATTGATACATTCCTACGAGAAAAACTGACTGCAGAAATACCGATGTTGGGCATGCTGATTGGAGATAAAACTATTACGCAGGTAAAGGGGGTATTTATTAAAGAATTGCAAGAGCTTTTTCCTTTGCTCATGAAGCAATATATGACGACACTTGAAAATGAACTGGATCTCGAAAAAATTGTTATCGAAAAAGTTGGAAGATTTTCATCAAATAAGCTGGAAGACATTTTAAACCAGATAATGTCTACAGAATTCCGGTTCGTAGAAATTATCGGCGCTGTTCTCGGGTTTATAATCGGATTGTTTCAGGTTTTTCTCACAATCGCAACATCCTAAAGTCTCACTAAGGGAGAAAGAATCCAGCCTAACCCGTTTATCTCGATATTTTACCGCTTATAATTTTTTTAGACCTCTGTTCCCTGAACCAGGCAGAACTTCACGCTATAAAAGAACAAAAATGAGAAGCATATTATTCACTTTTTTACTTCTACTTTCTGTTGGTTTAATGGCACAAAGGCCAGGTGGCGCGGGATCGTCCCGTGGTGCAGCGGGTGGTCAAAATTCCAACGCCGGGCACTTTTACGGAAAAATTGTGGACAGCAAAACTAACAAAGGTATTGATGGCGTTTCCATTCAACTTCTGGGAAACCGTATGGATACTGCTACCAGGAAAGCGACTTCCACTACAGTAAGGGCAACTATCACTCAACCAAACGGGGATTTCAGTTTAGACAACCTGCCTGTTATGGGAAACTTCACCCTTAGAGTATCTGCTATTGGTTTTAAAACCGTTGAACAGAAAGTTTCTTTTGGTTTAAGAATGCCGCAGGGAGCGGCGGCTGAAGGTGCAAGAGAACAGATGATGAGTATGGTTGATAAAGACCTCGGGAATATTAAACTTGAACAGGATGCAGCTAATCTTGGAAACGTAACGGTTACGGCCACCAAACAAATGTTTGAAATGGGTGTAGACCGTAAAATTTTCAACGTCGATAGAAACCTGACAAGCCAGGGACAAACGGCGACAGAGGTGATGAAAAGCATACCTTCTCTAAGTGTTGACATTGACGGTAATGTAACTTTAAGAAATGCGACACCTCAACTCTTCATCGATGGGCGTCCAACAACAATGACGCTGGATCAAATTCCCGCAGATATTATAGACAGGGTTGAACTAATTACCAATCCTTCTGCAAAATTCGATGCTTCAGGCGGTAACGCAGGTATCTTAAATATTGTACTGAAGAAAAATAGAAAAACAGGCTATAATGGCGGTATTCGTACAGGTGTAGATTCGAGGGGAAAAATCAATTTAGGAGGCGATCTTAACTTAAGGCAAAACAAAGTAAACTTCTTTGCCAGTGGAATGTACAATGAAAGAAAGTCAATAGCGTCGGGCATAACTGACCGTACAAATTTGAATAAAGGTGTGCAGACTAGCAGAATAGTTCAAAGAAGTAATCCTGTTAATAATGGCTATTTCGCTTTTATCCGCGGTGGTTTCGACTACCTTATCGACAACCGCAATACTGTAACTCTAACTGCCAATTATAACAGGGGAAATTTTAAGGGCAATGACCAACAACATATAGATTCTCTATTGATCGCATCTCCGTCATTTAATCGCGTTCAGCAAAATGGTGAAGGTAATTTCAAAAATCTTGGAAGTCAATTTAGCTTTAAACATTTATTTGCTAATCCTGGCCACGAGTGGACGGCAGACATAAATTATAATAATAGCAAAAATGAAAATAACGGGTTGATAAATACCCAAACCTATTTATCATCTTACCAGTTCAAAGGGCAGCCGGTAACCCAACGGTCAATAACAGAAGGAAGTACAAGAAACTGGACATTTCAGACTGATTATGAAAATCCGTTAAGCGAAAATAAGAAACTAGAATTAGGTGCACGTGCATCAATTCGTGACCAGGAGAATGCCAATGATCAGTATTTTTTAAATCAGAGAACCAATGAATACGTTCTTTCTAATAGTATAAGCAGTACATACAAGTATACTGACAAAGTATATGCGGCGTATGCCAACTATAGCATGAAAGTAAATAAATGGAACTATCAGCTGGGTTTAAGAGCAGAAAGCTCCACCTACAATGGAACCACGATAAGAGACGACATCCAGGGGAAGGACTCCCTTGCAACGTTCAATGTCAACTTCCCTTTATCTCTTTTCCCAAGTGCCTTTCTTACTTATAAATTATCTGACAAGGAAGACCTTCAATTCAACTATTCAAGAAGGATTAATCGACCTAACTTTTTTCAGTTAATCCCCTTTACTGACTATTCCGATCCATACAACATCAGTGTTGGTAACCCAGGCTTGAAACCGGAATTCACCAATTCTTTTGAACTTGCTTATAATAACAACTACAAAAGAGGTGCAAACTTTCTCGCAAACGGCTATTTCAAATACAACACTAACCTGATAACCCGTTATCAATACCCTGACATAAACCCTGACACCGCGCACCATTATTCAAGCGCCGACAGCGTTTTATTCAATACTTTTATTAATGCCAACAATAGCTTCACTTTTGGTCTTGAGTTAACTAACAGAATGCCTATTACGAAGTTTTGGGATATGACTGTGAACTTCAACCTATTCAACTCAAGAATAAATGTCAACGATCCCAAACTGCCCAATATCTCAAACCAAAGAACAAGCTGGTTTGTAAAATGGAATAACAATGTCAAGTTCCTGAAAACCTTCTCATTCCAATTCTCCGGAGACTACTATGCAAGAACTGTAATGCCTCAAAGTGGTGGCGGAGGTAGAGGCGGCGGCGGCGGAGGAGGTGGCTTTGGGGGTGGACCGGTTGGTACTGCGCAAGGTTACATAAACCCGAGATATGGATTTGACGCTGCTATTCGTAAAGACTTTACATGGAAAGGTGGCAATAGCGCATCCCTTTCAATTAGTGTAAACGATGTATTCAAAACACAAAAATTCAGCACTTATTCAGAATCTCCTTATTTAATTCAAACGTCTGAACGTCGCAGGGACCAGCAAGTAGTGCGGATAAACTTTGGATACCGTTTTGGTAAGTTTGATGTTAACCTTTTGAAAAGGAAAAACACAAGAGACCTAAATGGCGCAGCAGACCAAATCGCTCCGTAATATCAATAATCTTTAAATTAAAAAGGTCGCTCGCAACACGAGTGACCTTTTTTTATGACATTTCCAGATGCACCAATTTTTGTGTCCCAGCCATAGAATTGTTACGATTCATTCTTGCGTCGCACACTTGTGCATTTAGGCCCTGGGCGAAACTGTTCTAATTATACCGATTCTATATTTTATAAAAACCGAACTTAAAAGCTTAGCCGCTTCTCCCTTCGAGCATCGGAACAAACGAAAAATTATCAAACCTTTCTTCTGCATAACTTCCGTCTTCCAGCTTTGTCAATCTTAGCATCTGTTGAAAAGGTCCAAGATCAACCGGTATTACCATCATTCCACCCGTTTTTAGTTGCGAAACGAGTCTCGGTGGTACGTATGGAGCTGCCGCAGTAATGATCACTTTGTCAAAAGGAGCATATGTGGGCAATCCCTGGAAACCATCTCCATAAAAAAATTTTATGTTAGGGTATTTGCCTTTAAATATAAAATCCTTGTTTTTTTCGTAAAGCTTTTTTTGCCTTTCTATTGTAAAAACCTTTGCTCCCATTTCTGCCAGCACCGAAGCCTGGTAAACGCTTCCGGTACCGATCTCGAGCACTTTATCATTTGGCTTTATCTCCAGCAACTGTGTCTGGTAAGCAACTGTATATGGTTGCGAAATCGTTTGACCCTCGCCTATCGGAAATGCCCGATCTTCATAAGCAATTTTATCAAAAGCCGAATCAAGAAAAAAGTGCCGGGGAATATTATTTATGGCAGCTAAAACATTTTCATCTGTTATGCCTTTTGTTCTTAGCAGTTCCACTAATTGCTTACGCAATCCTTTGTGCTGATATGAGTCGACGTGTTTTGCCATTCTGACTACAAATTTACTTCTTGTGTTCGACAGCACGACGGTTTGAGATGTAATTAGTTTTTATGTGAAAAACAAAAAAGGCAGTGAATATTAATAAACAATGACAATAAAAGTTTTGCGGCTAAAAAAGTACACTAACAATGAAGGCTGAAGACGATCCTGGCTTTAGCGATGAAGTGATTGCGACGCAACGATGATGCTTTATAAAACCAAGGCTGGTATTTAAAAAACTATTTTAGTAAACCATATCTCTCCACATCGGTTAAGACCCCATGCCCTGTTCTAAATTCCCTTTTCAAATAACCTTCCTTTTCAAATCCATTTTTAATGGCCACTTTCTTACTGCCCCAATTTTCCGGATTGAACTTTATGTATAGTTTTTCCATTTTCAACTCATCGAAGGCATATTCTATTACCCGCTTTACTGCATAAGAGGTACAACCTTTTCCTTCATAGTCCACATCAATAAAATAAGCAAGCTCTCCTTTTGGTACACTCCAGTCAATATTTTTAAGAATGACTCCCCCGATAATTGCCTCTGAGCTTTTCAGCAAAATGACGAAATAAAACTGCTCCCTGTTTAAAGCCTGCTTCAATTTCAATTTCGTAAACTTCTCAGCGCTATCAACATCCACTATCGCATTAGAGGTTTTTGGAAAATACATTCGTAATCGCTGCCTGTTCTTTTCAATTACATCAAATAGTTGAATATAATCATCCCTTTCAATCGGCCTAATCTGTATTTCGGTCATTACTTATAGTTATTGCTTACAAAGCTTTTTTACCACTTACATACTTGTTGCCTTTCACAACAAAGCGATAGGGCAACAGCGCATCTTCGGCCGCATAGTCTACACCAATTCTTGTAGTTGCGCTTAGTTCATTTTCGTTGTAACGCAAATCATCGTCAGCGATATACATCTCGTTTCCCTGCAGGCTCATTCCTGATTGACTTGTATGAAAACCAAGGGCCTTTGCCACATTGCCCGGACCTCTCGTAAGGTCAAATGAATGAACTTTTTTGTTTGTTCTTTTGAGCATAATATCAATTCCTACCATCGGTTCGACCGCCCTGATTAAAATGGCGTTTGGAATGTCTTTTACATTAGTAACTATATTAAACATCTGGTGTATACCGTAGCATAAATAAACATAAGCAACTCCCCCACTACTGTACATCACTTCAGTTCGTTTTGTACGTCTGTTACCATAGGAGTGAGAAGCTTTATCAAAAGGACCATTATAGGCTTCGGCTTCGACAATTCTTCCTGCGGTTTGCTGGTTGTCAAAATTGGTTACCAGTATTTTTCCCAATAATTCTTTTGTAATGTTTACGACATCCGGTCTTTCATAAAACGATAAAGGCAGCTTTATCCAACTGTTTGCATTCAGATTTTGTTCGTGCTGTTGTGTCAATTTTTATTTGTTATGATGTTTTCGTTACAAGTGGCAGAACAAGCTTATTTCGCCCTGGTTTGAAAATACGGTCTAAATTTATACCATAAACAGAAACACATTTGCTTAAAGATATTGTAATTGCAATCAGGTCTTACGGACAAGCGCACAGCTTTATTCGAAAACATAAACTTTGGAGATGGATTATTATACCCGGTCTTATCTACATGCTCATGTTTTGTATAAGCATGTACTTTTTTGGCAAAAGTGCCAGTTATGTTATCGAATGGGTGAGTGTGGAAACCGGGTTAAAGCAGTGGATTGAAAGTCTTGAGAGCACTATTGCCGGCATACTATTTACCATTGCCGGCATCATACTTTGGCTCATCTTAATGCTATTTTATTTTTCATTATTTAAATATATCTGGCTTATTATCGGCTCTCCCATCTTTGCTTATCTGAGTGAAAAGACAGAAGAGATCCTTGAGGGCAAAGAAGTTCCTTTCAATTTATCACAACTGGTTAAAGATGTTATTCGCGGTGTTAGAATTGCTCTTCGCAACACCCTTTGGCAATCTGTCTACCTTGTTTCTTTTGTCATTCTCTCGTTCATACCTGTTATTGGCTGGGTGGCTCCTTTTTTTGCACTCCTGATCGAGTGTTATTATTACGGCTTTTCTATGTTGGACTATAGTCTCGAAAGACATCAATTAACCGCATCCGAAAGCATTCATTTTATTGGTAAAAGAAAAGGTCTCGCAATTGCCAACGGATTGGTGTTTTATCTTTTACACCTTATTCCGATCATCGGTTGGCTTCTTGCCCCATCGTATTCTGTCATTGCTGCCACCCTAAGTATTTACGGTGAAAAAAAGAAACAAGAGAACCCGGATTTATAATTTTTAAAAGTTCAATTTTTTGATTCTTTTGAGCCAAACATTTTATTGCTATTAAGCTTTACTTGCGTCGCACTCGTGTACTTCTTTTCATTATTCAGCCAACCACAGTTCGACACAACTAGCCTTACACCAACCAATATTCTTCAGGCGGCTGTCCGAATTTGCACTAATTTTCAAATTTTCAAATAACCTACTTCCCAAATTACTTCCATGATCGGTAACGTTTTTCTCATCCCTACTTTTTTATACGATAACGCAATCGCGACGATTCCCCCGTATGTTTTAGATGCAGTAAAGCACTGCCAGGTATTTTTTGTAGAAAATGAGAGAACTGCAAGACGACATTTAAAACTGTTATGGCGGGAGATGGTGATTGATGAATACAAATGGTTTACAATTCATAAGGCGGAAGAAGAGGTGCAACAAACATTTTCACAACTGTTAAAAGCGGGAAATAATATTGGAATTATTAGCGAAGCAGGCTGCCCGGGAATTGCAGATCCGGGACAGTTATTGGTAAACGCTGCGCAAAAAGCCGGTGCAATAGTAAAGCCGCTGGTTGGGCCCAGCAGTATTTTGTTAGCGTTAATGGCGAGCGGAATGAATGGACAGCGATTTCAATTTACGGGTTACCTGCCAATAGACAGTAGTGAAAGAAAAACAGCAATAAAAGAGCTGGAAAGCGAATCAGCGAAAAAGAATTGTACGCAGATTTTTATTGAAACCCCTTATCGAAATAACCAGCTAATAAAACAAGTGATTGAAACATGCCAGCCACAAACACAGTTATGTATTGCAGTAGATCTCACAGCTCCATCAGAATCGATTGTAACCAAAACAATTTCAGAGTGGAAAAAGCAGTTGCCCGATATACATAAAAGGCTGGCTATTTTTTTAATTTACAGTGAAGTCGCTACCTCACTAATAAAGGGAGCTAAAAATTGATTTGACTTAAATAATGGATACGCCCACGTCCCTTTATGGTTGGGGCGCTACCAAATTATTAGGATTTGTTACCTGGTAAACGCTATCAATAATAAATGGCTGCATTCCTCGCCACGGAAGGGTTCCGATATATCTTTTATAATGAAGTTCCATGTCTTTGCCACTGTTCTCCATTAATTTTTGGGCTACCTTTTCATCTGTTACGCTAAACGAAAATTGGTTGCTCTGTATAGCTGTTGTTGGATTTCCCCTAAAGCCACTTTGTATTAATTGTCCTTCATACGTTTTGAACAGGTAACCTTTTTTCTGAAAAGTATTTAAAACCCCCGCTTTGGTTCCTTCTGCAAATACAAAAAAGTACCGCCAATAAATGAAGCCGACAAGTGCAAGAATAATTACCGTTATGATGATAGTCGCAGCCTTACGCATAATTGAAGTTAATTTTCTTATAACGAACCCATAAATTAATCATGCCAATAATATACAAATGTTTATGAACTTCAATGTTTATTTCATTTACGGATTTGGATCCAGCCCGTATTTATCCACCAGATAAATCAATCCTGCCATATTTATTGCGCCTAACAATAGTTCTCTTTTATTTACAGCCTCAAAGACATCGTTCCTGGCGTGATGCAAGTCAAAATACCTTTGGTTGTCAGGAACGAACCCGGCTAAAGGCGTTTTAAGAGTTCTGTTTAAAGGTCCAATGTCTGTTCCACCACCACCTTGAGTAAACTCGTAAACTCCATAAGGCATTAACAAAGTTATCCATGCCCTTATCTTTTCAAGTCTTGCGTTGTCAATAGTAAACGAAAATCCACGAGGCGTAAATCCACCCTCGTCTGATTCTATTGCGAGCACATGGTTTTCATTTTTTGCTTTTGCCTCTTCAGCATATTTAAGTCCGCCTCGGGTACCATTTTCTTCATTTGCAAAAAGAACAAAACGAAGTGTTTTCTTTGGTTTATACCCAAGCATTTTTAATGTTCTCAAAACCTCGATCGTTTGAACGATTCCGGTGCCATCGTCATGCGCACCTTCATTTACATCCCAACTATCCAGGTGACCACCAACAGTTATAAAATCGTTTGTCGCTTCAGAACCTTTTATTTCCGCGATCACGTTGTGACCAATTGTATCAGGCAAAAACTTTCCGTTGGTAGTAAACGACACCTGTACCTTTTTATGTTTCCGGCAAACTTGCCATAAATAATCTGCATCTTCTAAACCCACAGCTACAGCAGGAATTTTAGGAAAAGAATCAGTATATCGTGTTGCACCGGTATGAGGATGATTATTTGTTGCCTCAGTCATCGACCGAACGATTACGCCTATTGCACCATACTTTGCTGCCCTGCTCGGTCCATTTGCACGATACACTCCGGATTCTCCGTAAGCGTTTGCAGGAACGATGTATGTCGGATTAAATGGATAATTATAGAAAACGATTTTCCCTTTAACCTCATCTTTTCGATTCTCGAGATCATCGAAGGAAGAAACGGCAACAACATCGGCAGTTACACCCTTCTGACCGCTTCCGATTGAATTTCCTAATGCAAGTACATCTAATGTCCTTTTTTGCTTTTTATCGTCTATACTGGTTACAACTGCCTTGTCAACCCCTCCCCTAACCCAATGAGGAACCGTACACTGCTGAAAGTAAGCAGTATCAGCACCGGATTGCTTTAAGATTGCAAGACCCCAATTTTCAGCTTTTACCATTTGTGGTGAACCAGCAAGCCGCCCGCCAATTTGCTTTGTCAGGTGACGAAGGTTTTCATAAGCTTTTCCATTTACCAGCATTTCATTAGCGATTCTTCTTATGAAAATCGAATCTGAGTTTTGAGATTTAGATAAAAATGGAAAAAAAACGATAGCAAAAAGTAATTTCTTCATGTAAAAAGTTGTGTGGCAAAATAACTAAATGTTATCCGCCCCGCGATACTAAAACGGTAAATTAAACCAATAACAGAATTTATTGTTACTTGCATGATATTACGAAAAATGTCTTGCCCCAACATTGCAGGTGCTTACATAAATCATCGCCGCAGCTGCGTTTTATTATGTCGTACAAGTGAGTGACACAACGATGTACAACAGAAATCGTTAGCCGGTAACAAAAAAAAATAAATCGAAAATGCGAATAGGAATAGTTTGCTACCCAACATTTGGTGGCAGTGGAGTTTTAGCTACTGAGTTAGGAAAAGCGCTTGCAGATAAGGGACATTTTGTACACTTTATTACGTATCAGCAACCCGTAAGATTAAATGTTTTCAGTGCAAATATTTTTTATCACGAGGTTCGTGTTCCCACCTATCCGTTGTTTGATTATCCGCCGTACGAGGTAGCGTTGTCAAGTACAATGGTAGATGTAATTCTGCATCATAAATTAGATTTGTTGCATGTGCATTATGCTATTCCTCATGCATCTGCCGCTTACATGGCAAAACAAATCGTGGCTAAGGTTGGAAAGAACATTCCGGTCATTACAACCCTTCACGGCACCGATATTACCCTTGTCGGAAAAGACAAAACCTATGCCCCTGTGGTCACTTTTAGTATAAATGAAAGCGATGCCATCACTGCTGTGAGCGACAATCTGCGTCTCGAAACTTATAAGTCTTTTGCCATCACGAAAGAGATAGAAGTTATTCACAACTTTGTCGACGTGAACAGGTTTAGCAAAAAACCTATCGATGCATTTAGGCGGGTAATCGCTCCAAATAACGAACGGATCCTGGTACATGCATCGAACTTTAGAAAGGTAAAAAGAGTGCAGGACGTTGTACATGTGTTTGCTGAAGTGAAGAAGCAAATGCCAGCCAAATTACTCATGGTTGGTGATGGACCCGAAAGGCCTGTTATGGAAGAGCTGGTTAAAGATCTTGGGCTTATCGATGATGTAAGATTTTTGGGCAAACAAGAGCAAATGGAAGAAATTTTAGTTGTCAGTGATTTGTTCATTCTCCCTTCTGAATATGAAAGTTTTGGTCTTGCCGCATTGGAAGCGATGGCTGCCAGTATGCCGGTGATCAGTACAAATGCCGGTGGATTGCCGGAAGTAAATATTGAAGGCAAAACGGGATTTCTTTCAAACGTTGGAGACGTGGCAAGAATGAGCAGATGCGCCATTGAAATTTTGCAGAATGACGAAACGCTGGCTATATTTAAACAGAATGCATATGAGCAAGCATGCCGATTTGATATTCGCAATATAGTGCCTGTGTATGAAAAACTATACAGCAGGTTTTGTACCATGGATTGTGAGGAGAGCTATAGATAAGAAGAGTTTTTGTTAGTCATCATTGTACCTTTCTTCGACATCGTTGTGTCACTCACTTGTACTGATAAAATTTCTATTCGACATAAAACGCGTATTAATTTGAACCGTCTAAAGTCTGCTAAAAGTCAATTGTGTATATGGTAGAAATCATAACATAGCTGGCACTGTACTTTCAATTAACCAAATGCAAAAGAGGAGACGTTATCCACGTCTCCTCTTTTGCATTTTTTAAAATCTCTCTTTAAACTTTTCTTTTGTAAGGAAAGTGCTTAGCGAAGTTATCTGTGATTTGTTCGATGATTTGATTTGCGGTGTATGAATAGTCGCTTTCCCTTGCGTATGAATCATTCCATAATGCTTCACCATTACTTATGATTGTACAGCTAGCACGAATGTCATTTGTTTTATTTGGAACACCCGGCAACAACACAGGTTTAGTAAGAACAGCGTCTAAAATTCTTCTTCCGGCATCTATGCCTGCAGATGCAAGATCGCTCATAAAACGCTCCTTTTGAATAGATGTTCTAACCACTGCATCAACCCCTAATATTGAGGCAAGTTCTTTATCATCTTTCGTCCACGAGTCCCTGATGCTAATATTGTTTTTTTCCAATGAAGCCAACGTATTACTATACGGCTGAATACTTACATCCATAACATATTTGCCCGAGTTGCCTCTTCTCAAAACGTTATTATATAATGCTTCCTGGAACATCTTACTTTCCCGCTCTTCCAACTGTGCTATATCGTAAGTTGAAAGGTTCTTAGGAACACTGCCTGAGACAACCATTTGCGGAGGAAGTATTGCAATGGTTCTATGTTTTGCAGACTTTTCGATGAATGAAGAAGAGGTGTAATAACGATGGCAAGAGCTAAATGAAATAAGGATCAGTAATGCTAAAAGGGTAGAGTTTATTCTCATAAATTTTAGGTTTTTTCCAGGCAATCCAAACGAAGTGCCAAAAGCAGGAATTGCCTCTCTTTTCTAAATTCTCTTTATGAACGGTTGAAAATGTAATTGATTGGATGAACTAAAGTATGAAGACATCAAAGCCGACAAACAATCAGTGAAGTAATAAAATGAGAGAGAAATCCAGAATTGCAATAATTGTTGGTATCGGCAGATATGGGTTAAAAAGTATAGACTATTATCAAAACTTTTATCGCCCGAATCGTTTTTGCATTTGAAAAAAAGGTCTGGGGTTTTTCGTTTTCAATTTCGGCTGCAAGAGTAATGACAAAGAAGATCTTAGTAGTGTTCTACTTCCTCCTAAGCCATTGCTCAGGATTAAGAAAGACACTATGTTCATTAATAACCATAAATAACACTTCACCTTCTCCATCGTCATTTGCAGCCGCACGTCCTATTACCGTACCTGGCCTTACATCTTGGCCCTTACCTACATTTACAGAGGACAAATGACTATATGTGGTAAAGTATTTACCATGAATTACAGTAACAGCTTGCTCGCCGCCTAAGTCAAAAATTGCGGAAACTTGCCCATCTGCCACCGCCTTTACCGCGGCACCTACAGGAACTGCTATGTACAGACCTTCACTTCTGCCTATTATCTTAGTTCCCGGAATTGTATATTTTCCAAAATGTATTGTCGGTAAACCTGCATCTACTGGCCATGGCAGCCTTCCACGATTCGCTTCAAAATTAATTGACAACGCTCTACCTTCATCCGTACTTTCAAGATCGCTATAAACCCGGTTGGTCTTAGGTTTGGTAGTGGTACCCCCTGTTGTTACTGGTTCATCAACTATGTCGGGTTTATTGGCGGCCGTATTATTTGGATTATTTGCTGCCTGTTGCCTGGCCAATCTTTCCTGTCTCTGTTGTTCGGCCAGCCTCTTCTTTCGTTCATCTTCAGCAGCTCTCTTTTGTTTTGCTACTGCTTCGGCCTTCTTTCTTGCTTCTGCCAGCTCACGCCTGATAATTGTGCTGATAGCGGTCTGCATCTGGCGTCTGTCACTCTCTCTTTTCCGAATCTCTTTAGCAAATTCATTTTCCTGGCTCTTCAATTTATTAACCTCTTCATTCTGCTCTTTCTTATCAACTTCCAAATCCTTCAACTGGTTGTTTTGATCCTGTAAAGCAATACTTTTTTCGTTTTTACTATTGTTAAGCGTCGCGATTTTGTCAGTTATTAAATCTTCTGTTTTTTCAATGTTTGCAACTTGTTGCTCGCGATATTGGCGATAACTTTTTAAATATGTAATCCTTTTGACGGCATCATTAAAGGTGGAAGCCGAAAAAATAAAATTCAGGTAGTCGTAGTTACTCCTGTTTTTGTAGGCGAACACAAGGCTCCTGGCGTACTCCCGTTTTAAAGTATCCAACTCTCTTCGCAACCTGTTTATCTCAAGCGTATTCTTATAAATATTGTTGTCAAGAATGTGGAGGTCTTTATTTATGTTTTGGATCAGCTCTTCGCGCGCCGCAATTTTTCTTCTAACAAGGTTATAGTTAGCTAAGGAGCGCTTTTTATTGCTCCTGATGTTTTTTAAAGTTGCATTTAATTCCCTGATCTCTTTCAATAAGTCTTGCTGTTTTCGCTGCAATTCTTCTTTAGTTTGTTGAGCAAACAATACGACAGAAAATGAAGAGAAAAGAAACAGCAAAAATATTTTTTTGATCATGCCTAAAATTTTTATGTCAGGTTTAATAATAGAAAGCTGCAATTATAGCCTCTTATAGCCTCTGGGAATATTAAACGGAAAAGTCAACGGTTGATTAAATGAATGTTGTTTAAAGTAAAGGTTGATGTCTAACTTAGATTGTTCAGCAACCGAAATTTTTCTTTGGGTAGAAAACAATACACCGGCAGTACTTTCATAATCACCAAAAGTTATATCACATGTACGGTTTCTGGCAACATCAATATCATCGAGTTTACTGTGGAGAATTTTGAAATCAGTATTATCTAATGTAACAAGGTGTTTAAATACTTTTCCACTCATTAATACCAGTAGTTGATTGCTAGCATTTACTTTATAGCCAATAACAGTGGTGTCAATAAAAACCGGGTTACCAACCACAAGATCCTGAAGGGTGAAAAAATCAAATGGAATACCAGTAATTTCCTGCAGGTAACTAATGGTTCGATATTGAACATTCTTTTTCAGAAGGTTCATCACCTTTACGCTATCTCTTGTTATTAGCACCCTGAAGCCTTCGATGCCAAGAGCACCTCTTAACGACAGCCACATCGCCGAATCTTTCTTCAGTCTTATAAAAGCGGTGGCTTCATCGCCGCCTTCTTTACCTTCATATGCTACCCTCACTTTAGCATTAAAATATCTAAAGTCTATTTTATTTTTGATAACTTTTTCAAAAATGTCTTTACCTGTTGTTGTAGCTTCTGCCTTTTTATCTTCTGGTTTATTCTCTGCCACAACAACTACGGTCGTCGTATCAACTTTTGAAATAGCCTCTTCGATTTTCTGAACTTTTTTAGCAGGCCGACACGCAAACATTAGTACAGACAGAAATAAAAATATTGATAGAATCCTCATGTTGTTTATTTACTGTTTACCCGTGTGCCCAAATCCACCTTCACCTCTTACTGTTGTGTTAAGTTCACCTACTTCGTTCAACGTTACGATTTCAACTTTTTGAATAACCATCTGCGCAATCCTGTCTCCTTTATGTATTGTTTGAGGCTCGTTTGAGAGATTGATCAATACAACCTTTAATTCGCCCCTGTAATCCGCATCTACCGTGCCGGGGCTGTTAAGGCAGGTTATACCATGCTTTATAGCCAGCCCGCTTCTTGGTCGCACCTGTGCCTCATAACCAAGAGGCAATTCAATAAACAAACCTGTAGGCACCAAACTCCTTTCCAATGGATTTAAAATAATTTCTTCTATTATATCGGCTCTTAAATCCATTCCTGATGAACCTTCAGTTGCATAGGACGGCAATGGGTTTGATGACCGGTTGATTATATTAACTGTAAGTTTATCCACTTGAAGCAAATGTAATTATTGAGATTAAGAGATGATTTGTAAGTTATACAGCAGAATGTTAAAAATCAGCCTTTTGAAGCAATGCAGTAGCATATGCGACCACACCTTCCTCCCTGCCAACGAAACCCATTTTTTCAGTGGTTGTTGCTTTAATCGACACATCACGCCCTGTCACCTGCAGGATCGATGCAATTACTTTCTGCATCTCATTTACATAAGGCTTTATTTTAGGAGACTCTAGTGTAAGTGTCGTATCAAGATTTACCAGTTTGTATCCTTCTTTTTGTACCAGTTCATAAGTCCTCTTCAGTAAGATCTTACTATCGATATTTTTAAATTCGTTAGAAGTATCAGGAAAATGAACACCTATGTCCCCGAGACAAAGAGCTCCTAATAGAGCATCACAGATTGCATGTAACAATACATCTGCGTCGCTATGACCTAACGCACCTTTTGTATGTGGAACCAATACACCTCCAAGCCAAAACTCCCTTCCTTCAACTAATTGATGAAAATCTATTCCTGATCCTATTCTAAACATATGAAAGATTTAAAAGGCCTATTCTCTTTTCGCATAGGGCAAAAAAAAAGCGAAGGTAGTATACCATCGCTTTCATATTAAAAATTTTTAATCGCGCCTTTATTGTGGTGTCGTTGTGGTACTTCCGTTCGTATTATTGTCGAGGTCAAACACAAGGCTAAACCTTAAAGTATTTGATAAAGGGTTACGATTAACCCCGTTTCCAGAAGGTACGAGGTAAGAAAAATTCAAACCAAAAACGTTATACTTTAAACCCGCACCAAGAGTAAAATATTTTCTGTTTCCTTTTAGTTTGTCTTCGTAAAAGTAACCAGCACGTAAAGAGAACTGGTCGTTGTAGGTGTATTCTCCACCTACTGAAATCTGGTATTCTTTCATTTCGTTACCAAAACCACCGGCGTCGCCAAAGCTGGTAAACCAACTGGAAAGCACCCCTTTGTTTCTATAAGCTCGTATCGCACTGTCAGGGTTATTAGAATCCTGAGGTGGTGTAGGAACCATCAATTTATTAATATCGATGCCTGCAGTAAAGCGGCTTGTTTCATCTAAAGCCCATGTGTATGCAGCACCTAAGCCAAGGTTTGCAGGAATATAATCCTTTTGCTGAGCATCGCTTGTATACGAAATTTTAGAACCGAGGTTGCTAAGGGTAACTCCCCAATTTAACCCTTGTCCTGCCGCGTTAAGGCCACTATGGAACAAAGAAAAGTCGGCGGCAACAGCATTGCCTGTTTTATATGATACTCCGTTGACTGCTTGTCCACCGGCAAGATTGCTGTTGATGTAGCGCAGTGCAATACCAACACTTAATTTCTCACTTAGCTTACGGCTATACCCTAAATCGAAGGAGAATTCACGGGGACGAAAGGATTGAAGATCATTACCTGCAAAGTCTGTAAATTGAATATTACCCAGGCTGAAATAACGAATTGAAGCAGAAACCGCCTGTTCTTCGTCTAGCTTATGGTACCCGGCAAGAGATGCAAGATAAACGTCATTTAAGCCAAGATCTTTAAGCCATGGAGTATAAGTAGTTGATATGCTGGTACGGCTGGTTGCAAAAGGTGTTTTTGCCAAGTTCCAGAAAGCAGAGTTAGCGTCGGGTGTAGTGGCTATGCCAACATCGCCCATGCCACCTGCACGGGCATCAGGAGAGATTCTTAAAAAAGGCACAGCTGAAGTAACTACATTAATTCTGTCAGTTTGAGACTTTGCTTGTGTAGCCAGCGAAAGAGATAGTAATAGAACGAGAGAATTTCTAAGCGTTTTTGGTTTCATTCCCACAGAATTGTTTAAATTATTAATTGTAAAAATAGAAGAATATTTTAAACGTAGAAATAAATGTGTTTCTTATACATCGCCTTATTGCGAATACACATTTTACTATTTTTAAAATAAAAATCGTGAGTAATCTTCTACTACATAAACCTTCAGATTGGTTATTTAAACATATTAAACATCAAAAACACTTATTAAGAACGGATAAAAAATCAAAAAATTTTCTTCTCAATTTGAAGCATAGTTTCTATAGAGTAAATATAGTCTCATATAGCTGCGTGAAAAATAAGTTTTATTCTTCCTTTAACCCGGTTTCTATTTTTCGACCTTTAGTTATTCGAATATTACAAATACTACTAAAAAAGGATGATTAAAGAAATAGCTGTACAAGTGAGTGACACAACGATGTTGAAACGTGTTATATTGCCTGCCACACAAAAATGTAGGAAGTATTTGAGTTAAATTACTTTTCCGCTTCCTCGTTTGTAAAGAGCAGGTCTTTGTATTTGTTATATAGAAATGATGCTAACAAAAGAAGTATCCCTAAAAGTACTAATACGATTGTTTTTGAAATAGTGGATAAAGACTCCAAATCGTAGAAGAATAGTTTTAGCAATGTGGCAGCAAATAAGATGATTGCAGAAATACGCAGGTGCTTTTTCTTTTTTACCATCCCGGTAAAAAGCAACGCTAATGCATAACCCCCACAAATAAGACTAAGGCCGAGTTTGTATTGATTTTGATAACCGGATAAATCCATCCAGTGAATAAACTCGTTTGATATAACCGAAAGCAATGTGACGTTGAAGGCGGTCGAAGTAATTCTTCGGGCGAAATCTGATTGTTTAAAAATTTTAGATGCGTTATAAATGCTGATCCAAAGCGTTGCCAAAGCAACGAAAGCCAGATAACGGATAATCAGTAATGTTTTTGTAGCATTACCAGCCTTAACGATGTAATTCTCCCGCAGCTCCCCTATAATAATTAAACCATTAAAAAGAAAGACAGCATTTGCAAGCAAGGCTGACAGTAACAACAAATGATGCAGCTTTTCACTTTTAATCAAGCCTGAGTTTATAATAAGCCAGGCGGCAACATATACGCAGGAAAAAATGATTAACGTAACAGACTGATACAGCAGAGAAATGCTGTTGTTATGAAGGCTTATATTTTTATCCCAGGCAAAATGAATTTCATTGAAAAATGCGAAATATAAAATCCCTAAAAAAGCAACCGGCAAAATCTTAGCAAAGAATTCAACGGTAAAAGACTTTGCAGATGAAGTAACCTTAGCGTTTAAAAAACTCATAAAGCCTAAACACGCACAAACAAAAAGCGAAA
Organism: Segetibacter sp.; assembly: GCA_025963675.1. Taxonomy (GTDB): domain Bacteria; phylum Bacteroidota; class Bacteroidia; order Chitinophagales; family Chitinophagaceae; genus Segetibacter. The sequence continues at coordinate 21,234 of JAOQAJ010000148.1, forward strand.
GCGTGAAATTTATATTAATAAAAGGAGTTCGAAGAACACTACCGGGGGAGCCGGTCTCACCTTTTATAAATGAATAATTTGAAGCCCAATCGTGAAAAAGACTTAAAAAAGAGATAATGACTAAAGGCAGCGCAATTTCTAAATATAACAGGCGGTTTGTATTCCTTGCAACATAGTACAACGCGGTTGCTTCAATCGTCCATAAAATCGTAACCCAGTTTCCGTCTAGTTCTATCGGAATAGCTATTGTAATAAACAAAAGCCCCAAACCTAAAATAAACTGAAAGACACTGTTGTCAACTAGCCTCAACTTATAAATGAAATACCCTGCTGCGAAATGAACGCAAGCATTAGCTATAGTAAACCATGTGAGAAAATGAACGTTAGCGAATTCATGATTGATAAAATAAACCCCGATAAAGAAAAAGAACAATGCGTTTAATAACAGTATGCCGATTTCGCCGACACGGTACAACTCCTTTTTGAAAATTTTATAAGCAAGAAAAGTGATGTAGAAAGTGAAAAAGTTGATGGCTAAAAATATTACTCCACCTGTAAAATGTGCCGCAACCTTCTCTGCGCCCACCACCAAAAATAAATAGATCAACCAGGTTAAGAAAAATGCGATGTGATATAAGAGCTTCCAGTCTTTTTTAAAAGACAATAATAAAAGGCCGAAATTAATAAGTGAAACATAACCGAATAATACAAAAACGTTTCCCGTTCCATCGCCCAATAAAAATGGGATTGCATAGGCGGCTACCTGGCCAAGTAAGGCTATAACTTTTTGATTGTACCATAATGCGATTGCAACCGCGGCAGCAGTTGTAATCATCATTATGGCAAAAGCAATAAACATTGGAAACAGTGCATAAAAGCTAAATGCTATATAGGTGATGAAATACGTAACAGCAAGGCCACCACCGATTAAGACCGAACTAAAATACTCGTATTTCGCTTTTAGCCGAAAAGCAATAAAAATCAGTACACCGGCAGAAAGATAACCTGCAAGTATGCGCGTTAATGGACTTATCAGTTCATTATCTATCGCATACTTGGCCCCCACGAAAACACCGATAATGGTTACAATTATTCCAATTTTACTAATAACGTTCGTTCCAATAAAGTCCTCCATTTCACGGTTTACATAGAACGTTTTCCTTTGCTGCAGTATCTTTTTTTCCTGAATATTTCGTTTGGCCTGCATAACATGAGGCATGTTTGCCGGGGTTGCTATCTCTTCCGAATCGGTACTTTGCGGAAACTCTTTCGCTTCCGAAACTGCACTTTGTGTCAACCCTATGTCTGGCTGAGTCTGACCTAACATGGCCTGTAGCTTTTGTAATTTTCCTTCCGCTAAAACCAATTGACGGCTCATCTGCATTTGCTTGCTTCTCAGTTCCTGTAACTGATGCGTCAATTCTTCTATTTGCCTCTCAAGCTCGGTCATTCGTTAGGTTTTAAAAGTCAGGAAGGTTGGTCAACCACTCGAATCTTCCCTGCTGAATATACAAAGCAAAAGTCGATTTCCCATTAGTTATCGCCAGGTACTCTACCTGTAATGCAATGTTATAGTTTAGTATTTGTTTTATCACCGCTTCGCTTAACGGCACATTCATCTCCTTGCATTCAACAATCATCCAGGGCCGGGCATTTTTAAAAACAACAATATCAAAACGTTTTTTTAAATCTCCAAGTACTATTTCCCGCTCGACAGCAATTAACGAAGGAGGGTATTTTTTTACCTGGATTAAATATTGCAAAAAATTCTGACGCACCCACTCTTCCGGGGTCAGCAAGACCCACAGTTTTCTGCATTCATCGAAAATGATCTCCTTGCCCTGCTCTTTTTTTATTTTAAAAGCTGGCTGAGGATATGCTATAGTAATCATGAAACAAAAGTATTCGCTAAATTTACAGAATCCGGTTACTTGCCAGCGATTAGATAAGAATGAAAATCAAAAGATAAAGATTATGAAGACAAAAAAAGAAATTGTAGAAAACTGGCTGCCACGGTATACCGGCGAAAAATTGGAAAATTTTGGAAAGTATATTTTGCTGACCAATTTTTCAAACTACGTAAAAATGTTTGCGTTTTTACATGAGGTGAATGTCGTAGGCGAAGATCGACCTATGCAATGCGCAACTGCTAATGGCATTACGATCATAAACTTTGGTATGGGAAGTCCCGGCGCTGCAACCGTGATGGACTTGTTGTCGGCAGTTGAACCTGAAGCTGTTTTATTCTTAGGCAAGTGTGGTGGTCTTAAAAAAAGAAACAAGATAGGAGATTTAATCTTGCCGATAGCGGCCATCAGGGGCGAGGGTACATCCGATGATTACTTTCCCCCAGAGGTTCCCGCGTTACCGGCTTTCGCTTTGCAAAAAGCTATTTCAACGACCATACGCGAGTATGAAGTTGATTATTGGACCGGAACCGTTTACACGATGAACCGCCGCGTGTGGGAGCATGATGTTGAATTTAAAGAATACCTGCAACGCATCAGGGCTTATGCTATCGATATGGAAACTGCCACCATTTTCACCGTTGGTTTTTACAATAGAATTCCTACAGGCGCATTGTTGTTGGTGAGTGATCAACCGATGGTACCGGAAGGCGTAAAGACTGAAAAAAGTGATGCCTCTGTAACTCAAAACTTTGTCGATAAACATCTTAATATTGGGATCTCATCTTTGAAGCAACTTCAAAACGGCGGCTTAACTGTGAGACATTTGAGGTTTTAATTGGGAATATAGAAAGCGAGTGTAAAAGATTTTATCTGGTAGCAAGCGAAAGTATTTTTCTCAACATCGTTGTGTCACTCACTTGTACAGTTTTTACTATAAGCGGCAATGAAAAGTATAATTATGCTTCATGGCAGATGATCAACAATGACTAATCTTCTTTCCATACAAAACCTGCAAATAGACTTTACATCAGATGGAACAACAACCACTGCAGTAAAGGATATTTCTGTAGAAGTAAAAAGGGGTGAGATTGTGGCAATAGTTGGAGAGTCGGGGTCAGGGAAATCAGTTACATCTTTATCCATACTTCAACTGCTTCCGACACCGCCGGCAGTGTACGCAAAAGGCGAAATTTGGTTTACTGATAAAGAAGGCAGAGAGATCAATCTTTTAAAGGCATCTTCTGATATCATCAGAAATATCAGGGGAAATGAAATCGCAATGATTTTCCAGGAGCCGATGACGTCATTAAATCCTGTGCATACATGTGGCAACCAGGTAATGGAAGCAATTGTGCTGCATCAAAAATTGCAGCATGACGAGGCAAGGAAAAAAACGATCGAATTATTTGAAAGCGTGCAACTACCAAACCCTGCACTCATGTATAATCGCTATCCTCACCAGCTGAGTGGCGGACAAAAGCAACGGGTTATGATTGCAATGGCAATGAGCTGCAATCCCTCACTGCTTATATGTGATGAACCTACTACCGCACTTGATGTAACCGTGCAAAAAACAATCCTTCAGCTAATTAAAAATCTGCAACAACAAAAAAATATAGGAGTCATCTTCATCTCTCATGATTTAGGAGTTGTTGCCGAAGTTGCCGATAGGGTCATCGTCATGTACAAAGGCAATATTGTTGAAGAAGGATTGGCTGCTGAACTCTATAAAAATCCAACACATCCGTATACAAAAGCATTACTTGCTTGCCGCCCGGCATTACACGAGAAAGGTGAAAGACTACCTATTGTCAGCGATTTTATAGATGGCAAACTTAAAGACATCCATGAAAAGCTGGAAATACGGGATCGACCTCAGGAAACGATAATCGCTAACACTAATCAGCCATTGTTGTCAGTGCAAAATTTAAAAGTTTGGTTTCCGGCAAAGCATCGATTATTTGGAAAGTCAACAGAGTTTATCAAAGCTGTTGATGATGTTAGTTTTGAATTATACGAAGGTGAGACGGTTGGGCTGGTAGGCGAATCTGGTTGCGGAAAAAGCACCTTGGGACGAAGTATACTGCAGTTGATAAAACCCACAGAAGGCAACGTCTTTTTTAAAGGGCAGAATCTGGCTAAAGCACAGAAAGATGTTTTGAGAGGTATGCGAAAAGATATGCAGATCATCTTCCAGGATCCTTACTCATCGCTGAACCCAAGAATAACAATTGGCCAGGCAATAGGTGAACCAATAAAAGTGCACGGACTGGCTAAAAATAATCGGCAGAAAAAAGAAAAGGTGATAGAACTGCTTGAAAAGGTGAATTTAAAACCAGAGCACTACCACCGGTATCCACACGAATTTAGCGGGGGACAACGCCAGAGAATTGTCATTGCCAGGGCACTTGCTCTTCACCCGGCATTTATTATTTGCGATGAAAGTGTATCTGCACTTGACGTAAGTGTGCAGGCCCAGGTGCTCAACCTACTGAATGATCTAAAAAAAGAATTCCGGTTTACTTCAATATTCATATCTCATGACCTGTCAGTAGTCCGATACATTAGCGATCGAATAATGGTAATGAATAAAGGCAAGATTATAGAAACAGGCAATGCAGAAGAATTATATCTACATCCGAAAACACTGTACACCCAAAATCTTATAGCAAGTATACCGAAAGGAATTGCGATGGGAAATCCTTAACTCTTCAGTTAATTTAATTAATCATTTCAATTAGGTACAACTGCACCGTTGGCAGATGGGAAAAGATATTCAGATGAAGTGATTGCGACGCAACGATGTCGCTATAAAAAACCGTTGCTGGTATTTAACGAACTTTTTTATACAGCTTTCAAAGGGTCTGAAAAAACGAACTAGTCTTCAAAGTTATTATCTGCAAAATTCCACACATTAGAGCGTTCAAAAAAACGGCGGCCACTTTTGTGTTGGGCAAAAAGAAGCCGTTTTAACTGCTCGTCGAATTGCCCCGCTTCATCTTCGTAGAGTTTTATTTTTTTGTCAGTTAACTTCACTAAACCTCCGGCCGTGCTTACCTCTTTTGTATTTAATGGTTGCAGTCCGCTAATGCCAATCCGCCAATCGTCCCCTGGCTTCATCTTATATTTAAACAAGTACACATTACCCTTCATTCCTTTTACCTGAAGCTCCCTTTTATCAACCATTTTTATTGCTGCAAATTCCTTGTGTTTCCTATCCTTTAGTAATAACGCTTTCGCTATAATTTCCTGGCTTTTATATTTTGAAGGAAAGAGGTCTGTCCTGTTTATCTTCTTTAGCATTGAATACAACTTTGCCCGATACTTGTCCTGCGCAGCTAAAGAAGCAAAAAGACTATCTGGAATTTTTTTATTTTTTTCAGTCATTAACCTCGCTGCTATCAACTGTACATTCGGGTCTTTCGATTGTAAAAGCTTATCGAAATATTTTGCGACCGAAGGAACTTTATCATAAAAAGGCATTAATAAAACCGTGTAATCCTCAAGAGATGAGACAGGCGATTTATTATTATTTTTTGAATAGACCATTCTATAATTCACTTCATCATCGTCAATTTCCGGAGTATCATCATCGTTATCTCCATCAAGCAATTTTTCATCTTTATTCTGCTGCTTCTTTAATTCGATTTTAGCGTCAAAGTATAATTTACTGAAATAACTTTCATAATCATTTGCTTTCAAATAGCCGCTATCAACCATCGACTTTAAAAGTCCGTTAACTAAAGGCTTATAATCTTCGAGCGACGCTAATTGTAATACTTCAGGAAAAAGGATTTTTGCTAATGGTAATGTATCAGAGAATTGAGTGAATAGGCGGCCATACTCATAAGAGTCATCAAAGATCGGCGGATCCTGAACCAATAATTTCTTCAATAAATTAAAGGACTCTTTGGTCTGCAATCTTGCCAAAGAAGTTAACACCGGGTTTTGAAAAGAACTTGTATCAGTACTTTTATCGTATAATTCTTTTAGATAACTCACTACCTTTTTACTTACTGAAGTATCGTCGATATACCCAAGCTCCGTTATAAACTTTGCTTTAGTTTCAAAATAATCTTTATCTCCAAACTTCAGTTTATTGATTGCACCGGCTATTCTTTCAAAACCATCTTTACCAAAATAAATACTTGGAATTGCCTGGTTGGCGTATTTTGTTACCGCAGAGTCTTTGCTTGCATAGTCAGCAAAGAAAACATCTAGCTTGGCGTTGAAAACAGAAGGTCCTATCTTTTTTTCAATTGGCTTCGCTGTTGCAAAAAAAGTCTTTACAAATTCGCTTTCAGCTGCAGAGGTATCTGACAAAGTAGAAAACTTATATAAATTACTGCCTTTTAAATAATAGGTAGATTTTATACAACGCGACGAATTTGTATCAGTTAAAACAACATGGTAACCACAAGAAGAATCATTTACAGTAAAAAATTGCTTTTTCTTAAAAACCATGTCTTTTCCGGTCTCTTTCTCATCCAGTTTTTCGCGCCAGAACTTTACGGAGTCGCGACTATAATAATATTTTGGAAAGTTTTGAACAGTGACCAAAATACTCTCGCCTGTTGAGTCGCTTTTAAAGATGCCGGTTTTATTTTTGGGCCAACCGGAGTAAGAAACATCAGTGCCTGGTATCGCATCGTTTCCTGCTTTTTCCATCCACGATCTTAAAACATTATCAACATTGGGTTTTACAGGAGTAACAACTTCGAGCTTTAATGTGGAATCAATATAGCGTTCAGGTTTGGGATACTTAAAAGCGGTAAACCTGAATGAATTAAAGAATTTGGAAAAATCGCTCTTTTTATCCCTGCTCTTAACCGCGAGTAAATAATAATGCGGGCCTTTTATAAAGACCCTGGAGGTAATGTAAGAGCCATCTTTCAATAAAAATTTACTTCCAAGATAGCGACCATCTTTTTGAACACCGGGTCTTCTGGATATTTGTTTATCTATAATTCCTGATGTTTTAAAGCTTTCAACTATCAGCCCAAGATCAAAAGTATCTTCTTCAATAAAATTGAAGTTGTAAAGGCTTTTCTTCCAAACCATATAAGCGTTTCCATTGCCATTGTCAAAAGATTCATATTCCCATCTGCCCGTACCATCCCCGGAATTTCTATTATACGCCTCGTTTGCAGTTTTTGGAAAATTAACAGTAAAACCGCCTTGTACCGGCTCAAAAGCAGCCCACTTATTAACCGGCACCTGCTTTACTTTTATAGAATTGAAAAACAAGTCAGCTTCCTTTCCTTCTACGTAATTATCGCTTCCACTCATTTTAAAAACAAGCACTTCAAATGGTGTTACCAATATTTCGTACCGTTGAAGATCTCCGCGCCTGGTGCGGTTTGTAATATCGTAACCATGGTAACCATTTTTATTGATTGCCGTCTTTTTTAAAATTCTGCCAGGAATGTTCTCATACAACATGCTGTCGACTTTGCTTAATACAACCTTTTCGTTATGACCAAGCATTGCCGCGTGGGTTCGAACCCTGGTGAGCATGTAGTAAGAGCCGTTGTTCATGTCAGCATATTGCCAGCTTTCATTTCCTCTTGCATCTTCTCTCTTATATAGTTTGCCCGGCAATTGCAGTTCAATCTTACCATCCTGCGTTGTCTCCTGCCTGAAACTTACAGGTACTTTCAATTTGTCAATTTCCTCTTTTTGAGAAGCATCCCTGTCCTGCATAAAAATAGGCCTAAGCTTGTATCCTTTTTTACGCAACAGTTCTATTACCCCTCTCGGTCCGGGCAAGTGAGCGGCGCCAACCCCCACAAAAAGGCTGCGCTTTTTCAGAATTGTATCAATTGAATTAGCCTTTATGTCGTTACGCACATACAAAAACTTTTCAGCGAAAGCAGTTGAATTACTGGTTATGCTTTGGAGAGAATCCATCAAATCGAGGTCACCGTTTCTATACGCCTGCTGAATCTTCTTTTGTATATCGTACACCGTTTCGCCGTCATTATCAAAGCGCCTTTTATTT
>JAOQAJ010000156.1 GCA_025963675.1 Segetibacter sp.
CAAGTTTTTTTGGAACACGGATAACACAGATTGAGAGGATTAGGCAGATTACCCAGGTAAGAAAACCTGAACCAGTTGGTTTTTATCAGTTTGATCGGTGTCATCCGTGTTCTATTGTTTTGAGAAAAAAGATGAGTACACACGGTAGGTACAAGTGAGTGACACAACCGGAGTTGATTTAAAACAAATGATGGCTACAAAAAATAAAGTTTGAATAGATCCGATCTTAATAAAAGCAGGGACAATAAAAATAACTTCACCCTGCTAAGATTACTCGCTGCATACTTTGTGTTAATCTCACACTCTTTCGGAGTCCTTCAAAAGCCACTCGAACAGCCGGCACTTTGGTATAATGGAAAGAACATCATTTTTAGTGGCGTTGGCTTGTCTGTTTTTTTTACGATCAGTGGTTTCCTGGTTACTCAAAGTTTATTCAACTCCGACTCTTTAAAGCATTATTTATGGAAAAGGGCATTAAGAATATTTCCCGCCCTTGTTGTGGCTAATTTGTTTTGTATCTTATTAGGATGCGCAATAACAGACCTGGACCTAAAAGACTACCTGTTAAATAAAGAAACCTGGACTTATCTCTTTAAAAATTCAACCCTCGTTATTAATCAATTTTATCTGCCCGGAGTTTTCAGCAATCTAAAAGAAAACACCGTCAATGCATCTTTATGGACTATTCTTATTGAGGTTGAATGTTATATTGTCTTGTGTTTAGGTGCATGGCATATTGTTGCGAGGAAGTGGCTATACCTGTCATGTTTTATTTTGTTTGAAGCTTTAAGAGTATACACAACTGTTCTAAATAGCTTTCATGTTAACGGGCTTGATTTGTATGGCATATTTACTTTCGGAACTTATTTCTATCTCGGATCACTTCTCTATGTTTTTAAAGATGACATTCGCTTTAAGTGGTTTTATGCTAATATTTTAATGGCTATAGCTTTAGCAACTGTTTATACTTTTTTGGAATCAATTACCATTTCGGTTTTTTTCGCTTATTGCTTCATTATCATCGGAACATCCAAAGCCATTGTCAATTTAAAAGGCTACGATTTCTCTTACGGTATTTACCTCTACGCTTTTCCAATTCAGCAACTTGTTGTCTCTTATTTTGGTTATTCAATCAATGTATGGTTTCATATCGCCATTTCTGCTTTGCTTGCTACAATACTTGGTTTTCTATCGTGGAATTTTGTTGAAAAACCATTCCTTCAAAAGAAGACTTTGGTACGATGAGACCGCCTTCTTATTAACGTGTTAACAATATAACGTTCAACTAACCCACAATTACGTTCCTCTTTTCTACCTTAGTATTTCAAATGCAAACCCAGCAACGGTATATAGCTCACTTCGACCTGGACAGCTTTTTTGTTTCTGTTGAGGTTTTAAAAAATCCTTCGTTAAAAGGCAAGGCTGTGCTGGTTGGTGGTCATAGCGAACGAGGGGTTGTAGCAGCGTGCAGTTATGAAGCCCGTAAGTTTGGAATACATAGTGCCATGCCAATGAAAAAAGCGCTAAAGCTTTGTCCGCATGCAATTGTGTTAGGCGGTAGCCGGGGAGATTACAGCAAATATTCAAGAATTGTAACCGAGATAATTGCGTCAAAAGCGCCATTGTTTGAAAAAGCATCAATTGATGAATTTTACCTCGATTTGACGGGGATGGATAAATACTTTGATCCGTATAAATGGACGATTGATCTGCGACAAGAAATTATTGATAAAACAGAATTACCGATTTCTTTTGCACTTGCAAGCAATAAGATGGTTGCAAAGATTGCAACCGATGAAGCCAAGCCTAATGGATATATCCAGGTGGCACCAGGGTTTGAAAAAGAGTTTTTAGCTCCATTGAAAGTAAATAAAATACCAGGAGTAGGTGAGCAAACGTATCAAACGTTGTTATCATTAGGCATTAAAACAATAAAAGATATAAGCGAATTTTCGATGAACGAATTAGAACGTTCGCTTGGTAAATATGGGGTTGAATTGTGGTATAAGTCACAAGGCATCCATACCGGTGAAGTATCGTCGTATCATGAAGCAAAATCTATCTCTACAGAAAATACCTTCCAGGAAAATATTGCTGATCTTTCCTTTTTGCTAAAGGAACTTGTGAGGATGACAGAAAGGGTTGCATATGAGCTAAGGCAGGATGAAAAGCTTGCCGGATGCATCGCCGTTAAAATTCGGTATGGTGATTTTAGTACTTTCAACAAGCAGGTGGCAATTGATTATACCCACCGCGATGATGAACTAATAAACGTTGCTAAAGATCTTTTTCATAAACTATATAAAGCAGGCACTCCTGTAAGGCTGTTAGGTGTTAGGCTAAGCGAACTTACAAATCATGCAGTACAGGCCAGTCTATTTGACGACGGTAAAAAGAATGATTTGTATAAAGCGATTGACGATGTGAAAAATAAGTTTGGAAAAACAGCTCTGAAAAAAGCACGAACAGTGTAGAACCTGGATTTATTGCATTGAACGGATTGGATGGAAATATTTAAAATACCGGTCTTATATGCTTGTAAGAAAATCGATTGCTTTTGGATTTTTTCTCACTTTCTCATTTATTAATCTGCCAAATATTTGCATTGCTCAGGTGATCATAAAAAATGATCAAAGGAGTAAGACCATCACTTTTGGTAATAAGAAGATTAAACTAACAGTTGATTATAAAGATAAAGCGAATGTTGCTGTGTTAGAAGTCAACGTTCAAAAGGTAATAGAAGGAACCGAAGTAATTTATTCTTCCATTAAAACAACTTCAGCAACT
>JAOQAJ010000166.1 GCA_025963675.1 Segetibacter sp.
ATATTGAATTAATGACCGGCATGTTCACCAATAACCAGCCGGACTTTTCGTGGATACAACCACAGGAGGAAAAAATATTCACCCAGTATTTTATGCCTTACAGCAAGGTGGGCCTGGTAAAAAATGCTACTAAAGAAGCAATGCTGAACCTTGAAGTGGATAATAACGATGCAACCATTAAAGTGTATGCCACTGCCATTTATGTCAACGCTAAAATCGTTCTGTATAATAACACTACTATTTTATTTGAAGTCATTACGAATCTTTCCCCTGCTCAGGTTTTTGACGAGATAATACCGCTGAAAGCAGGCGGGATCGATACATTAAAAGTTGTTGTAGAAGATGAGGCGGGATGCATTTTGGTTGATTTTGTGCAGGAACAAAACCTTCAGAAAACAATTCCTCAACCGGCTGAAGCTGCAAAGGCGCCGAAAGACATAGAAACAAACGAATTGCTTTACCTGAACGGGTTGCATGTTGAACAATACAGACATGCCACTTTTTCTGCAACTGATTACTATGAAGAGGCACTCCGCAGGGATGAAAATGATATCCGTAATAATAATGCTTTGGGCTTATGGTATTTAAGAAGAGCGCAATTTGTAAAAGCTGAATCTTACTTCAGAAAGGCTATAGATACCTTAGCCATGCGTAATCCAAATCCTTATGATGGAGAACCTTTTTATAACCTTGGCTGTGCATTAAAGATGCAGGACAGGCAGGATCAGGCGTATGATGCTTTTTATAAAAGCACCTGGAACGATGCCTGGAAACATGCTGCTTTTTTTGCTTTGGCCAGGATTGCCAGTACTAAGAAGAAATATAAAGAAGCGCTGATATTTACAGAACAATCTTTAGTAAAAAATTGGCATAGCCATTCGGTAAGACATTTACAAACCGCTATGCTTCGCAAAAATAAGGAGGTGGACAAAGCAAGACTACTGGTTGAAGAGTCTATTGCAATTGATCCTTTCAATTATGGATGCAGGTTTGAACAGTATCTTCTTTTACTGCAAGACAATAATGCAGATGAAGGCGCTCTGGCACTGGATGAATTAAAGCACCTGATGCGTGATTATGTTCATAATTACATTGAGTATGCTTTGGATTATTCTGCGGCAGGCTTATACGAGGAAGCGATTAAGTTTTTAAAGATCTATATAATGGATAAGGAGGAAGTTTATCCTATGGCCTATTATTATCTCGGCTTTTTTTCTGCCAAATTGCTACAACAGGGTGAGGCGCTTCTGTACTTTAAAAAAGCTGCTTCCATGAAACCTGACTATTGTTTCCCTCATCGTATAGAAGATGTAGCTGTTTTGGAAACTGCCATGAAAGTAAACCCTGAAGATGCCAAGGCTCCTTATTATCTTGGCAATTTCTGGTATGATAAAAGACAGTATAAGGAAGCAATCCACAACTTCGAAAAGTCAATTAAGTTAGATGGTCACTTCCCCACTGTTTACCGTAATCTTTCCCTTGCTTATCATAATAAACTCGGACGTATAAATGAGGCGGAGTCCTGCCTTGAAAAAGCATTTCATCTCGATACAAGCGATGCAAGGGTACTGATGGAATTGGATCAGTTATACAAGAAGATGAACAAGGCCGTTGCTGAACGCCTCGCATTTCTCCAAAAATATCCAACCCTTGTAGAAGACCGTGACGATTTATTCCTGGAAAGAATTACGTTATTGAATAACCTTGGGCAATATCAAGCGGCAAAAGAACTTCTTGCCTCCAGGCATTTTCATCCATGGGAAGGCGGTGAAGGTAAAGTAGTAGGCCAGTACCTGCTAGCGGGCGTTGAACTGGCAAAGAAAGCATTGATAGAAAAGGATTATCACCTGGCCCTTCAGTTGCTACAGTGCACAGAGCAATACCCGCACAATCTTGGTGAAGGAAAATTATATGGAACACAGGAAAATGACATTCACTACCTGCAAGGCTGTACTTATGAGGGAATGGGATTAAAAGAGGAAGCCACAGCATGCTTTGAAAAAGCAACCATTGGTATTAGCGAGCCTGTGCAGGCAATCTTTTATAATGATGCCCAGCCTGATAAAATATTTTACCAGGCCCTGGCATGGATAAAACTGAATAACCAACAAAAAGCAACCAAAATATGTAATCGCCTTATACAATTCGGCAAGGAGCATTTAAACGATACTATTCACATAGATTATTTTGCTGTTTCCCTTCCCGACCTGTTGGTTTTTGACCAGGACCTGGATCTTAAAAACAAACTCCATTGTCTTTACCTAATCGGTCTCGGTAACCTCGGCTTAAAGAACTACGACGAAGCAGAACAATATTTTAACGAGGTTCTTTCAGGGGATGTGAACCATTTTGGGGCAAGAGTTCATGTAAATATGATTGATTTTTTAATTCAGGCAGAACTGTCCTATTCAACCAACTCTATATAAAATTTATAAAAAGGACAGCTTTTATCCTTTTCAAACTACAGCTTGCAGATATTATAAAATGGAGAAAACCACGACTTCCTACAACAGCAAATACATTCTTGGAATCTCCTTTATATCGGCATTAGGAGGATATTTATTTGGTTTTGATTTTGCTGTTATATCGGGCGCTCTGCCTTTTTTAAGGACAGCGTTTGGGCTGACACCGGTTTGGGAAGGATTTTTAACAGGTACTCTTGCCCTCGGTTGCATCGTTGGTTGCCTGATTGCAGGCAAGCTTTCAGAACGGCTTGGCCGAAGACCGGGACTAATAGCCGCTGCGCTCATCTTTACTGCTTCATCCCTCGGAATGGCTTTCTCTTCATCACTTCCTGTGTTTTTAGTTATGCGCTTTGCAGCGGGCATCGGGGTAGGCATGGCATCGATGTTAAGCCCTATGTACATAGCAGAGATTTCACCGGCAAATGTTCGAGGACGCAATGTGGCTATTAACCAGTTAACCGTAGTGATTGGGATCCTCGTTACCAACCTCGTAAACTATGCCTTATCAGACAACGGTCCTGATTCGTGGCGATGGATGTTTGGACTAGGGTGCATCCCTTCTTTAATATTTTTCTTAGGTGTATTATGGTTGCCTGAAAGCCCCCGCTGGCTGGCAAAAGCCAATAAGCTGGAAGAGGCAAAAGCCGTGTTGACGAAAATAGGAGACGCGGCATTTGCAGAAAGCACAATGACAGATATTAAACATTCGCTTATTGGGGCGGTAAAGGAGTCGTATGCTGCGGTATTTCAAAAGGCGGTTCGTCCAGCCGTGTTGGTCGGAATTACACTTGCGGTGTTTCAGCAACTGTGCGGCATTAACATCGTATTCAATTATACTTCTACCATATTCGCTTCGGTGGGTGCAAACCTTAACCGGCAATTGTTTGAAACAGT
>JAOQAJ010000246.1 GCA_025963675.1 Segetibacter sp.
ATTGGTCAGATATATACAACGCCCTGGAAAAGCATTATCATAAAGGGGATCGAAACCGGCGAAAGAAATTTGTGGGATTATGTGCTGGGTAAGTACCGGATTAACGTACGACATGCGGCTAATGAATTGAACTGGCAGGTTGAAGACAATTGCGAAGATGGCCTACAGCTGAAAAGACATATCATCCGGTATTTCGACAAAGAAGATGTTCGCACCTACGGGTTGAGCTTTGCTGTAAAAACAAGACTTTTTTCAAGCATGCTCGGGTCTGTGGTTGTGAGGAAACAGGAAGTCAGAAACCCCGGGCGCTTAAAAGCATTAGAACGTTTTGAAATTTTATATACCGCTGACTTTAATCCCAATACTTCCAACTTAATCAGTTTTAGAAAGGACGTTGAAAAGGACCATTTGGGAACATACCTTGTTTCGCTATGCAAGCACTTTTACGAGTTGGAAAGCAAAGAAAAATCCGTTTCCCTGGAAACGCTTAATAAGCCATCAAATACTATAGTGGAAAAGACACTTGCCCAAGTTGTTTATCAATGTAAAAATTGTTTTAGCATTTATGATGAAGCTTTCGGAGATATTGAAAACAATATTATTGCCGGAACGAGTTTTAGTGATCTGTCTAAAACTTATCGGTGTCCTTTATGCGAAGCGGCGAAGGAAGATTTTGTGGAGGTAGATTTCGAAAGCTTGCAGTTGCAAAATAATTGAGTTTTTAAAAAAAAAGCAATCAAAAAGCCTGGGCTTGTTTTTCATAATTTTGTTACAAGGTCAGTGATTAAATTTGAAATATGAAAGTGAGGATTTCAGGCAATAATATTCGTTTTCGCTTAAAACAGTCAGAGGTAAAAACCTTTAGGCAAGAAGGGAGAGTTTCACAAGTAACTGCGTTTGGATTTGCTCCGGATGATACCCTTTCTTTTACGTTATTAGCCTCACCAGGCAATGTTTTCAATATTTCAAAGTCGCCAAATGCCGTTAGCGTAGAAGTGCCGGAAACAATTAGGGAAAAATGGACCGCAACTGATATGGTAGGTTTTGAAGAAAAAATAGAAACCGGCAAAGGAAAAACCATAACTGTTTTAGTTGAAAAGGATTTTACTTGCTTAGATGGTTCTGACATCGAAAATGCCGATTCTTATCCTAATCCAAAACTCCAATAATCTGTTTTGTAATTACCTGCGCTTCTAATATTTGTTTTAGTAGAATCTGTCAAAAAATTTTCCTTCCTTTATCTCTTGTTGTAAATTTGGTATTAAGACATGCACGTTTACTGTGGCTTTGTCTTTGTTGCTCCTATGACTCATCTTCGCCGCTGGTATTACGAACTGGCGAACTTCACTTTCTTAAAGGTCTTTTTTCATGAGCAATAAAAATTTTACATTAAAAAAGCTTTTACTGTCAATTATTTTAATTGCTTCAAGTAGTGCATTTTCCGAAACCACGTTATACAGTAAGGAAGATTATGATACGGATTCTGAAAAGGGATTATTTGATTCGGAGGAAGTATTGAATATTAAATTAAGCGGCAATTTTAAAGAATTGTTCAACGACCGGGGTGAAAAGGTTAAATATCATCCTTTAGTTGTTTCTTACACAGCGACCGATAGCAGCGAAGTCTCTATAACTGCTCAAGCCAAAACAAGGGGACACTTTCGCAAGACATTGGGTAATTGTTTGTACCCACCTATCATGCTGCAATTTCCAAAGACGGAAAAGTTTAAAACTTCTGTTTTTAAAGATCAATCGAAACTGAAATTAGTCATGCCTTGCCAGGGCGAAGAATACATTATTCGAGAGTGGATGGTTTACAGGTTGTATAATTTAGTAACGCCTAAAAGCTTCAAAGCGCGGTTAGTACGGGTTCAGTTGGAAGATGCAAAAAAGAAAAAACCTTCTGTCTTTTACGGCATATTGCTAGAGGAAGAACAGCGCATGGCGAAAAGAAATCATTCTGTTTTAGTAGACAAGAAAATGCTGAAACCTGAACAGACAGACCCCGATAACTTTTTGACCATGGCTGTATTTGAATATCTTATTGGTAATACGGATTGGTCTGTTCAATACCAGCAAAACATAAAAGTATTGCTTCATGATTCTGCCGCGGTTCCTACAACGGTTCCTTACGATTTTGATCACTCAGGTCTCGTGAATGCTCCATATGCAAAACCGGCTGAGGCCCTTCAAATGTATTCTGTTCTCGAACGTCGTTATCGTGGATATTGTGTTACTGATATGAAAGAATTCGCGGAAGTTATTTCTTTGTTTAAGCGTCTGAAAAAAGACATCTATAGTCTTTACGCCAATTGCCCTTTACTGGATGCTCGTTATATAAAAGCCACACAGAAATACTTTGATGAATTTTACGAAACGATTGGAAATAAAAAACAATTGGAAAAAGAGTTTTCCTATCCGTGCAACCCAAATGGAACGGGTAATGTGGTAATTAAAGGCTTAGCAAAGGATTAAATAACTTTTATAAACTACTTCCTCTAAATCTAATAAGGTGGAGAAGGATTTAAGTCGAATGACTTAAGTGCGCTGCCAGGCATGAAACTGGTTTCTGTTGAGACTTTATTGCTGAAGCGATAACTTACATAGTCCACCAACTGCCCTGATTTATCCTTACATTTTTTCGGGGTAAGAATATAATCTTCTGTTCCATCTACGCTTTGAGCGTTCATGGTAGTGCGAGGCAAGTATAAATGTCCCTTTTGCATATTTTTAAAAGGTCTGGCAGGGTGTGTCGTCGAAGGAATTAATGAAATCAATGTTCCTAATTGTTTACCGTCTGCATCTTTTGCATATCCTGTTAAAATGTATTTACCAGTACTATGTGGGCTAAAAGTGAAATCAAAGAAAGAAAATGCGGAGTTATTAATAGCATTTTTTACAATACTGCCTTTTAAAGTGAGAATGTAATAATTTTCTAATGGAGGTTGCGCCAAAGTGATAATTGATGAGACTGAAAATATAAGCGCAATTGAAATGGGTAGAATTTTTTTCATTTTCATTAGGGTTTAATTTCAAAGCCCGCGAGGTTGGCCTGAATGATTCAATTCTTTAAGCCTTTGTTTCTACCATATAACCAAGGACACAAGAAACATAATTTTAAATTCAAATGCAAGAAGTAACATTAAAACTTTTAATTATTACAAGAAGCAGGGATAGAATCTTTATTAAAAGGTGCTTTCAGACAACTGTTCGATTAAACCTGCAAAGTGTTTTATTTAATGCCTTTTATCAAAAGCTTTGAAAATTAAGAAATCGGGTATATTTTAGAAAGGATTTATTTATTTCCGTTTCCTTTAATCAACTGTAACCCACATGCACGCACTAATCTCTTTGAAAAAAGCCTTTATTAATTTTAAACCCGCGGCAGTCATAAGAACTTCCGCTTTAATTCTGTTATCTTTTGCTGCCTTATCGTGCAACAATAATAAAAATAATGAAGGTGGTAATGTGAATGGCGATAGTGCTGAACAGGCTCGTATCTTACCCGAAGGCACCCTCGCCAGAGCGGATAGTATGAGCGAAAATCTCTATCGCCTCTATCTTGTAAATACTACCGCCAACCCTGAGTTAAAAGATTTGCTCGATTCGTTGAAAGGGCACGAAAAAGTTGTATTTCAATTCACCCACGATAAAGCTGGCTTTCTGCTTCTACGCGCCTGGGCGGGAAAACCGGGCAATAAAAAGTTTGATTTAGGCAAAGAGGTTCTTTTAAAGAAAACTCCTGAAAACATTATTGATACAACGCTACATAACGTGGATGTTGATTTAGGTGGCGTGGAGTTGGATAAAAAATCTGTTAAGGCTCTTAGGGATAAAATTAATACTAGCCAACACAATGATCCAAACTACAATTATATTTTGTTTATTCCGAAGATCGTTTCTGACAATAAAATTGAAAATAACGGAAACGCAAACCTGAAGCATGTTGTTTATACAATAGCTGGCTCGCCTTCGCTTAATAAAGATAAAGATGCTCTCGTTCCCAATCGGATCACTGAGGCTAATCCATCACCTCCGCGTGAAGCATTTTAAGGATGAGTAAATCCCTTCAATTTATTTTAGACTGGTCTGAGGTATGGGCATTGCTCATACCTTTAGCTGTTTTACTATTTCGTAAGAAACAACCGGGTATTGTAACGCCAGTAATCATCTATTTGGTGGCTGCACTTGCGCTTAATCTATTTGCTGATGTTATTGCCGACTTCAAAAAAAGCATGCATTTTCCGGATTGGTTACAAAGCAACAACCCGATCTACAATATCCACTCAGTAGTAAGGTTCGGGTGCTTTAGCTACTTTTTTATAATCCTCAACCAGCCCTCTTTTAGAACAATAAGGAACGTACTTCCTTTCGTATCAATACTTTTTATTATTATTAATTTTATTTTCTTTGAGGATTTCTTTTTCCCCGATCATTTAAGTGGTAACTTATTGTCATCAGAGGCTTATCTCTTATTAGTCTATTGTATGTTATATTACCTGGCTGAATTGAGAGAAGAAGATGACATTAGTACAAACGGACCCGAATTTTGGATAATAACAGGATTGGCACTCTTCGTGGTCGTTAACTTTTTTGTGTTTTTGTTTTATGTTCCGATGATGTATGAGGACCGGCGAATGACAAGTAGAATGTGGAATATACATAATGTAGCATATATCATTTTTTGCCTTTTTATAGCTAAAGCATTTTATGGAACTAATAGACGTTAATATACAGTATAGAGTTATCATTGGCATTTCTGCAATGGTCATTCTATTTACCTGTTTTCTTATTTCGTTTGTTATTAGCCAGCGCAAGAAGCTTCAGTATCATAAAGATTTGCACGCACTGCATGAAGAGCAACAACTAAACCTTACACAGCAAAATATTGAATTAGAAAAACGTGTACAGCAAAGAACGGTTGAGCTATCGCATCAAAAAGACGAACTGCAAAAATCTCTTCAGCAGCTTAATTCTACCCAGTTACAGTTAGTACAAAAAGAGAAGATGGCTTCTCTCGGCGAACTTACCGCCGGCATCGCGCACGAGATTCAAAACCCGTTGAACTTCGTAAACAATTTTTCTGAAATAAGCTTTGAGTTGTCTGAAGAACTGCAAAAAGAATTAAAGAATTGCGATAGAGAAGACGCCATTACACTTGCTGAGCTCATTCAGCAAAACCTACAAAAAATAAATTACCATGGCAAACGTGCTGATAGTATTGTAAAGGGTATGCTAGAGCACTCAAGGGTTAACACGGGACAAAAGGAATCTACAGATATAAATATTCTTACTGAGGAAAGCCTGCAATTAAGTTATCATGGTATAAAGGCAAAAGACAAATTGTTTAATGCATCTTTAGAAACCCATTTTGATGGAAGCATTGGTAAAATAAAAGTTATTCCGCAAGACATTGGACGAGTACTGCTGAACTTATTTAATAACGCTTTTTATGCTGTTGCTGAAAAAAAGAGGCAACAAGTTGCAGGGTTTGAACCACTGGTATCAGTTAGCACTAGCCTCACAAAGATTAATGGGGGAAATGGAGTTACAATAAGCGTAAAAGACAATGGCTCGGGAATACCACAAAAAATATTAGATAAGGTTTTTCAGCCCTTTTTTACTACAAAGCCAACAGGAGAGGGAACGGGCCTTGGGCTTTCACTTAGTTATGATATCATTAAAGCTCATGGTGGAGAATTGAAAGTGCAAACCAAAGAAGGTGAGTTTACAGAGTTCGTAATTGAATTGCCAATAAACGAAGTATAGTATATTATAGTAACAGCTACATAGATGAATAAAGAAAAAATAGTACAAGTGAGTGACACAACAATGTTGAAATAAGTTTTGATGCTGACAACATAAAGTCCGATTTTCTTTAAAAACCACTTCTGGGTATTTCATATAAACTCGGGTTTTCTTTTATTGAAAATTCATTTATGGCCAAGCTGTACTTTTTATTGTTGTGTCTTCCTCTGCATTTGTTTGCACAAACATATACACCACCGGCTTATGTAATAAACAATGATACTGCTACATTTCAAATGCTTGACAAGAGCTATTGGCAAATGATTGAAGATACCAGTTCCGGTAAATGGAATATTGATAAGGTGACAACGCCGCCGCTTTCAAATGCTTTTAAGGAAAATTCAGCCAATTACGAAAATTCAAATTATCCGGTAAACTCTTTTTGGGTCCGCTTTAAACTGAGGAACGATTTGGCTAAGCCAATCAACATCGCGTTGCAACAAAAAAGTGCCTATGCTGATTTTTATATTCTCGGTAATGGTGACAGGTGGATACATCAGACAACAGGTGAGAATACAACATGGAATAAACGTGACGGATACAAATTAATTAATGCGATTGCTTTTACCATCAACCCTGCCGAAGAAATTTTTGTATACGAACGAATTGTTTTTGACTATCGAACATGGAGACCTAAACCACTTGAAGTAGGTTTTGGTTTTTCTGAAAAAATAATAGCCGATAACTATATTGACAATGATGTGTTTTTGTTCAAAACCATTCTCGGATCTTTCTTTACAGGTCTTTTGTTTTTCGCTGCTGTTTTCAATTTTTTCTTTTTCCTGGTAGTTCGCGAACGAGTTTATTTTTATTATGCCCTTTGCCTGTTATTTGGTACTATCAACAAATATCCTTCGGTTTTCTTTCACGTGTTTTTTAGGGACAATCCATTTCTTTTAAACGCAGGTAATGTTTTCTTTCTAGTTGCTGTAAACTACTTTGCCATCCAGATGGAGCGACACTTTTTGCAAACGTTTAGTCATTTTAAAAAGTGGGATAAGTTTATACAGTTCTCAGTTTTATTTCAGCTTCTCGTCGCGTTGACAATCTTCTTTATCGGTCCACATCTCAGCATTAAAACTGATACTGTGCTATGGAAAATCTGGGACTGGTCAGAAGGGCTGGTTCTGATTTGTCTCTTAGTGACTTTCCTGTTATTCGTTAGAAAAAAAGACAAAGCTGCAAGGCAGTTCATTGCAGCGTGTTTGCCTGTTGCTTTTGTATGGCTGGTCAATTATGTAATTAACATCGACGATAATAGCAAAATTGCAGTGGGCTGGAACCAATATTACAATCGAATCGAACTGTTATGCGTGTCGTTGTTGGTAATCATTTTATCGTGGATACTCTTTGATCGTTATAACAAGCTGAGAAAAGAAAATGCCGAACAGGCACTTTTAAATGAACGGCTTGCCAAAGAAAAAGAAATGGAACGAAGTCAGCTGATCGCACAACAAAAAGTGGTTCTTGAAAAAGAAGTTGAAGAAAGAACCGCTGAGTTAAAGCAATCGCTTGTAGAATTAAAAGCTGCTCAAAAACAGCTAATACATAACGAAAAGATGGCCTCTCTCGGACAACTTACTGCAGGCATTGCCCACGAAATTCAAAACCCGTTAAATTTTGTAAATAACTTTTCTGAAGTAAGTGCAGAATTGTTGGAAGAACTAAAGGCCGGGCCATTAACGACTTTACAGGAACACAATAAGACCGAAGCTGATGAAGTAATGGCAGATCTTAGTGATAACCTGTATAAAATAAAATTCCACGGCAAAAGGGCGGACGCGATTGTAAAAGCGATGCTACAACATTCTAACAGTGGCGTCGGTAAAAAAGAGCCTACTGACATCAATGTTTTGACCGAAAAATATTTTAGTGTTAGTTATAGCGGATTAATCTCTAAAGACCCAACATTGCATGTAACCTTATTACCCGATTTTGACAAAAACATTGGAAAAATAGAAGTTATACAACAAGACATCGGCAGAGTTTTGATTAACCTTTTTAATAATGCTTTTTACTCGGTTGTTGACAAAAAGAAAAAGTTGGGGCTGGGTGCAAATAATTATGAGCCGGCTGTAGAAGTGAGCACAAAAAAGGTACAAGGTGGAGTTGAAATTTGTGTGAAAGACAACGGTTTTGGCATTCCTCAAAATGTTGTTGACAAAATTTTTCAGCCATTCTTTACTACAAAGCCAACAGGGCAGGGAGCCGGATTGGGATTGTATCTAAGTTATGATATCGTAAAAGCACATGGTGGAGAGTTAAGTGTGGAGACAATTGAAGGAGAAGGAGCTTTATTCATTATTACGTTACCAGTATGAATTGACAAAAGAAACATTAAAAACATAACAATGAAAGCAAGGTCTATTAAGGGAATGTCTGAAAAAGAAATAGCTGCCCAACTTGAAGAAATTGTTGAAGACGGTTTTTTACCAACATTGGCTATAGTATTTCTATCTATAAAGCAAGATCATATAGCTATTTGTGATCTGCTTGATCAAAAAGGTATTGCTGTTTTTGGGGCTACCACTGCCGGAGAATTTATTGATCGTGATATTGGCAAGGGATCAATTGCAATAATGTTTCTCGATATAAGTTCATCTTACTTTCAAATACAATTTAAAGAAGCTACTGAAGAAACTTTATTTGAGGCAGCAAAAGAAATTGCTGAAACGGCGAAGCAAACATTTACAAAACCTGCTTTCTTAGTTGCAGCTACAATGTTTACCAATGCTGAAATAGTTGTAAAAGCAATAGAAGAACAGTTTGAAAACGAGGTTACACTGTTTGGGGCACAGGCTGGCGACGATCTTACAAGAACGGGTGCTTATGTCTTTACAAATAACAAGCAAAGTAAGAGCGGTTTACTGGCAGTGATTATTAATGAAGAAAAAATTGCTATCAATGGTCTTGCTACAAGTGGATGGAAGGCAGTAGGTACAGTAAAAACTATAACTAAAAGTGAAGCGGGAACGGTGTATACAATCGATGATCAGCCAGCTTATGACGTCTTTTTAAAATACTTAGGTGGCACCGAGTCTGGAATAAGAGCGATAGATGAAGCTGCAGTTATCAATGAAGTAGGAGCTTTTTTTCCTATTCTCATGCTTCGTGATGATGCAGAACCGGTCATCAGGGCCTCCATGTTTTCTAATCCAAAAGATCGTTCAATAACCTTTGGCGGGTCGGTACCACAAGGAACAAAGTTTCAATTCTCATTGCCGCCCGATTTTGATGTTGTTGATAAAGTTGTTGAAGAAGCAACAGCAATAAAAAATCAGGAATTACCACAGGCAGACGCGATAATCATGTTTTCCTGCATTGCAAGGCACTTAACATTAGGCCCATTAGTAAGCGAAGAAATCGAACAGCTTCAACAGGTATGGAACACACCCATGGTTGGGTTCTTTAGCTATGGGGAGATGGGAAAATGTCTAAACGGTAAGCATGAATATCATAACAACACCTGTTGCTTAGTCGTGATGAAAGAGCTGGTGTGATCAAACAAATTAATTAACATGAATGACACTTTAAAAGCATTAATTGATTTAGCCGAAAATGCAAACCGATTAACTGAGTCTGAAAAAAATGATTTGCAGTCTACTGCAAAAAGCATTGATAAAACATTATCAATTGCAGCTTTTAAAATTGAGCGGTTACAAAAAGATAAAAGGGCACTGACAGTATTGCTTCAGGAAACTATTGATGAACTTGAACATAAAAGAAAAGCCGTAGAAGCACAAAACCGGGAACTCGAAATTGAAGCATCATTGGAAAGAGTGCGGACCAAAACGATGGCGATGCAAAAAAGTGATGAATTGTTTGAAGTAATAAAAACAATTTATGACGAGTTTCAGAAACTGGGGTTTGATGCTTTGGTTGCAGACCTAATGATCTTTACCGAAGATAAAAAGGGATATGATATATGGCTTTATGGCGCTTATGGGGGAGAAGGCCCGTACAGGACATCAGACACGTTTTTTAATCATCCTCACCATCAAGGTACTATGAACGGCTGGATAAATGGTGAAGAACTTCGTATCACGGAACTTAAAGATGATGTGTTTACCAGTTATTTTAAAATTGTACTTGACGATATAACAGGTCTGATATGTTTATCTGAAGAAGACAAAAACAAAATATTTTCATTAGGCCATATCATACACACTGAAGTTTTCACAAAGCATGGATGTATTCGCGTGGGGAGCCTGGAAAAACGGACCGGGACTCAATTAGATATTCAAAAGCGGTTTGCTAAAGTATTCGACCAAAGCTATACGCGTTTTCTTGATTTAAAAAAAGCCGAAGCGCAAGCAAGAGAAGCACAGATAGAACTGGGATTGGAGAGAGTTCGCGCAAGGGCTATGGCGATGCAGAATTCAGTTGAGTTAGCAGAACTAGTGGATACTGTTTTTAAAGAACTACGCAAACTTGATTTTTCTCTCACTCGTTGTATTATCTGGATTTTTGATGTTGATGCATCTGGTTCAGGAGTATGGAGTGCAAACTCGGAAATTGATAAAACACCGAATTCTTACTACATTAAATTTCTTGATCATCCGCGCCATCAAACAATGATCAGCGAATGGAAAGCAAGAACTCCTAAGTTTATTTATGAGTTGATGGGAGATGAAAAAAGATCTGATGATTACAGAATGTTGCATGAAACTGAATTAAGACATCTTCCTGAAGAAGTTAAAGCTGGCATGATGGAATCAGAAAGAGTATTTCTGAATTATTCTTTTAGCAGTTTTGGCTGCTTACAGGCAGATACACTTGAACCATTGCCGAATGAAAGTCTGGATATTATTTATCGCTTCGCAAAAGTCTTCGATTTAACTTTTACCCGTTTCAATGATCTGCAAAAAGCCGAAGCACAGGCAAGAGAAGCGCAGATAGAATTGGGATTGGAAAGAGTAAGAGCAAGAGCAATGGCGATGCATAACTCTGATGAACTAAAGGAACTGGTAAAAACTTTATTCGTAGAGTTGACCGGTCTTGATGTCAATCTTTCGACATGTATGATTTGGACATGCAATCCAGCTACTTTGGATGCAAGAGTATGGATATTTCATCCTGTAACAAGAGAGCCTAATGCCTATGTGATTCAGTATAACGAGGACACTTTTTACCAGGAATTGCTTAGAGCATGGAAAGAAAGAAATGCCAATTGGATATACTGCCTGGAAGGCGATGCAAAAATAAAGTGGGAAAAATTTATTTTTAGTGACACAGGTTTTTCTCTTTTGCCAGAGGTGGTAAAAGATGAAATGCGGAAACACGACAAAGTGTTTTTCTCTGCAGCTTATTATAAATCCGGCGCTATACAGGCAGCGGGGCTTGCACCGTTCTCAAAACAAAATATTGATATCCTGCAGCGGTTTAGCAAAGTATTTGATTTATCCTATACCCGTTTTCTTGATTTGCAAAAAGCAGAGGCACAGGCCAGAGAAGCACAAATAGAATTAGGATTGGAAAGAGTGCGTGCAAGGGCTATGGCTATGCAAAAATCCGAAGAATTGAAAGAGTTGATCGGCACGGTGTTTACAGAACTCACAAAGCTTGATATAGTACTTACCCGTTGCCTCATTATGATCTACAACACAGGCACAAATGGCTCAACCTGGTGGATGGCAAATGCTGAAGCACCGTCTGATCCCATTGGGTTGTATATAAAAAATCATGAACACAAGCCCTACCTGGCGTACATCAATGCATGGCGTCAACGCGAATATAAATGGCAATACATACTGGAAGGAGAAGATAAAAAAGAATGGGACGATTTTTTGTTTGTTGAAACAGAGCTTTCGCTTTTACCCGATTTTGTAATTGCCGGTATGAAAGAGCCTGAGAGAGTTTATCTGAATGCCTCCTTTAATAGTTTTGGTAATCTTACATTAGCAAGTCTTGAACCATTGTCGACTGAACATTTTGATATACTGCTTCGCTTTGCAAGAGTCTTCGATTTAACTTATACCCGTTTCAATGATTTAAAACAAGCGGAAGCGCAGGCAAGAGAAGCGAAGATCGAAGCGGCATTGGAAAGAGTACGCAGCAGGGCTATGGCCATGCACAAAAGCGAGGAATTACTCGATGCCGGAGAGCTATTGTACAAGGAACTGACTAAGTTAGGAATTGTAAGTTTTACTACCGGGTATGTGCTCATGGACGAAGAAGAAAAATTCGGATGGATTTACGCGGCAAGCCCTGCGGATGGTACCCTCCTTCCTGAACCGACCGGCCTTCCCCATGATTCGGAGGCGATGGGGTCAATAAAGGCGAGCTGGAAAAAACAGGAGCCCTTTTATGTGGTAGAACTTGACCCGAAAGCTACTATTGAACATCATACCTATTTAGCAAAGAATAGTATAAACTTTCTTTTTACGCTCGAAGAGTTTCTTGCTATCTCGCCCAAAGGTGTAGTGTTACATTCTTTCAATTTCCGGCAGGGATATATTTTGGTAGTCACCGAGGTGCGGTTAACACCTGATCAGGAAGAAATGGTGGTGCGTTTTACAAAAGTGTTTGAAATGACTTATCGTCGTTTTCTTGATTTGAAACAAGCCGAAGCGCAGGCAAGAGAAGCGAAGATTGAAGCGGCATTGGAAAGGGTACGGGCAGGAGCGATGGCCATGCATAAAAGTGAGGAGCTGGGAAATGTGGCTTCACTAATGTTTGACCAGATAAGGTTGTTTGAGGGAGAGTTATGGGCAT
>JAOQAJ010000306.1 GCA_025963675.1 Segetibacter sp.
GTCTTCTTTAAGCATCATAGAGTAGCCACTTATTGCTCGCTAGGTCGCCTTATATCGTGCGATACTGAATATGAGAAAGCTTCTAATTCCTTCACTACAATTGCCAGTTCTTTTGTTCGTTGATCAACCTTTTCTTCCAATTGGCTGGTTAACAGTTTATTTTCTTCTTCAAGCTTCTTCCGTATCGTTATATCTCTTGTAATCTTTGCAAATGCTTTAAAAGAATTATCTTCATTAAGTAAAAGTGTTACAACAGTATTCGCATAAAACTTACTTCCATCCTTTTTACTTTTCCATCCTTCATATTCACATCTTCCCGTCTCTTTTGCTGTTTTTAAATCAATTGAGGATTGCTCATTTGGTGGTTCTTCTTTTGTTGCATAAAATACAGAAATATGCTTTCCGATTATTTCTTCACCTGAGTAACCATTCACATGTTTGGCTCCAAGATTTCATCCTATGACATGACCACCGGCATCCACCATCACTATTGCATAATCTTTAAATTCAATCAAAATCCTGAAGAGGTCGTCGTTAACTTTATTCAAATTTTCTACATCAGATATAGGTTGCGCAAAAGTGCTCATTTCTATTTGAAAATTCGGTGAGGGGGGGTGACAATTTACAACCCTGCGTAAGCCTCTTTTACAGAGGCCTACGTTACTCAGGTGTTGTGGGGGCTTTATAATTTATATGGCATTATGTTTTTCCCGCAGATAATGTATTTGCGTTAAGATTGATAGCCAAGGCTTGCCTTGTTAGTGCAAATGATGCTTCGGAAATAATATCAGGTAATTTTTCAACCACTTCGCTCATAACAAAGAATGCATCGACAGTTAGATTAGGGTGTTTGTTAGAACATTCCTCCTGTACAGAATTGGATAACACAATAAAGTAAAAGGGGCGGCATATGCAACGTAATTCGTTCAATCTTGCAACATTCTCATCTGTTAATGCAATACTGCATAAAATGATATCAACTTTATTTGAAAGCAATAGATTAATAGGCTTATCAAAAGTTGGAGCATATAAAATTTCATTCGTCTCTTCAAAATGCATAATTAGATCTACCAACCTCGCTGCAACAATTTTTGAACTTTCCAATATTAGAAAATTGAGCTTTTTTTTATCCCTTTCCATCATTTAATTCTTTAGATACAGCTTATAGACTTTATTCATCGCATCAAACTAAAACAAAGGATCAGTCAGAAAAACGTCTGAATATGTTTTAGCTTGTTTGTAAAAAATAGAGTTTTCCTGTTTGCAAGCAGTTAGCTGAAGAATAAGCTTCGACAACTTTTCAAATGCCTGATCCTTATTTACAAAAGCATCGGGCCTGATATAACTATCCATATTTTTATAATCCTGCTGGCTATAATAATAGGACAAAAGGATTAACGAAAATGGTTTATTCTCTTTGCGTAATTCCGTTAATTTTGTCCCGTTCTCATAATTGTACTTCACTCCCCAAATTATAGTATCCGGCTTTTTCGTAAGAATGAAATCAAATGCCTTTTCTGCAGTTGAGGTACAGTGAACTTCAGTAACTGCCGAATCTAAAACTTCCATTAATCTATCACACATATTCGCTGAACTTTCAACAAATAAAACCTTCAGCTTTCCTTCCATTTATTAATATTAATAGTACAAAGGAACTATAAAGGGAGGTGGGAGAAAATAGAGCTAAGGCGAATTGTTTTGTAGAACAATAAGTTGAAGGCTTGTAATAATTATACTACAAGCCCGAAGTAAAAGGAAAATACAAAAAAATATATTCGCTCAAGTATGAAGTCTCCCTGTTCGAAATCAACTGTCTGCTTCTACGTAACGGAAGAGATTATTCCCGGTATTTTATCAAACTCTTTCGACTTATCTACGTAATAGTGCGCACCCATTTGCAGGCAGAGGCTGGCGTAATGGCTAGTTTCGTTAGAAACCATAATTACAATAGCTAAAGGAAAATTGTTTTTGGTATACCGTAATAATTCAATTCCACTTTTATCAGGTAGACTAATATCAGATAATATAACATTGGGTTGAAACTCTTGTAACAATTGAATGGCGTCGGTAAAAGTACCACAGGTTTTAATAGCGAAAACCCCTTTTACATTGTTGATAAGTTCAATAATTCTTGCAATGATTAAGGGTGAATCATCAACAATAAGAATCTTCATTCTTTGTTTTTTAAGATTTCCCACTTTAAAATCACCTATTCTTTCCAAACAAAAATCATAACAGCACTTATTTGTTTCCATAGACAAATCCGGTAGAATACTTATTAGAAAACGGTTAAATAAGCCGCAAGTTATCCAGGCTATAACATATGTTTTGTAAATGGAGTTTGAGATTGAGGTAGTAAAAAAAAAACAAAGTTTGTAGTATACCTACTACATCCACAGCACAAGTGAAATTTTCCGCGAATTAAATAAGCTTATTTGCAATGGCGTACTGTGTAAGATCAGCATTTGTTTTCATGTTCATTTTTGCCATTATCCTTGCCCGATAAGTGCTGATTGTGGTGACACTCAGATGAAACATGTCAGCAATATCAGATACAGCCTTGCCCGCTGCAATCAGTTTCAGCACTTCAAACTCCCGGTTTGACAAATGTTCGTGTGACGATTTATCGGAAGTATAATCAAAGGCAGATGCCAGCTTTTCGGCAATCGAGGGGGTAATATATTTTTTCCCTGATACAACACGTTGCACTGCATTTACCAGTTCATCCGGAGCCATATTCTTGCTTAAATATCCTGCAGCACCCGCTTTTAAAGCCCGTATGGCATATTGTTCTTCAGAATGCACACTAAGAATTAATACTGGCAGTTTAGGTTGCAACTGCTTTATTTGGCAAAGCGCTTCCAAACCACTTCTTCCAGGCATAGAAAGGTCGGTAAGAACCACATCCCATCCGTTCCCAATTACTTTTTTTATGAGGCCTTCCGAGTCACCTACTTCTTCAATTTCAGCAAACGGAAATTCCTCCAGTAAAATATCGCGCAAGCCTCTTCTAACAATAGCGTGATCGTCGGCAATCAATATCCGCATTTCTTGTAAACCTTTTTTTTAAAGCTTGCAAAGGTGCTATAAATATAACTTCAACAAGCGATTAAGTACGCTTTTTGTGGGACAATAAAGACTTTATCTTAATTTTTTGCATTTGAAAAGCAAACTTCTCCCTATTTATAATATCGAAGATTTCCGGTTTATAGGGAATGAAAGAGAGCTTTATGCCAATACTTTTTCCGCCCATATAAAACAACATGATACTTTTGTACTCGCTCCACATCGTCATAACTTTTACCTCTGTGTTTTTTTTACACAAGGAAGTGGCGTACATGAAATAGATTTCGATACCTACGATATCGTGCCGGGAACTGTTTTTACAATCTCTCCCGGCCAGGTACATAACTGGAAATTGTCTGAAGACGTTGATGGATACATTTTTTTTCATACAGGAGAATTCTTCAATATCAATTATGCATTTGAAAGAGTTGAGCATTTCCCGTTCTTTCTGCTTGATAATTCTCCTGTTATAATTCTCAATAATATTGTTGCAGCTAAGGTTGAAGCTCTTAGCCAAGAGATAGTTGCCGAGTATAAAAAAAACGATGAAGAATTATATAGACCGCAAAAATTATATAAGCTCGTAAACCTCGTTTATATTGAACTCATCCGCGTTTATATACCTGTGCATATACGGGTTGAACAGAATCATAATTATCTTGCTAAGGTTAGAAAGCTGGAGGAACTTATCGACGCTAGTTTCAGAACAGCTAAACTTCCCAGGCAGTATGCTGAAATGATGAATATCAGCGATAAGCATTTGAACAGGATGAGTAAAGAAACTTTAAATAAAACCGTTTCTGACTTGATCTTTGACAGAATAATTCTTGAAGCAAAGCGACTGCTTCTCTTTTCAAAATACTCTGTTTCTGAAATTTCCTCAGAATTAGGCTACCTCGACAACTCTTATTTTTCCCGTCTATTTAAAAAGAAAACGGGAGCAACCCCATTAGAGTTTTTGAATAAATACAGGAAAGATTGATGTTTTACCGGGAGGATTATCAGCAATTGAAAAGCCAGCACAGATAGTAAAGACATAAGAGAGAAAGAATGCTTTAGAACAATAAGCACGCTTTTTTCAGGACAATAAGGACATGTACTTAATCACGGTAAACGTGCAGTATTACATTTGCCTATGACCATGAAAACACTACCTGTATACGGTATTGAGCAATATCAATATTTGGGAACAGCATGTGATTTTTATGCAAATACGCTTACCTCTCATTTTAAACAGCATCATCATTTCATACTTACACCTCACAGGCATAATCATTACATTAGTGTATTAGTTACCACGGGGCGTGGCATTTACCAAATTGACTTCACTAATTACGAAATCACTTCCGGAAGTGTTTTTATGCTTGCTCCCGGACAAGTACATAACGTGAAACAATCAGAAGACATAGAGGGTTACGTGTTTTTTCACACCAGAGACTTCTATGATTTAAACTATACTAATAACAGGATAGACCACTTTCCTTTTTTTTCCGGCATTCCTAATCCATCAGTGATATTTTTTAAAAATGAAGCTGCTGAAAAGATGGAAGCGATGTACCATGAAATTGCAGAAGAATACCAACAGAATAAATTAATGAAATTTAGAAAACTATGTGCATTAGTAAATATTCTGTATATAGAGTTATCGAGAGTTTATTTACCGGCAGAGCAAAGAGTCATACAAAATGAAAATTACCTGTCCAGGCTGAGAAAACTGGAAGACCTGATAGAAACAAATTTTAAAAATTTAAAGTACCCCAAAGAGTATGCGCAGTTGATTAACATAAGCGATAAACACTTAAACCGGATCTGCAAGACATGCGTAAATAAAACTACATCAGAACTTATAATAGAAAGAATAATTCTTGAAGCTAAAAGAATGCTTTTGTTCTCAAAATATTCTGTTTGCGAAATTGCCGAAGAATTAGGCTACGCAGATACTTCCTATTTTTTTCGTTTATTCAAAAAGAAAACTAAGCTTACACCTTTAGAGTTTTTGAATAAATACAGGAACGACTAAAGTAAGAGGTTGCATCCGATTTTTCTTCTTCAATAGATATTAAAGATATATTATTGCTGGGCACTACCTGTTAACGGTAAAGGTAAAGGAACTTCTACTGAAACTGTTGTACCCTTTCCCGGCTCGCTTGCAACATTAAACTTTCCGTTTAACATCATTATCCGCTCTTTCATTCCCAATAAACCAAGTGTTTTTCTTTCTCCTTTTCCATTTAACTTAAATCCTACCCCGTTGTCACTAATTATTAAACTTAAATTATTGTCTGCGTTTTGTAATAAACAATCTACCTGAGTAGCATTAGCATGGCGGGCTACATTGGTAAGAGACTCCTGGAATACCCTGAAAATACCAATCGAAATAGTGGGTGGAAGTTTATCCGCCTTACCTCTGTAAGCATAGGTTACAGGAATCCCTGTCCGGTTAGTAAACTCCCTGCTTTGCCAATCAATTGCTTCTGCAAGACCAAGATCATCGAGGATACCAGGTCTTAGTTCTGCAGCAATTTTTCTAACAGTATTAATCGTTGAATCAATCAGTTCTAATGCACCTTTTAATTTGTTTTCTATATTTTCTTCCCGGGGCATCAATTTTTTATTCAGCCATGAAAGATCCATTTTCAAAACTGTCAATTGCTGTCCTAACTCGTCGTGTATTTCGCGGGCCATACTCGTTCTTTCGTCTTCACGGATAGTTTGAAGATGGGATGCCAGTTCCCTCAGTTGAATGTTCATTTGCAACAACTCTCTTCGTGCTTTTTTCTGCTCTGTAACATCGTTAGCTGTCCCTAAAAGCTGAACAACTTTCCCCTCTTCATTTTTAATAGGAATTATTTTAATCTCCGCGGTTATTTCTGCGATTTTAAATATGGCCGTCGTAAAAAAGTTTACTATTTGCGCTGTTTGCGCAGCCTCTATATATTTTGCTTTTACCTGGACGATATTGTTTGCAGGAACAACCTCTTCCAGTAAACGACCGACGACTTCTTCTTTTGTTTTCCCGGTAACATTGATATAGGCATTATTGACAGTTGCATAGCGGAATTGGTTTACATCCTCTACATTTATCAACCACATCCCGACTATTGAACTATTATAAATTAACGATAGTTGCTCTTCATTTTTTTGTAATTGTTTTTCGGCATTTTTTCGTTCAGTAATATCGCGGTAGTTTACAATAATTGCATTAACTGAAGGGTCATTTAATAAGTTGCTATAACTACACTCAAGCCATTTGCAACTGCCCTCTTTAACCAGGTAACGCAATTCAATTTTGTGTACCTTAACTGGGTTTTCAAAAAGAGCTTTTAAAGATATTTTTACTTTTTCATGATCATCAGGATGAATATACTTCAATCGATTAGTACCTATTATTTCCTCATTTTTATAACCGGTTATCTTTTTGCCTGAAGGGCTATTGTACAGAAGATTACCTTCTGCTGAAATTAATGCAATTCCATCCGAGCTATTCTCAATTAATGCCCTAAATCGCCTTTCATTTGCTACCAACTGTCCCTCTGCCTCCTTTCTTTTGGTTATATCAAGCAGCATGGATATTGAACCAGCGTATTTCCCTTCTTTATAAAGCGGCGTAGATTGTATTAACGTTATTATTGTCTGTTGTTTCCTGTTAACAAAGGTTAGCTCGTGCTGCGATGAAATCCCTTTTTTTCGTTCTTCCAGGTTTCTCAATACCTTTTCCTTGTTGGTATCACTAATAAAATCAAATGCATCTTTACCAATCATTTGTTCAGTTGAGTAACCTAACAGAGAAGCGAGGTAATCATTTGCATAGGTTGTAATATTATTTTCATCAACCTGCCAGATTCCCTCGTTTGCAGTTTCAACAAGTGTACGATATCTTAATTCACTTTCTTTAAGGGCAAGTTCTGATTTCTTTGTGCCGGTAATATCGCGGAAATAAACTGTAAGCCCATTTGCTGAAGGATATATAGAGCCTTCAAGCCATTTGTTAAATGGAGGATAATAATTATTGACCTGAACCGCTTTTTGTTCGTCCATTGCCGCATGAAAAGCATGATAAAATGGATGGCTAATGACGTCAGGAAATTCCTCCCATAAATTTTCCCCTATCAGTTCATCCGGGTTTCTTGAATATATCTGACCGGCTTCTTTATTTACATACGTGAAATTCCAATTGCGGTCTACTGCAATAAAACCATCTGTAATCCGGTCAAAAATGCTAACCACTTCTTCGGTTTTGTCTCTTACCCTTTGTTCCAGTTCTTCGTTAAATTTTTGTAGCCGTACCTCTAACTTCTTACGGTCTGTAATGTCTTTTGATACAACTACAAACCCATTCAAAATTCCGTTCTCATCTTTTAATACAGATGCTGATACTAAAGTCCATACTTCAGAATTATCTTTATGATAATGCTTTATCTCGCCCTGCCAGTAACCATTTTGTTGAAGTATGTTTAATATTTCACTTTTCCGTTGATAGAGGTTTGAGCGAAGCCACAAAGTAAAAATTGTTTTTCCTGTTACTTCTTCATACGTAAAGCCGTATATGTTTTCCGCACCTTTGTTCCAGCTTACTATGTTATAATTAGCGTTAACAGAGATGATTCCATCATTTACTTTATCGACCAAACTAGCCATGTAGGCTATCTTTTTACCTTGTCTTCTTTCTTCAGAGATATCCCTGATTACCGCTACCGTTCCCGTAATTTTTCCAGATGCGTCTTTTAAAGTACTTATTGAAATTAGTGCCGGAAATTTTTCCCCGTTTTTTCTATGTGTTATTATTTCGCCCCGCCACGATCCATTTTTAAAAAGACATTCCGTCACTTCTTCTGAAGAAGCATCCGGGTAAATAGAAGCTGTAATTTCACGGGTATTTTTTCCCAAAACCTCTTCTTCTTTCCATCCAAAAATTTGGGCAGCAGATTGATTGTAACTGGTAATATTAAAACTTTCATCTGTTGCTACAATTGCATCAGAAATATTATTAAATAATGTGGAATGAAACTTCAACTCTTCCTGAGCTTTTGTTAAAACACTTCTTTCTGTGGCAGAAACCAGTATAAAGTTGTCGTTGTTTACTTTAAAACAACGCAGGTAAACCTCCACTTCAATGGTGCTTTTATCTTTTCTTCTGTGTATTGTCGGGAGGGTAGCATGCTGCTCTTTACTTTTTATAATACCGTCAAAAGCAGCAGCCATTGTTTCTAAAGAATAAACAGCATCAATATCATCAGGCTTAAGGTTAAGGAACTCTTCTTTTGTATAACCTAAAGATGTGAGCGCAGCCTGAGTTGCATCTCTAAACTTCATTGACCGTGGATCTATAATTAAAATTTGATCAGGAGAAGTAGGAAAAACTTGTTTCAAAATCTGCACATCTCCCCATTGGTTATTTTCTAAGGTTGGAGCAAGCGACATAGGATTAATATTAAATCAAAAAAGACTCTAAAATTACTGCATTATGTTTTCGCTGGCTTAGATCATTCTTAATTAATTAGCACTGAAAATATAAAGAACATATGTTTTTTAATACATTGGAAATACGAATTGGGAATTTACTATAATGACAATAATGTATGTCTTACTGCTTAAGATTTTTTTCGGGCTATTAATTGTCATCCTGCCAGACAAGTATTTGTTTTCAGTTAAGCATCATTGCCTCATTTGGTGTCACTCATTAGACTATTGGTACTCATTTAGACAAAAATGTAGTACGTAATCCAATAATACGTAGTATATATACTAGAATGTTAAAGGACATTACAGTACCCAAT
>JAOQAJ010000333.1 GCA_025963675.1 Segetibacter sp.
CGAATATTTGCTACTAATTTATACTCAAAAAAACTTGCTAACACGCACTTCTGGTTAGGCACACTTGGTATTGTATTGTATGCTGTGCCGCTCTACTGGGCTGGCTTTATGCAAAGCATGATGTGGAAGACTTTTACACCCGAAGGCCAGTTGAAGTACCAGTTTTTAGAGACCGTAACAAGCATTTTACCTATGTATGTTGCACGAAGTGTTGGTGGTGCTTTTTACTTAGCCGGCGTGTTTGTAATGGTATACAATATTTACCAAACAGTTAAGTCAGGTAAGCTGGTTGCCAACGAAGCTGCTGAAGCAGCACCGCTGCCTAAAGTGTTCGTAGCGCATGGTAAGCAGCACTGGCACAGGTGGATTGAAAGAAGGCCCGTTCAGATGCTTGTGTTTAGCCTTGTTGCTGTTGCTATCGGTGGCGTACTCGAAATGGTTCCTACGTTTCTTGTTAAGAGTAATGTGCCAACTATCACTGCAGTTAAACCATATACTCCCCTCGAGCTTCATGGTCGCGACCTTTATATAAAAGAAGGCTGTTATACCTGTCACTCGCAAATGATCCGCCCGTTTAGAGATGAGGTTGCCCGCTATGGCGAGTATAGCAAAGCAGGCGAGTTTATCTATGACCATCCCTTTCAATGGGGCAGTAAAAGAACCGGCCCCGACTTAGCCCGTATCGGTGGCAAATATCCTGATAGCTGGCACTACAACCACATGCTCGACCCACGTATTATGTCTCCAGGTTCTATCATGCCGGCTTATTCGTGGATGCTGGATAATAAGATTGACACAGCATCTACAGGAGCTAGAATTAGGGCAATGCAAACACTTGGAGTTCCCTACCCTGCCGGTTACGACAAACAAGCAAACGCAGACTTGCTGGCACAGGGAAACAAGATTACAGCAAGCCTTAAAAAAGACAAGTTAGATGCATCAAACACAAGTGAAATAGTTGCATTGATTGCTTACTTACAAAGAGTAGGTACAGACATAAAGGCTCAACCTAAAGAAGAGACTGCTTCACTTAAATAGAATAATTGTGAGCCAGGGTGTTGTACTACTATTATGCAGCCGTTGCGTCGCACTCTTGTACTGTCGGAACCATGATTTAGCAGGATTAATTGGATTATGAGGAAATTAAGGAACCACTGTTTACCAGGATTATTTGAATTATGAGGAAGTTAAGACTAATCATCCTAATCCTTAAAATCCTTCCACATCCAGGTTCAGACAAGTGATACAAGTACAAGTGAGTGACACAACGATGTTGAAAAAAGAACAGGTGCCGGCAACATAAAAAAATCAACACTGACGTTTAATCGTTTTGACGAAAAACGAACGAAAAACATACAAACAATAAAAAAAGGTTTTATGAAATTTATAAATTATCTCACGAAAATAACAGGAGTAGATGTGTATGCAATGAGCTCATTCCTGATATTCTTTGCGTTTTTCATCGTCATGGTTTTATGGGCTTGCAAAGCGGATAAAAAACTAATTAATACGCTTAGCAACTTGCCGTTCGACGACAAAAACAACTAAATATCTAACACAACAAACTTTTTGAATAATGAAATTTCAGGTAAAAAAGCAGTGGTTTAAAGGGGTTGTAATAGCGGGCCTGTTAGCAGTGTTTAACACCAACGCATTTGCTGCCGATGCGTCAACACCGACAGGACTAAACAATTCATTGGCAGTTGTACTGTTGATTGTAATAGTAGGATTGTTGCTTGCAATAGGTTTGCTTGCATACGTTGTAATAACTGCGGGCGAGATATACCTTGAGCGATTTAAAGAGAAACAAAAAGAGGATGCAAATGCTGCTGTAAAAGCACTTGGCTTCTTAGCTCTTTGCCTTGTTTCAGGTTCAGTATTCGCCGCTGATGCTCCAACTGCCGATGCCGCTAAAGAAGTTGTGGTTACTACCATAGGCGGATTAAGTAAAACTACATTTTATGCATTAATAAGTGTTCTGGCACTTGAGCTTGTGGTATTGTTTACACTCTTGTTTCAGTTAAAAACGTTTTTAGCAAAAGACCAACCGATAGTTGAGGTTGCAGAGGCTGAAGCCAAAGAAGCATGGTGGATTACCACCTGGAATAAAATGAACAGTTTTAAACCAGAAACTGAAGTGACAGATACGGGTCATGATTACGACGGCATTAAAGAGCTGGATAATAACCTGCCAAAATGGTGGTTGTATGGCTTCTATGTTTGTATCGTTTTTGCCTTTGTTTATATCTATCGCTTTCATATTTCCCACACGGGGCCATCAACTTTACAGGAGTTTCAGACAGAGATGGCGAAAGCTGATGTAGAGAAAGAAGAATACCTCAAAAGCTCAGCAAATAAAGTAGATGAAAATACGGTTACATTATTAACCGATGCTGCGGCACTGGCAGAAGGTAAAAAACTATTTGGCGCAAGCTGTTCAC
Organism: Segetibacter sp.; assembly: GCA_025963675.1. Lineage (GTDB taxonomy): Bacteria > Bacteroidota > Bacteroidia > Chitinophagales > Chitinophagaceae > Segetibacter. The sequence goes on from JAOQAJ010000333.1 coordinate 2,442, forward strand.
CCTGTCATGGAGCAGATGGACAAGGCGTTGTAGGGCCAAACCTGACTGATGAATATTGGTTACACAAGGGAAGCATCAAGGACATCTTCAAAATTATAAAATACGGTGTACAGGAGAAAGGGATGAAATCGTGGAAAGATGATTTTTCGCCCGTACAACTTGCCGAAATATCCAGCTACATTAAATCACTTCAAGGCACAAAGCCAGCCGGAGCAAAAGAGCCACAGGGAGATTTATATACCGAAGACGGAAAGGCGACTACCGAAACAACCAGAGCTGCCGGGCAGAAACTTGCAGTTAAATAACAATCATGAACACGGCTACAACCATACATAGCAATAAAGAAAAGCTACTATTAAAAGACAAAGAGAGCTTTAGAGATAACCTGGCCACCGCTGAAAAAGACGGTAAGCGAAAATGGGTGTATGCACAGAAACCAAAAGGCAAGTTGACCACTATCCGTATTTGGCTTAGCTACCTTTATTTTGCGGTGTTCTTTGGGTTGCCATTTGTGTATATTGACGGAAGGCCTTTTTTTCTGTTGAATGTAACCGAAGCAAAGTTCATCCTATTTGGTAAAGTTTTCTGGCCGCAAGACTTTTTTGTACTTGGCCTGGGAATGATTGCATTCATCTTTTTCATCATTCTGTTTACATCCGCATTTGGGCGGTTGTTTTGCGGTTGGGCTTGCCCGCAAACCAACTTCTTAGAAATGATGTTTCGTAGAGTTGAGTATTTTATTGAAGGTGATGCGCAAAGGCAAAAAATGCTGAACAAAGGCCCCTGGACAACGGAAAAGCTGCTAAAAAAAACAGCAAAACATGTTACCTTTTACAGTTTAGCCTTTGTAATCTCAAATACCTTTTTGGCTTATATAATTGGCATTAAGCAACTAGAAAAAATTATTACAGAACCGCTCGGTCAACACCTTGCCGGCCTCTCTTCTATCATGATTTTTAGCGGTGTGTTTTATGGCGTGTTTGCTTTTTTCAGGGAACAGGTTTGTACAGCCATCTGCCCTTACGGACGATTGCAAAGCGTGCTGTTGGATAAGAATTCAATGGTAGTAGCCTACGACTACAAAAGAGGTGAACCCAGAGGTGTTGAAAACAAATATGCGGAGCTAAACTTTGACCTGGGCGATTGTATTGATTGCTTTGCATGTGTAAAGGTTTGTCCAACCGGTATCGATATCAGGAACGGGGTTCAAATGGAATGCGTCGGTTGTACCGCTTGTATTGACGCTTGCAACAACATCATGGATAGAATTGGTAAACCGCAAGGATTGATTAGGTATGCCTCGGAAAACAGTATTGAGAAAGGCGAACCGTTGAAATATACTAGTAGGATGAAATGGTACACAGCAGCTTGCGGTTTCGTAGTACTCGTTTTATCAGCCATTCTGTTTACCAGAAAAGATATTGATGCTACAATCATGCGTACTCCAGGCATTCTTTACCAGGAGAGAGGAACAGACAGCATTTCCAACCTGTACAATATAAAACTGGCAAATAAAACACAAGACGACATTCCGCTAACTGTAAGCCTTGAAACAGGAGATGGTAAAGTACAGATCATCGGAAAACAATTTATAGACTTGAAGAAAGAAGGTCAGGGAAGTGGATCATTTTTCGTCGTGCTCCCCAAAAAAGAGATACATGATCGAAAGACAGAATTGAAGCTGGGATTGTATGAAGGGGATAGGAAGATTATGGTTATTAAAACCAATTTCCTTGGACCGGTTGAAGATTAAATTGCTGAATTGTTTGATTGTTCATTGATGAATTTGAAAATGAGGCAATTTGTCTAAGGACGCGTTGGGAGAAATTTGAAAATAAAATGCGTGACGGGCGCCTTTGTTCGGACGCTGTGAACAACCTGCTGCTTCAGTGTTGACAGGGACGCAAATAATAGGAAACGATATTGCTGATGATTTTAAGGGTTTAGAAACATCCCATTTGTGCGCAGGTTGATCTTGCTGTTGTTATGCGGCCGGGAAAAGGTGGTCACGCTGACGATGACCAACAAGAAATATTTAAATTATTGATTCCTTAAGCCCCTTTAGGTGTTTGAGGCTAAACTTTTTTTATGACATGGGGAACTAAATTATTACTGGTGTTTGCAGCCTTTGCCTTACTGATGGGTACGTTGGTGTATTTGTGCATGCGCCAAAACTTTGAACTGGTGTCTAAAGACTACTACAAAGAGGAACTACGCTACCAGGAGAAGATTGACGGTATGAACAACGCGAATAAAATCGGCAACATTGTTATTAAAGAAATCGGAGACCAAATATCTATACAGTTGCCAAAAGAAGTGCAGGGATTAGCACTTAAAGGACAAGCTTTGTTCTATTGCGCAGTAAACTCAACTAAAGACCGCAGTATTCTCCTCGACGTAAATGATGAAGGTCTCATGCTGATTGACAAATCGAAGCTGGCAAAAGCGAATTATAATGTCAAGCTGAATTGGCAGATTGGGAAAGACAAGTATTATACAGAACAAACCCTTATCGTTGATTAATGACCCTGCAATTATTCATATCAGCATTGGTGTTAGGCGGAATTAGCAGCTTTCATTGTGTGGGTATGTGCGGTGCGTTTGCATTTTCTATTCCTACAGATAATCTCTCTCATACCAGGAAGGTCTATGCCATATTACTTTATAACATTGGGCGCATTACCACTTATTCCATATTCGGATTATTATTTGGATTGTTAGGCAGACAAATTTCAGTAGCAGGTTTTCAACAATGGTTTTCTATTACAGCCGGAATTATAGTGTTAATGGTAGTAATTCAAAGCTTTTTCAAAAAGCCCGTTTTTCATTTACCCGGTTACAATAAAGCTTCATCTTTAATAGTAAAGCTGATTGCTCGTTTTGTAGGAAAACCGTCTTTATCCAGTATTTATTTGCTTGGAGTTTCCAATGGCCTTCTTCCGTGCGGGCTTGTTTATATGGCAATAACAGGTGCCCTGGCTGCAGGAACTGTAAGTGCTGCGACAGGCTTTATGGCTGCTTATGGACTAGGCACTCTTCCTGCCATGTTTTTGCTTTCTTATTTTCGTTTTATGGTTGGAATTGCTGTACGAAATACAATCAGGCGTGCTGTTCCTTTTGTTGTTGCGGCCATGGGAGTATTGTTGATCTTAAGAGGAATGAACTTAAACATTCCTTATATTAGTCCCGCGATCTCAAGTTCTCATCGAGTGACACAATGCCCCTAGGCCTGCTTATAATTCAACAGCATAACCTGCTGCCACTTGCAATTATCTCAAATAGTTTTTATATTAGTTACCGGCGTATTCAACTATTAAAAACTATTCTATGAGTATTTTAACTGTCACCTCAAACAATCGTAAAAGTATATTTGTTGCGAGTTCAACTGAAGGCCTTGAAGTAGCAAGAGCAGTCAAAGCGAACTTTGATAAGGAGGCTGATGTTGACATCTGGAACGAAAACGTCTTCTCTTTAAACAAGAGCTATTTATCGAGTTTACTCAACAGGTCTGCTTTTTATGATTATGCAATAATACTTTTTACTCCGGATGACAAAGCTGTCGTACGCGATGAAGAAGTTTTTATGCCAAGGGACAATGCAATATTTGAATTTGGACTTTTTATGGGAAGTATAGGACCTGCAAGGGCATTTGTAATTGCTGAAGAGACTGCAAAAATACTATCCGACTTCCAGGGGATCAGTATTTCAAAATACCGCACGAGATCCAACCTGGTGGCTGCAGTTGGAACTGCCTGTGATGAAATTAGAAAAGAAATGGAAGTGTCTGAAAGAAGATACAGATTCTCATTGCTTCCATCTACCTCATTGGCTATTGGTTATTATAAGAATTTCATAGAAAAAGTATTAAGAGCCTTCGAAACAATGGATGAGTACGAAATATTTGAGAAGAATAACGATGACGAAAAAATAAACATTCAAAAGCGAAAGATTAGAAACCGCGTACCGACAATCACTATTCTGCTTCCTAACAAATTGCTGAACCTGTTACCTCAGAATCTAAATCATATTGCATATGGAATGACTAAGGTTAATATTCAGTCCAAATCAAGACCTTATCCGTTCTATCTGGAAGGAGATATTCACGATGAAGATAACCTGAACTTCTTTGATATTCCAACTACATTGCTTGCTTCCCTTGAGACCATAGAGAAGGTATTTGAAGAAGACTTTCTTGAAAGGGATAATATTAGGGAGAGTATAGAACGTAGAGAAATAGGCAATTTTGAAAAGACTTTAAGAAAACTCTTGAAAGACAACGTTGAAAACAATACAATAAAATTCGCAATGATTAATCCAAACTAGAAAGTTGAGGGCACGCTTCCACAGGCTAATAGTGAGATATCATGTCTCTGGGCCTAACTCAGTACATGCTGCCATTATCAACAATGACAAAAAAGTACTGATAATTATGCAATGAACTCGAGGGCTTTCTTATAATATAGTTCGCGACTGTCTAAACCAATTGTTCCGCCGTTAATCGCTTTTGTAATACCCAGAAAGTCTTTGGCAGTTGCTTTAGGAATACATCCCTTACAAATTGCAAACTCCCAGCATGCTCCGTCGATAGCCCAATCATCACTTGTTCTTAAGAGGTTCACCACTTCTTCAGCAGTTTGGGGCTTTTCGGGCAATAAATAACCTTTTCCGGCTTTTTTATAGTTGAAATACGGCAGGATAGAGTCCTTTCCAGTCATTTGCATAAAACCACTTCCCCTGAAATTCCAACCATCGTTGCTACCTGCGGCGTTACCCATTCTGCCATTATATACTTTATTTGCGAGGGCTTGTGGATTACGGGCAAAAGGTTGAGCTTCTTCTATTGTCTTAAACCTTTTAGGCCATGTCTTCAGGATGGCTGGTGCAGAATAGTTAAGGTTCTCGGATTTCGCTTTAAACTCCTGGCTTTCGTGGGCCAGTTGTGCTATAAAGGCGGGCAACACGTCGATCGTGTTCATATTGTAAACCGGAGTTATCTTATTCAAACTGGCTGCAAGTGAATTTGCACGTGTAATATCAAGCGAAGGAGCAATGCTTTTTAGTAGCGCTCCGGTTATTGTGAAGGACATAAAACTGTATTTTATTTTTTATGAAATATTAGACAGAACGCGTTTCAATGATCTGATAAACAAAATACAATTGTTGTTGCAAGAATCAAAGCACGTTAACCAAATCAAGAAATGGCTTTTTGTTGGATCGATCGTTTTGCTAAAAGGAGGATGTAACTAGCATGTAGCAATTCAATGGAGGAGAAACGGAGAATGCAGGATGTCAATTGTGGGCATGAATTAGATTTTAAGTTGCGTCTGCCTACGACGCATAAAGCCGTTGTTGTGTAACCTTTGTTATCTAAACGTTTTTCATTGTTTAGTTCGGGTAACAAAAAACGAGAAGTTGCTTGTAACAAAAAAGCCCCTTTCGGAGCTTTTTTGTTACCATGTTATTTTTAATACATTATTTCGTTTGTTTATATCAGCCAGTCGCTCTGACGGGTCGATTTCTACCTGTGTTAAATCTAACAGCTTCCTGGTTGTTTCGAACACAAACGTTGGATGAGTCCATCTCCATTCTTCATGAACGGTTCTTTGGACCGAAGCATCTTCAACAGGCTTTTCTCCTAGCATGAGGTTCAAAGGCATGTAGTGTAGTTCTTTGCTTCCGTCTTTAAATGTAAGTTGAACATCTATAGGCATTGGCATCTCTCCTATTCTCCTGATACGAATCTTTGTTTTACCAGATTCTTCCCATAAGCTATCAATAGCATAGTCTATCGTCTTTGTGGTATTTACCCAGTATTCCCTGTACCATTGAAGCTGTAAGCCGCTCACCTTTTGAGCGACACGAATAAAGTCGTTGGGATTAGGATGCTTAAAACGCCACTGGCGATAATACTCAAGCAAGATCTGGTCTCTTACCTTCTCACCTGTTATATAACCTAACTGCGCCATAAACACCGCTCCTTTAGAATATGCATTTTGCCCATAAGCATAATTGGTACTGTAATGATCTGAATGAGTAGTCATTGGTTCGGCAAACCCGCTTTTCATTAGTTTATAATAGCTCTCGTAACTGGCATCCTGTTCGAAAGTTTTCTTTTGCCTTAGCTGGGCCATCACCCGCTCCTCCGCATAAGTAGTAAACCCCTCATCCATCCAGGGATACAAACTTTCATTGGAACCAAGCATGCCCTGGTACCAGCTATGCATCCATTCGTGTACTGCTGTGCCGATACCGGCATTTTTAATTAAGGTAGCCATAGGATACTCCATTCCGCCGTCCCCACCTTGTATAAAAGAATAATTTTTATAAGGATATGGCCCAAACGTTTTAGCCATTACGGGATAAGCAAGTTCTACAGTGTCAGCGAGCTTTTGAAACGGAACTTTAAAACTGTCAACATTTTTATAAACAATATATAACAAAGGACCATTCTTAACCTGTCGCTTAATCATCGCGTAGTTTGAGTCGGCAGCCCAAACGAAGTCATGAACATTTTGAGCTACAAAGTTCCATGTAAGTGTGTTACCAGCAGGCCTTATAACTTTAGCCCCACTCTCTTCGTATCCAAAACCTATTTGATTAGGATTTTGCAAAGTTCCTGAAGCTGCAATAAGGTAAGACTTGTCGATGTTAATCTTCACGTTATAGTCACCCCAAACACCATGAAATTCACGCGCGATGTATTGGTTGGCATTCCAGCCCTGGTAATCGTACTCGACCATTTTAGGATACCATTGCGCCATGCTATATCTTACCCCCTGTGCATTATCCCGACCGCTGCGACGAATTTGAATTGGCACCTGTGCTTCAAAACTTACGTCTAAAGCTGTTTTTGATTTCGGCAAAATAGGACGATCAAGGATGACTTCTAAGATCGTTTCATGCTCTTTTAGTTTTTGCTCCCTACCATTTATTTTTACATACGCTACTTTTTGATAGCCTATTTCGTCTGGTTTTGTATTCAAAATTCTGTCTTTAACCCGCGGGTCCCAGTCCTGAACTTCTTTTCCTTTCTTGTCAATTCCTATGATTGTTTTGCCTAACTCCCGACTTCTAACATCCATACTGCTGTTTGGCTGAAATGCATTCCAGTAAGTATGGAAGTAAACCTTGTTTAAAGTGTCAGGGGAGTTATTGTAGTAATCGATCTTTTCGATTCCATTGAACTTGTTTGTGCTAACATTCATCTTCACATCGATGTTGTAGCTAATTCGTTGCTGCCACCTGTCGGATTGGGCAAAACTAATATGACCTGAGATGAGCAATATTATTGCTGTTATCGTGCTTTTCATTAATTCCTTTCTCAACCTCTTCTGCTTAAAAATTTATTAGAAAGAACCATTGTCACTAGTTAATTGACCAGCTTTAGTAAATACCAGGTTCCTTTTGTTGTATTCATTCTTTTTTACAATGACCTTATATAAAACTCCCTTATCCTTGTCGTCAATTTGAGTTACGTCTGTAACGCCTAAATCGGCATACTTACTTTTTTTAAATCCATCTTTTACTTCAACAGGAAGGCTATTATAAGTATGTTTTGTTTCAGTCTTTAGCCATTCTCCTTTAGAGGAAAAAAACGCTTTCATTTCTTTATTACCTGATGTAAAATCCGCTTCAAACGATGAGAGCTTGTCTTTCCATTCAACACCTGAAGCATTTGCGTACTTTGCCTTAAAAGCGTCAGTTACTACTGCAGGTATTTTTCTGAATTGCGCATCTGCAGATGCTACTGCAAGAAAGAAAACAAAAGAAAACATCCATTTTTGTAACATAAATAATAATTATATTTTTTATAAAATCAAGATATCCCTTGAACAACAATCACGATTTCACCCTTCACATTTTTTTCGCTGAAGTGTTGACAAACTTCATGCAAACTTCCGCGTTTATTTTCTTCGAACATCTTTGTTAACTCTCTGCTAACAGAACATTGTCTTTCGCCACCAAAATATTCAATGAATTCTGTCAAAGTCTTTACGAGTCGCATTGGACTTTCATAAAAAACCATGGTTCGGTCTTCCTGAGCAAGCTTTTTAAGAATTGTTTGCCGCCCTTTTTTTAATGGCAGAAATCCTTCAAACGTAAACCGGGTAATAGGCAAGCCACTATTTACTAATGCAGGAACAAAAGCAGTTGCGCCTGGTAATGTCTCCACTTTTATAGCATGCTTTGCACATTCTCTGACCAACAAAAAAGCGGGATCAGAAATTCCGGGAGTGCCGGCGTCAGTAATTAATGCGAAAGTTTTTCCGGCGATTAATTGGTCTGCAATGTGTGATGCAATTTTATGTTCGTTGTGTTGGTGATAAGGAGATATAGGTTTTGAAATGCCATAATGCTGCAAAAGTTTAGAAGATGTACGGGTATCTTCTGCAAGAATCACGTCAACACTTTTAAGCACTTCTAAAGAACGAAGAGTTATGTCTTTAAGGTTGCCTAAAGGTGTAGGTACGATGTAAAGCATTTCCTATTTTGATGATTTGAAAATTTAAAATGGAAAAGCAAAAGTGACGCAAAGCAGAATAAAGATATAGATGCACAAGTGAGTGACACAACGATGTTGAAAAATGCTCTTCTGCCGGGTTCCAAAATAACATTTCTGACTGTTGTAAATCAGTGTGACATTATTTTCAAATTATCCTGTTTTAGAAAACGTCTGGTTAATTGATCATTTCAATTTCATAAAACTCCATCACAGGATTGGCAAGTAATTTTTTACTGGCTTCTTCGGCAATTTGTTTTGCGGCATCTTCACTTTCGGCATCAATTTGCAACGTAATGTGTTTGCCAATTCTTACTTCTTCCACTCCCTTTAAACCAAGATTTAGCAAACCACCTAACACTGCTTTTCCCTGCGGGTCAAGTAAATCTTTAAGCGGCATTACTTTTATTTGAACATTATATATCATGAAAAAAATTTTGAAGTGGCAAAGGTAAGGTGATTAGAGAATTGTGTGGTCAATTGTGAGGTGGCAGTTGTCAGTTGACCAAAAGTCGTAGGTGATTTTGTTTTATGGAATCGGATGTATGTTTTCAATGCTATCACCGGTTGCTGTATTTACCCTCGCATATCCGGGCATGGCAAGCGAAAGCGCGACATAAGCAACAAAAACAATGGGTACTGCGAGCCAATGAAAAATAACTCCCGCAATGATTGCCAGCGCTACTAATATAAATTTAGGCATATCATTTTTAAAACTCAATCCTTTAAACTTAAGCGCCATCATGGGAAGCGTGGAAATCATGAGATAAGCAATGATGGCAATTAAGGCATACCAAAACCACGGACTTAGTAATACACGAACGGCAATAGCATTGTTAGAATACCAATAAATTAAAGGGAAAGACGCAATTAACAATCCGGCCGCAGGAATAGGTACGCCTTTAAATCCGCAGGACTGCTCTTTATCGAGGTTGAACCTGGCTAAGCGAAATGCGCCCGCGCAAGGGACAACAAATGCAGGCAGCAACCAGAGAACAGATACGTCCATTCCATCTTCCTGTTGTGCAAAAGCGAGACGCAAAAACTGGTAAATGATCATTGCCGGAGCAACCCCAAAGCTTACAACATCTGCAAGGCTATCTAGTTGCTTTCCCATTTCAGAGCTAAAGTTGAGCATTCGTGCAACCAGTCCATCAAGAAAATCAATAACTGCCGCGATACCAATAAAAGCTGATGCCCAATAGATCTTCTCGGGTAGCATCAGCATTAATTCTCCATTTTGGTCCGAAACAGGAATCATTCCATTTTGAAGAATTAAAACAATAGCAATGCAGCCAAAAAAGAGGTTGAGAAGTGTGAATATGTTAGGTAATTGTTTCATAAATAACGACAACGGACGATAGACGACTGACGACGAGATGGTTATTTTTTCTTTTGAATTGAATTTTTAAATGCCTGGATTTTAACTACTTCTTTTTCTAATACTTCATAAGCTGTAGTGAATTGGTCTTCTTTCAAAAAACCCCTTCTTTTTGCCACATACAAACAATTAACAACTTCTAATGCAGATCGTTGGGCGTATCTTAAGAACCTGCATTGTTCGTCGTCAGACTGCCCGGTTGAACTTTCTGTAATATTTAATGAAATGCTATCTGCTGCTCTTTTTATCTGTGACGTTAGAACGAACAATTCATCCTTTGGAAATGTTTTTGTTAGTTTATCCACATCGTCCGATATATCAATAGCTGCTTTCCAAATTTCTAATTTTTCAAACTTAAAAGCCATATAAACAATTTTATAAAGAATAAGCTAAAGCAAATACATTGATGCCTGCAGTCGTCTATGGTCTGCAGTCCGTCGTGCAATGAACTATTTCGCCGTTGGCCTTACTTGCATGAGGTATTCTATTTCCTCGGCAGTTATAGGAATATTTTTCATAAGATCTATATTTCCATTTTCTGTTATCCAAAGATTGTTCTCTATTCTTACGCCCATTTGTTCTTCTTCAATATAAATACCCGGTTCAACTGTAAAGACCATCCCTGCTTGTATAGGCTCAACTCTTGTTCCTAAATCATGTACATCGACACCAAGATGATGCGAGATACCATGATACAGATATTTTCTGTAAGCCCTGTTTTCTTTGTCTTCATTTTTTAAGTCTTCGTCTTTCAATAATCCAATTTTCAGAAACTGCTGCGTTGCTTCGTCGCCAACTTTTTCTGTATAATCAACAATTGAAATACCTGGCTTTAAAAGTCCTTTTGCAAAGTTGTGCAAATGCAAACAGGCGTTATACACTTCTTTTTGGCGCGGTGTAAATTTACCGTTAACCGGTACAGTACGGGTAAGGTCGGCATTGTAGCCGCCATAGTTGGCCCCAAAATCCATCAACACCAATTCTCCGTCTTTGCATTGCTGGTTGTTGAAAACGTAGTGTAAAGTTCTTGCCCTGTCTCCACTGGCAATGATGCTATTGTAAGCCACTCCCCTGCATCTCTTTCTTAAAAACTCGTGGACAATTGCCGCTTCAATTTCATACTCCATCACTCCGGGTTTGATAAAATCGAGCAATCTTCTGAAAGCGCTTTCTGTAACAGAGATCGCTTCATTCATTACCTCAATTTCTTCCGCAGTCTTGATTGCCCGTAGGGTTTTTAAAATCTTCGCAGAGCGTTCAAATTTGTGCAGGGGGTAACGCTGCATAAACTGTTTTGCGAACCTATAATCCCGCGTTTCCAACAAGCTGCCTTTACGATCGTTTTCATTTGTATTTAGATAAATGTTATCCGAAAGGTGGATCCAGGTCTGCAATAATGCATCAATAGTATCTAACCAAACAATAGTCTTTATACCAGAAATTTCGGTTCCTTCATTTGCCCGTAATCTCTTCCCATCCCATTTTTCCTTTAATTCATTTGGTCGCAGTAGTACCAACACTTCCCTGTATTTCGCATCAGGGCTGGTCGGAAAAAGTATCAACATTGTCTCCTCCTGCTCAATGCCGGTTAGCCAATACAAATCACTGTTTTGAACATAAGTATACAAAGCATCTCCGTTGGAAGGAACTTCATCGTTACTATTGAAAATAGCAATGCTTCCGGGTTTCATTTCTCTAACGAACCGTTCCCTGTTTTTTATAAATATGTTAGGATTTAAAGGAAGATGTTTCATAATACGCGTTGAGATACTGCAAGATACAGGTTTGAGGAAGCCGCGGCTCTAAAGGGAGAAAATTTAAATATCTTAAAAACTATGACCATAAACTAAAAGCCCCTTCGGAGAAAGGGGCTCAGCTTATTCAATCACTTCAATATTTTTCTTGTATTTGTTTTTATTGAAAACAAACGTATGGTCCGGAATATTTGCTGCGGTATTAATGTTACTGAGGTTAAACTCAATAGTGTTATTGCTTTTATCTAAGACTCTTGCCTTAGTAATCATCATTTTTGATTTGTCGACAAACACATTTACTTGTTTAAAATTCTTACGCTTGTCAGTTGGAACCATTTGAATCTCGTTATAATTTCCGGCGGAAGAAACCAGTTTGTAAGTGAAATCTTTATCGTAAAAATTGGTAAGTAACTTTTGCGGTGTTAGGGTCTGGCCATCCGCATCCACTGTATTTACAGTTACCTCATCGTTTCCGTTATAATTCCAGGTTTTGTTTCCGTCGCTGAAAATTTCAGTTCGTCCTTGCTTAATATAGTATTTGTTGCCTTTAATAGAAATTCTACCAGGCACATTGTTATTGACTTTTCCAGCTCTGGATTTTGACACGAGATTGAACCCCGCAGTAATTCCTTTGTATGTTTTTAAACGTGCGCTAACAGCATCTAAAATTTTCTTGGCGTTCGCATCATTCTGTGCACTGGTTGAGCTTACGACCATTGCCAGCCCTACTATAAGTGTAAATATTCTTTTCATCGTTTTTTAATTTCGTGTGCAATATTAGTTGTTTAAGACCCCGTTGGGTATTATTTGTTTAACCATTATTTGTTAAAAAGTAAGATGGATAGTCACCAGTTCATCTACAAGACGTAAGAATAGTGTCGGTGAACCTACAGCATAAAAAAAGATGCCAACAGATGTAAGGACAAAGTGATTGCGACGCAACGATGATGCTATAAAAAACAAAAGCTGGTATCAAAAGAATACCAGCTTACACTATGAAGCATAGGAATAAATGGTTGCCACAATTTTTAGTTACTCAAAAAGCCTTCGAGTATTTCCTCAAGCTCCATCTCATTTTTTACCTGCACTTCCCGAGCCTTGCTTCCCTGGTTAGGACCTACGATTCCAGCGGATTCTAATTGATCCATTAAACGACCAGCACGATTGTAACCTAATTTCATTCTTCTTTGAATTAACGATGTGCTTCCTATTTGGCTGCTAACGACGAGGCGGGCTGCATCTTCGAACAACGGATCACGGCTGCTGCTATCAAAGTCTTTGCTTTCGAGTTCTTTTTCATCCACATATTCCGGTAGTAAAAACGCCTGGGGGTAGCCTCTCTGATCACCTATGTAATCTGTAATGCTGTCCACTTCAGGAGTGTCAACGAACGCACACTGCAGACGTGTAATCTCACCATTGAAACTGATGAGCATATCTCCTTTACCAATTAGCTGCTCGGCGCCGCCTGCATCTAAAATGGTACGGCTGTCGATTTTGCTGGAAACTTTGAAAGCTATACGGGCAGGGAAGTTAGCCTTGATGGTGCCTGTGATAATATTTACCGACGGACGCTGTGTTGCGATGATGAGATGAATTCCCACTGCACGTGCCAGCTGCGCCAGTCTCGCGATAGGCATCTCCACTTCCTTACCTGCAGTCATGATGAGGTCTGCGAACTCGTCGACTACCAACACTATAAAAGGGAGAAACTGATGCCCTTTTTCAGGATTCAGACGGCGTGCAACAAACTTATCGTTGTACTCTTTTATGTTACGACAACCGGCTTCCTTCAACAGGTCATACCGGTTATCCATTTCTATACACAGCGCATTGAGCGTATGAACAACTTTCTTGGTGTCGGTAATAATGCTGTCCTCTTCACCCGGAAGCCGCGCCAGAAAGTGTTTTTCTATTGACTTATAAATGCTTAGCTCTACCTTCTTAGGATCAACCAACACAAACTTTAATTGTGAAGGATGTTTCTTGTATAACAGAGAAACGAGTATTGCATTTAAACCTACAGACTTACCCTGCCCGGTTGCACCAGCCATTAGAAGATGAGGCATCGTTGTCAAATCGACAATAAAGTTTTCGTTGTCTATCTTTTTACCTATTGCAATTGGTAGTGAATAATTGTTGTGTTGAAACTTCTCCGAAGAGAGCAACGTTTTCATGCTGACAACACGCTTCGTTACATTAGGCACCTCGATACCAATTGTTCCTTTACCCGGGATGGGCGCAATGATACGTATGCCTAACGCAGCAAGACTCAAAGCAATATCATCTTCAAGGTTTTTTATACGACTGATACGAACACCGGGCGCCGGAACAATCTCGTATAAGGTAACGGTTGGACCGACTGTAGCAGCAATACGCTGGATGGCTATGTCATAGTTTTTTAAAGTAGCAATAATCTGGTTTTTGTTGTTTTCAAGCTCTACTGGATCATGCACGATTTTTTCACTTCCGTGCGTTTCCAACAGTTCCAGGGGAGGATATTTATAATCCCTCAAATCAAGCATTGGATCATAGGGAGAAAGTTTCAGATCTCGCTTTAGAGGCTGAATTTCTTCAACGACTTCATCATCCTCAAAAACAGGAACAGATTTTATTTCCATTTCCAGGTCAAATTCTTCAACCGGCGGAATAGGATTAACAAAAGGTTTTTTTGATATGGGCTCAGCAACTGGTTCAAGATCTGGTAACACCTCTTCGTCTTGCCGAACTTCCTTAATTTCTAAGGTAAATGGGGTGCTTTCTTCCTGGGTGTCATCTTCCTCAACAACTTCATCTTCCCTTTCAACCAACCTTAGATCATGCAATGGATATTCAGACATTACATCTTCTTCCTCCGGCATCAGCACGACCACGCCTTTTCCTTCTTTTTTCAATTTATTACTTGAAACAGCTACGTCTTTTTCAATGTATAACTTAGCGCCTTCTGCACTCCCATCCTTATCCTTATACTGTCTCAACAAATCAGATTCGTTAATCGTTTCGTCTTCCTGAGAATTGATGTTATTAGCAGTCGCTTCAGCCGCAGCTTGCATAACCGGAGATGCTTTCCTTTCCGGCCATGTAAATGTTGGATTAAATCTCCAGACAAAATAACTAAAGGCGGTTACCAGCAACAGCAGGCCAGTACCAACTACACCAATCCACTTGATAAACCAGTCTGTTATCAATTCTCCATATGCACCCCCATAACTAAAGTGACTGTTTCTAAATATAAAGGCGAGGGTGATGCTGATCACCAGTACACCGGTAAATACATACCTCAGGTTTCGCTTTAGTGAAAAAACTTTTTTACCAAATAACAGGTTAATGCCAAGTGCAAAAAAGAAGCTGCAAAAAAGAAAAGAAGCGACACCAAAACCCTTATAAATGAAAAAATGAGCAGTGTAGGCCCCAAGCACACCGAGAAGGTTGTTTACGTGCACATCATCCGCGCCAAATATTTTAATGCCGCCAAATCTAAAAATCTGTGATTGATCATCCTGCCAGGTAAAGGCGTAGGAGGTTAAGGCTACAAATAAGAATAGCGCTACCAGAAGACTTATTGTACCGGCAATTTTATATGTTCGTTCATCTTTCACAATGTCTTTTACCGTCACTTCTTCCAGTTTGTCGGGCGACAACTTTGCAGGATTTGGCGGCGGCGGACTCTTCTTCTTTATACGATTAGCCATGTGTTTTCTATACTAAACAAATATAACCGAAATTAGAGGTTTTGGGTGTTATCAAGGGAGCCGGAGCGGCTGGAATAACCCCTACAGAGGCGATTGTTAATAAAAAACAATTGACCAAAATGTTACGCACATCGGCTTTAACAAACAGAGCATTATTCTTTAACTTATCGCTTTCTTAAAACTACTATTATGCCCGAAAAAAGGTACATCCTTTGAAGGAGTACAGGAAAATTAAAATATGAAGTATCATAAACTTATCAATAAAGTTTTCCTATTGTCACTGGTTACGCTGCTTTTTGTACAAACAGCAAATGCACAAGATTCTAAAAAGGATAAAAAGGAACAAAAAATAGCAGAAATAGAAAACCTTGTTCAATCTAAGAACTTTGTTTTTATTGCACAGAATGCACAACCTCTTAATGGTCGTAATATCAATCTTACCTCGCTATATGATGTGAGATTATCGGCGGACACTGTTGTTACTGATCTTCCATATTTTGGTCGCGCGTTTGTAGCTCCAATGAACCCATCTGAAGGAGGTATTCACTTTACCTCAACCCAATTTACTTATACGATTGATGAAAGAAAAAAAGGTGGCTGGGATATCACGATTTTGCCAAAAGATGCAAAAGATGTAAGGCAAATGTTTTTAACGGTTTCCAGGGAAGGATATGCAACGTTGCGGGTAAGTAGCAACAACCGTCAGAACATTGGTTTCAGCGGTTACATCACTTCCAAAAGCAACCGGAGATAACCATGGTTTTCTGTAGCTCCTGGATATCAAAAAAGGTGTTGAGAGATAGGCAACGATAAAATGGAGCGTTTACACGCTCCATTTGTATTATTATTCAGTAAAAGGTTACTAAAACAACTTCGTCTGCACGTCGCCTTCTTCAGCGGGAGTCTCCCACTCCATTTCTACATCTTTAGAATAATTGACGAGCTTATTACCTATGGCCTTCCATCCCATTACTTCTACAAAACCAGCTATCTGTATTTTTTGAGTTGAGCTTTGGGCTCCTGTACCGTTATGCAACAACAACACCGGTTCTTCATCTGACGTTACAGCTTCAAGCCGGTTGCCTTTTCCCTCTTTTATAAACAGGAATTTTGTTCTGACTGACGTAGTTTCAATTTTAAACCTTTTAATGTTATACTGTCCTTTTTCGGCATCAAGATAAACCGCAGTTATAGCTTTATCAGGATTGAACTTTTCAATTAATAAAATCCTTTCCGGCTCAAATCGCTGGGTCAATTCCGTATCGGTGATTTCATAGTTTCCGTCGTCATAAACCACCAACAATTTTTCTTCTTCAAAAGTGCCGAGATATTCACCCTTCTCTTCATTATTTAGCCTTCCGAACTTGCTGTCAAACCAAAGCTTTCTACCTGTCAAAGTACTTCTGCCGGCTTCCTTAAACCGAATGGTTTTAATAGGGTGCTTTGTTACCTGGTTACCCATGCTGCTTCGTCCCTTAATATCAAGTTCTTCGAAGTAAAAGTCGAACTCTTTTTTCTTTGCAGCACTGTTAGGACTTAGAATGACCTTGACAACTTCTGCCTCTCCATTGTGATTCGCCGAGAAATAATGGACCCTGCTTTTTTCAGAACCTTTTGTCAGGTCATATTCTTTGTCGCGGGTTATTCCCGTTACATTAAAACGCTTTGCATAACTAACACCGCTTGTACCATCCACATAGATTACATTGTAGGTAGTTCGTTCATCATTTTTCTGAAATACTGCTGCATAAATAATGTCTTTACCAATAAAGACCTTATCGGCAACCCGCACCACTTTCATCTTACCTGCTTTGGTAAAAACAACGATATCGTCTAGTTCACTACACTCGGCAATCAGTTCATCCTTTTTTAAACCAAGCCCCACAAAGCCTTCTGCCCGATTCATATACACCTTGGTGTTTGCAATGGCTACAGACCTTGCCGTGATTACATCAAATTGCTTCACCTCCGTTTTACGCTCCCGGCCTTTTCCATATTTTTTTAATAAATTTTCGTAATACGAAACGGTGTAGTCTGTCAAGTGTTCTAAATTATACTGCACCTCTTCAATTTCACTTTCAATGCCTTTTATCTGGGCATTCAATTCGTCGATATCTAACCTATAAATACGACGTACAGGCTTTTCAGTCAGTTTCAACACGTCTTCACGTGTTACATTTCTCCTCAACTTTATTGCATAGGGAACAAATGCTTTTTCAATTGCAGTCAGTACTTTCTCCCATGTTTCATGCTTTTTTTCTAATTCCTTATAAATCTTCTCTTCGAAGAAGATTTTTTCAAGTGAAGTATAATGCCACTTTTCCTGCAGCTCACCCAGCTTTATCTGAAGCTCTTTCTGAAGCAGCTCTTTAGTGTTGTCAGCCGATATTTTCAGCAGGTCCTGAACGGTTAAAAACAGGGGTTTTTGCTGAACTATCACACAAGCATTCGGAGAAATACTTACCTCACAATCAGTAAATGCATATAGTGCATCGATGGTTATATCAGGTGAAATGCCAGCAGCCAGGTCAATGATAATTTCTACAGCAGCGGCTGTTGCATCTGTTACTTTCTTAATCTTAATCTTACCTGTATCATTAGCCTTCACAATAGTGTCGCATAAAGTAGAAACAGTAACACCATAAGGCACGTCGCGAATTACAAGAGTCTTTTTATCAATCTCTTCAATCTTTGCTCTAACCCTAACTTTTCCTCCCCTCTTACCTTCATTGTAGTTAGAAACATCAATCATTCCTCCTGTTTGAAAATCAGGATAAATCGTAAATGACTTCCCTCGCAAATATTTAACGGATGCATCAATGAGTTCACAAAAGTTATGAGGCAAAATCTTAGTCGACAGACCTACTGCTATACCATCGGCACCTTGTGCCAGCAGCATCGGGAACTTCATCGGTAAGGTTACCGGTTCGTTTTTTCTACCATCGTAGCTAAGCTGCCAATTGGTTGTTTTATTATTGAAAGCAACATCTAAAGCAAACTTGCTGAGTCGGGCTTCTATATAACGCGGAGCAGCGGCCGCGTCACCTGTTCTTACATCGCCCCAGTTTCCCTGCGTTTCAATCAGCAGTTCTTTTTGCCCCATGTTAACCAATGCATCGCCAATCGATGCGTCTCCATGCGGATGGTATTGCATGCTTTGCCCAATGATGTTGGCGACTTTATTAAAACGGCCATCATCCATTTCCTTCATTGCATGAAGAATACGTCTTTGCACCGGCTTAAAACCATCTTCAATAGCCGGCACTGCCCTTTCCAATATTACGTAAGAGGCATAATCGAGGAACCAGTTTTTATACTGGCCGGTCACACCACCTTCATTACTTGTCAGTTCGTTTGCTGTTTCTGTAGTCATTTATATTTTAATCGTAATCTTTTATTTTTTGGAACCAGCTTTTGTTTTTCAATTTATCTCCGTTGTGTCACTCACTTGTACGGCATTTTTTCATAGCACCAGTTCTAATCTTTTTTATTACTTTTTCTAGATCTGTTGCGAGACGTTTATCTCAAACAGATTCGAGGAAATTAATATACTTAGGTACTTCAGAAGTAGTTCCGCTCCATACAAATCGTGACTTACGCCAAAGTAATGATGAATAAGACGATTTCTAAAATCAATAAGTTTTCGCCATTCTATTTGTCGATGTAGTTGTTTAAAATCTTCACTCACGTAGTTAGATGCTTCTCCACAAATTTCAAAATTTCTAATTACCGCATCGAACGTGATCTTGCTTTGACAAAATCTTCAAAAGTAAGCCCGGAAGTATACTCGATGATACCATGTAATGATTGAAGAATATCGTCAACCAAAAGAAGATCGTTCCTCTTAGACATAAACCAGATCCGGTTTTATCGCATCCAAATATTTACTTTTAATCCCATTTCTACTTATCACCTGTACTTCCTTTTTGAAAAGCTTATCTAACTCGTAAATCATGTCTAAATATTTAAAGCCCAAAGAAAAGGTATGTTCCACTAACAAGTCAATGTCGCTTTCCCCCGTCT
>JAOQAJ010000372.1 GCA_025963675.1 Segetibacter sp.
GATATTTCTGCAAAATTTGGTATTCCACCTATTTATATTGTCAATAATAATTCGCTAAAAGACGACAAAGGAAGAATAGTCGTTCAACAATTCTTTTTCGGAGACAAAGACGGGCTTTATTCGTATAACCAATTCAAAAGCCTCTATAACACTCCGGGTTGGAAAATAACTAATAAAAAGGATTGGATTGAAGTAAGTTCAACCAAAGGCGTTCCTGTAATTATTTATGCAAACAAGCCTTTAGATGAAAAAGAGGGTTTAGATGAAAAGGCACAGGCGAATTTAAGCGACTATTTGAGTAGTAATGGTTGGGATGCAAGTGTTGTTATTCATCGCGGACATAGCTATCATGTTAACGCTACTATCAGGCAAGTAGACCGGACAACAAAAGTGGTGTTTTTAGGAAGTTGTGGGGGGTATCAAAATATAAATAAGGTTTTAGAGAATTCGCCATATGCACATATAATTGCCAGTAAGCAAACCGGTACAGGCGCTGTAAACGGGCCAATGATTATGAGTATAACTGAAACACTTCGGCAGGGCAAAGACTTAAACTGGCCCGAAATGTGGAAAAACTTAGGCAAGAAACTAAAGGATAACAATATGTTCGAAGACTACGTACCACCGTACAAAAATCTTGGTGCGCTGTTTATAATGGCTTACAATAAAGTGATGCTTGGATAAAAAATCGAAGTATATTTTTCAGAGCTGCCTTTTGGCAGCTCTTTTTCTTTAAGCTGTTTATAACAGCGTTAATAAATACTTTTGCAAACTTATGACTGAGGCAGTTAAAAAGAAAGTTTTCGATTTCTCATTATTAAGAAGGGTTTTTAAGTTCGTAAGGCCTTACAACAAATATTTAGTTATAAGTATTGTTCTTTCTATATTATTGGCTGTTTTTGCCCCCGTTCGTCCATATTTAATTAATCTCACTGTCGATGTTGCCACCGGAAAGCCCCTGCACATGCCTGGCTGGCTAAAGGTGTTCATGTTTAATGCTGATCTTTCGGATGCTACGAGATTTATCATAGCTGTGACCATTTTCCAGGTTGTTTTTCTTTTTATTGAAACCGCTTTTCGATTCATCTTCTCTTTTCTTACCTCGTGGCTTGGGCAAAGTGTTGTAAAAGATATGCGGGTAACAGTTTATAAAAAGGTGATGAACCTAAATCTTTCTCAATTTGATAAAACCCCAATAGGCACGCTAACTACCCGCACAATTAATGACATTGAAAGTATCAATGATATTTTTGCTGATGGCTTAATTCCAATCATCTCTGACCTGCTGTCTATCATTTTTACGCTTGCTATTATGTTTTATATGGATTGGAAGCTTACATTAATCAGTTTAATTCCATTTCCTATACTAATTATTGCAACCTATTATTTTAAAGAAAGTGTCAACCGCTCTTTTATGAAAGTGCGAAATGCAGTTTCAGCGCTGAATGCATTTGTGCAGGAACATATAACCGGAATGCAAATAGTACAGGCTTTTTCGGCAGAAGAAAGAGAATTTTCAAAGTTTAAGAAGATTAACAAAGAACACAGGAATGCGAATATTCATGCAATTTTCGCTTATTCAATATTTTTTCCTATTGTAGAAGTCGTGTTGGCTGTCAGCATGGGTTTGCTTGTGTGGTGGATTGCAGGAAATGAGTTAGATGCAGGAATATTGGTTGCTTTTATCCTTTATCTCAACCAGATATTTAGACCTCTAAGAGTAATTGCAGATAAGTTTAACGTTATTCAAATGGGGATGGTGTCGAGCGAACGGGTTTTTAAAGTACTTGATAACCCTGATGTTATTCTTTCGGAGGGCTCGTATGCTCCGACGACAATAAAAGGCAAAGTTGAACTACAGGATGTTTGGTTTGCTTATACCGAAGATCAATATGTGTTGAAAAACATTTCATTTTTGGCGCAACCGGGCGAGACGATAGCACTTGTTGGTCATACTGGAAGTGGGAAAACTTCTATCATTAGCTTGCTAAACAGGTTGTACCATATTCAGAAAGGGCATATCAAAATTGACGACGTAAAGATTGAAGATTATAAGTTAGACGTATTACGAAGCCGGATCGGGGTGGTGTTGCAGGATGTGTTTCTGTTTTCTGGTACCGTTCTGGAAAACATTACCTTACGTAATCCTAAGATTTCAAAAGAACAAGTCATTCAGGCGGCGAAAATGATTGGAGTTCATGATTTTATCATGAGTTTACCCGGTGATTACGATTATAACGTCATGGAACGTGGAAGTACTTTGAGCCTGGGGCAACGACAGCTATTGAGCTTTATCAGGGCACTTTTGTATAATCCTTCTATACTCATTCTGGATGAAGCTACCTCGTCAATTGACACAGAAAGTGAGGCTTTGATACAACAGGCAATTGATAAGTTGATTGCAGGCCGCACATCCATTGTAATTGCCCACCGTTTGTCAACCATTAAAAAAGCAAGCAAAATACTTGTTATGGAGAAAGGTGAGCTGAAAGAAATGGGAAACCATGATGAACTGCTGGCATTGGATGGCCATTATGCAAAGCTATATAATATGCAGTTGGAGAAACGTAAGGCAGTTTTGGTGTAGCAGGTTTTGCAATTTGTTTTTTGATACCAGCATTTGTTTTCTATTCATCATTCTTGCGTCGCATTTCGTTCATCTATTATAACTTTATTTAGCTTAAGCTTCACTGATATAAGCTTATCCAGCTTATTAATTTTTTTATTATTTAAAGGATTAACTTTTATGTAAAACGTTATTAAGTAACTAATGTTAGCAGGAGAATTTTTTAATAGCAAAAGCACAATGAAAGATAACGGGAAAGAGATTACTAATCAGCTTAACGAGGCTTCTACTTCTTACGCAGGCTTCGTTCATATCTCTGAGGATGATAAGTTATTGCGCGACGTACTTAGGCCGGATATTGAAAAACTTGAGCTTTTTACAAAAATGCTACGTCGTACTTCTACACTAAATAAAGCGGTCATCTCTGTTAAGCCTTCAAAGTAATCTATGGATGTTCTTGCTGAAGAATTATTGGACTTTTGGTCAAAGTTGAATCTCAGGAACGTAGATATATAATGGTAGGCGGACTGGCTGCTCGTTTTCATGGTTATAACCGCTCAACTGATGACCTTGATATGTGGTCAGAAGACAGTTTAGAAAACCGAAAAAATCTTAGACAAGCCTTCGTTGAAGTGGGATACGGTGATCTTCCTTCATTGGAGACAATGCAGTTTGTTCCTGGTTGGACTACATTTTATGCTGCAGGCATAGAATTAGATATTATGACCACAATGAAAGGTCTTGAACATCATAACTTTCGATGAATGTTATGCCCTTAGTAATGTTGCAGATCTCAATGGAGTTGCTGTTCCGTTTCTTCATATCAATCATTTAATTGAAAACAAAAAAGTTGTTAACCGCCCAAAAGACCAGGTAGATGTTATTTATCCGGAGAAAATAAAAAAGCTTCTTAAAGATCAAAACAACTTGTAATATCCTCTATTTTTCCCTTCTTCATTTTCAGTTTTTCTCTCTCTTACCCTTATCTTTGCGCAAAATTTAGGATAGGTATGTCGGCAAAACGCATGAAATCTTTTGTGGTAGCGGCTTTCGGTCTCTCTATTATATTATTCTCTAATATGGCAATTGCTCAAAGAGAAGCACCACATGGAGCGGAAGTGACTGAAAAAGGCACTACAGTACACCACGAAGAAAAGATGGATGCTGCTAAGATAATCATGGAACACGTGTTGGATAACCACGAGTTTCACGTAGCTGAAGTAGGCGGACATGCAATATCTCTTCCTTTACCCATCATACTTTATTCGCCTCAAAAAGGGTTTGATGCGTTTATGTCCTCAAATTTTGAACATGGACACGCTGCTTATCATGGTTACAGGATGGAGGAAAATAAGATTTTTGCCGTAAATGAAAACGGCTCCGTTGACGAAACGGTGCAGGTTTATGACTTCTCATTGACGCGCAATGTTGTTCAAATGTTTATTGCAGTTATTCTTTTGTTATTGCTCATGACGAATATTGCGAAGAAGTATAGAAGAAACGGCACAACGAAGGCGCCATCTGGTTTTCAAAATGCAATTGAGCCTGTAATTACTTTTGTAAGAGACGAAGTAGGTAAGCCGAATCTCGGTAATAAATATGAGAAGTATATGCCTTACCTGCTGAGCGTTTTCTTCTTTATTTTGATTAATAACCTCATTGGTTTAATACCCGGTTCTGCTAACGTAACAGGAAATATATCTTTTACGCTGGTTCTTGCCTTTATCTCGATGATTGTTATTCTTTTTAGTACTAACAGTCATTTCTGGGGACACATTTTCTGGCCTCCGGGAGTGCCCATATTTGTAAAAGTGATCTTAATTCCGGTGGAGTTTGCAGGGGTTTTTATTAAGCCGATAGCATTAATGATACGTCTTTTTGCAAATATGATAGCCGGTCACATTGTGATCGTTTGTTTCATTGCCCTCATTTTTATATTTGGCGCAATGAATACTGGTGCAGGTCTAGGCTTTTCGCCTCTGTCTATTGCATTTACAGTATTCATTTATTTCATAGAGATCCTTGTGGCTTTTATCCAGGCATTCATTTTTACCAACTTAACTGCAGTCTTTATTGGCCAGGCTTTTGAAACCGGACATACCGATCATAATGAGCAACCACATGATCCTCATCCGACCCATGACCACAGAGAAAAAGAGTACGCTTTATAATTTTTTTATCATAAACAAAAATCAAACAGTATGTCTTTAATGACCATTTTGTTGCAAGCTGGAAATGAAGCTGCTAACTTTTCAATGTCACACTTTGGTGGTGCTATTGGAGCTGGTTTAGCTGCTATTGGTGCAGGAATTGGTATTGGCCAAATCGGTCGCGGTGCAGTTGAATCGATTGCACGTCAGCCTGAAGCTGCAAACGACATCCGTGCTAACATGATCCTGACTGCTGCATTTGTTGAGGGTGTTGCCCTTTTCGCAGTTATCGCAGGTATCCTTGCTGTACTGAAATAACCAGGCAGTGTAAGCACAAATTATTTACTGCATCTTAGGCACAGGGCGGCGGATGCAGTATTTAAACCATTCAAAATGACGAAAAAAATTAGATAATTAATATAGCTTCCTTCAGGAAGTTTAAGGCTTTAAATATGAACAATCCACTTTTAACACCCGGTATAGGATTAATTTTTTGGACATTCGTTGCTTTTTTGATTGTTTTATTTGTTTTACGAAAGTTTGCCTGGAAACCTATCTTAGCTTCTCTTAAAGAAAGAGAGACAAGCATTGCTTCAGCTATATCTTCTGCTGAGGATATGAAGGTGGAGATGGCAAAAATGAAAAGTGAAAATGAAGTGTTGTTGGCGCAGGCGCGCGAGGAAAGGGCGATTATGATTAAAGAAGCTAAGGAAACCGGCACTAAAATGATCAGTGAAGCAAAGGAAAAGGCCAGAGTAGAATATGATCGTATATTAGCTGAAGCGCAGATTGCTATTCAACAACAAAAAAATGCTGCTCTTACCGACGTTAAAAACCAGGTAGGTAAACTTGTGATCGAGGTTAGTGAAAAAGTGCTTCGTCGCGAGTTAGCAAACAGGGCAGAACAGGAAGGGTTTATCAGACAACAGGCTGAAGCCGTAAAACTTAATTAAAGAACAGCCCAGGCTATAAGCAGCAAGCCGAAAGCTTGAGGCTTACAGCTAATAGCTTAAAGCTAAAGAATATATGCTCAATCCACGTTTAGCAGGCAGATATGCAAAAAGTCTTATAGACCTTTCAACTGAAAGAAATGAGTTGGAATCGGTATACAACGATATGCAATATTTGAAGGCTGTTTGTAAAGCAAGCCGACCCTTTGTTGCATTGCTAAAAAGTCCTGTAATTCCAATAGATAAAAAGAGCAAGGCATTATCGGCTGTTACAACCGGAAATGTGAGCGAGTTAACGGCAGCTTTCAACCAGTTGCTTATCAATAAAAACAGGGAATTTTATTTACCTGAAATTATTGACGCCTTCATAGACCAGTACAACGTTATTAAAGGTATCAATAAGATAAAGCTGACTACAGCAGCTCCTTTAAGTGATGAAGCGAAAAATGAGATCCTGGGAAAAATCAGAACACAAACTCCTATCGATAAAATCGAGCTTGAGTCTGTAGTAAACGAGGATTTAATTGGAGGATTTGTATTGGAGTATAATAATAATCTTGTTGATGCAAGTATTCAACGCGAGTTGAGAGACATCAAGAAGCAGTTCGATAAGAACATGTATGTGCAGCAGATCAGGTAGAGGTGGTTTACTTGTCTAACTGTTGAATGGTTGAGGCGCCAGGTTGTATTAAAACAATTGAACAAAGTTGCAGTTTGAACAACATAGGCATATAGTACAAGAGTGCGACGCAAGGATGATGAATAGATAACAAAAAGTTGGGAACAAAATAAATTTCTAAATTTCCCAGGCTCGTACGAGTTTGGGGCAAAACGATAGTAATATGGTTGAAATTAAGCCAGATGAAATATCAGCGATATTAAGGCAGCAACTGAGCAGCTTTAGTACCTCGGTTGATCTTGAGGAAGTGGGCTCAGTGTTACAGGTAGGTGACGGTATTGCCCGTATATATGGGCTGAATAATGTGCGTAGTGGAGAACTGGTTGAGTTTGAAAGTGGCGTAAAAGCCATTGCGCTTAACCTTGAAGAAGATAATGTGGGTGTGGTATTGATGGGCGACCAGGATGAAGTGAAAGAAGGATCTACTGTACGTCGTACTGGCCAGATTGCCTCTATTAGAGTAGGTGATGGAATGGCAGGACGTGTAATCAATATGCTTGGTGAACCAATTGATGGAAAAGGTCCAATAACTGGTACTTTGTACGAAATGCCATTAGAGCGTAAAGCTCCCGGGGTTATTTTCAGAGAGCCGGTTAAGGAACCATTGCAAACCGGTATCAAAGCTATTGATGCCATGATCCCTATTGGACGTGGGCAGCGGGAGCTTGTGATCGGTGATCGTCAGACTGGTAAATCTGCAATTTGTATCGATACGATCATCAACCAGAAAGAGTTTTACGATGCTGGTAAACCAGTGTATTGTATATATGTTGCGATTGGTCAGAAAGCAAGTACAATTGCAGGTGTAATGAAAACTTTGGAAGAGAATGGGGCAATGGTTTATACAACTATTGTTGCTGCTTCTGCAAGTGATCCTGCTCCTCAACAGTTCTATGCTCCATTTGCCGGTGCTGCATTGGGTGAGTTTTTCAGAGATACAGGTCGTCCTGCTTTGATCATTTTTGATGATCTTTCTAAGCAGGCTGTTGCTTATCGTGAAGTATCATTGTTGTTAAGAAGACCGCCAGGACGTGAAGCTTATCCGGGTGATGTATTCTATCTACATAGCCGTTTGTTGGAGAGAGCTGCAAAGGTTATTTCTAAAGATGAGATCGCTGCGAAAATGAACGATCTGCCCGAGAGCATTCGTCATCTAGTAAAAGGTGGTGGATCTTTGACTGCTTTGCCAATTATTGAAACACAAGCCGGCGACGTATCTGCTTATATTCCTACGAATGTAATCTCGATCACTGACGGTCAGATCTTTCTTGAGGGTAACCTGTTCAATGCTGGTATTCGTCCTGCAATTAACGTCGGTATCTCGGTTAGCCGGGTCGGTGGTAATGCCCAGATTAAGTCAATGAAAAAAGTATCAGGTACTTTGAAACTTGACCAGGCACTTTACCGTGAGATGGAAGCCTTTTCTAAATTCGGTGGTGACCTTGACCCAGCTACTAAAGCAGTGCTCGACAAAGGTGCCCGTAACGTGGAAATATTAAAGCAGTTACAATATGCGCCGGTTCCTGTTGAAAAGCAGGTGGCGATTATTTACCTTGGCACACAGGGATTGTTAAGAGAAGTTCCTGTATCAAAGGTTAGGCAATTTGAAGAGCATTTTCTAACTGAGCTAGAGAACAGAATGCCCGAATTACTTGCTGAATTTAAAAAGGGTAATTTGCCACAGGAAGGAATCAATAAAATGACCGACCTGGCAAAAAGTATAATACCAACTTATAAGTAATCCGGACTTCCGAAGAATATTGTTTTTAAAACTGCCCCAAATCCTGGGGCAGTTTTTTTTATGTTCAGTAGTTGAAAAGAAAGGTTTTTATACGCCAACAACTTCCCATTGTGCAGCTTTGGTTGTGTCACTCCCTTGTGCGATATCTTTTTATAGCAGCTTTTTTGTTTTCCATCATATGTCTCCTGCAATAATCACTCAGTGACTACTACACCTTATTATCTCCTTTTTTCTGTACGAAAAACATTTTCTATTTAAAATTAGTAATTGAAATAAAAGTATGAAGTAGTTTTAAAAATAGTTTGGTTTATAAAATAAACTATATTACGTTTGTACTGAAATCAAAACTGATGAAAAAATTATTATTCTTTTTAACCATAATCTCAATATCAAATTTCCTGGTTGCACAAGTCAGAATTTCGGGAAGTGTGAGAGACAATAGAAATCGCCCTGTTTACGGAGTCAGCATAAGCGTGAAGGATTCATATGATGGCAGCACCTCAGATTCTTCAGGTAATTTTAGTTTTCGCACAACTGAAAAAGGGGAACAGACCATTTCTGTAACAAGCATCGGTTTCAATTCTTTCGAGCAAAAAGTAACACTCGCTACGGAATCAATCACCCTTAGCATTGTACTAAAAGAAAAACTGGATGAATTAAAAGCGGTGATGGTAACTGCGGGCACTTTTGAAGCCGGGGATAAAAAAAGAGCAGCGACTGTTTTAAGTACGCTTGATATCTATACAACTGGTGGTGCAAATGCAGATATCAGCGCTACCGTAAAAACACTTCCCGGTGCACAGCAGGTAGGTGAGCAGGAAGGTTTATTTGTTCGTGGCGGAGCTGGTTACGAAACAAAACAATTTATAGATGGAACGCTTGTAAACAATCCATACTTCACCAGCACTCCCGATATCGCATCGCGTGGCCGCTTCTCTCCGGCTTTATTCAAAGGAACTGTTTTTAGCACGGGTGGGTATTCTGCCTTATATGGTCAGGCTTTATCATCAGCCCTGATAATGGAATCTATTGACCTTCCCGATCAAACTGCTGCAAATGCTTCCATCTCTCCGATTTTTCTTGGTGCGGGTTACCAGGAATTAGCGAAAGATAAAAAAAGCAGTTGGGGTGTGAACTACGGATATACCAACCTTGTGGCTTATTTCAAAGTGGTGAAACAGACCCCTGATTATTTTAAAATGCCGCAGTTTCATTCGGGTGATGCAAACTTCAGAATCAAAACAAAACGCGGCGGTTTTATAAAATACTATACAACTTTCGCCGCCGGAAAACTGGGTCTACGTAGAGGTGATATTGATAGTTCTTATATAAAAGATGCTTTCGGCATCGATAACATCAACTGGTACAACAACGTCAGTTATAAAGAAAATTTAGGTAAGGGCTGGAAATTAAATTCTGGTTTAAGTTACAGCACTAACCTTGACGACCTGACAAACCAATTGCAGGACGAAAACAATCAGCCTAAGACTTTCATCAACGCGCCGTGGATGAGTGATAAGAACTTCGTCTTGAAGAGCCGCCAGGACCTTTCTCAGATAAGAGCGGTATTTGAAAAACGATTAAAGGGAATAAGTACAGTGCGCTTTGGTAGCGAGTACATGTTTGCTTACAATAAAAATACTTACAACGGACTAACCGCTGTGTTGAAGGATCATTACAATGCTGCATTCGCTGAAACCGATATTTATCTGACCAATAATGTTGCTGCAAAATTGGGTACAAGGGTAGAATATTCTTCCATCATTGATAAAGCCAGCATTGCACCGCGTTTGTCTCTGGCTTACAAAACGGGTAAAGACGCACAGGTATCTCTTGCTTATGGAACGTTTTACCAGAAGCCAGAAAATATGCAGTTGTTACAAACTACTAATCTTGGCTATACTAAGGCGATACATTATATAGTCAATTACCAAAAAATGAATCAGTATTATACGTTCAGGATAGAGGCTTTTTACAAAAAATACGAAGACCTCGTGAAAACTGCCCCTGTAATTGACAACAGCGGCGAAGGCTATGCAAAAGGTATTGAGGTGTTTCTGAGAGACAAAAAGACGATCAAAAACCTGGACTATTGGGTTAGCTATTCTTACCTGGATACAAAAAGAGACTACCTGAATTACCCCGGAAAACTAAAGCCAAACTTTGCTGCAGATCATACGGTTTCTCTCGTTACAAAAAGATGGGTTACTAAAATAAATACCGGTTTCAACTTCACGTATTCTTATGCAACAGGGCGCCCTTATTACAACTTTCAAAAGAACAATGGCACCGGAAAATACATTGTTGCCGACGAGGGTAAAACTATGGATTTTCATAACCTGGGCTTTAGTATGAACTATGTTCGCCAGGTTAAAAGCGCATATGCTGTTGTGGTTGCTTCTGTTACAAATGTGCTGAATAGTAGCCAGGTGTACGGCTATAATTATTCTTACAATGGTCTGCGAAAGGAAGCAATTACCCCGCCGGCAAAACAGTTCTTTTTTGTTGGACTGTTCTTAAGCTGGGGCGTCGATCGTACCCAGGACGTGATCAATGGCAATTTGTAACCCCAACCCTAAAGGGAGAACAGTGAAGAACAAAAAGTACAAGGGCGTGACACAACGATGTTGAGAAAAGTTGTACTGCTGGTAACAATAAAAAATGTTTAAAAAAAATATAATCATGCAAAACGAAATGATTTCGCACACTAACTCAGCTGTTGATAGCGATGAAAGAGACAGGCAACTATGGTCGGTTGCAAAAAGAAGGGCAGGTTTTAAGATCAGTGCTTTTACTTATGTTATTGTCAATAGTATGCTCATCGCTATCTGGTATTTTACCACTGGTGCGGATAGTTATTTTTGGCCTGTTTGGGCAATGTTAGGTTGGGGTGTTGGTATAGCCGCTCAATACTTTCATGCCTATCATGGCAATGATCTATTTTCAGTACAAAAAGAATATGAACACTTAAAAAATCAACAATAAATTTTAAATCAACAATTATGAAAACGGTCTTTTTATCATTCACATTATTATTGTCGACGTTGTGCTTATTTGCTCAAAGTGACAGATTTCAAAAAGGTATGGAGGCGAATATTGCCTTACTTGATTCTGCAAAATCACCTGATGATTTCACTACAGTAGCTGCCGCTTTTGAAAGAATTGGAGACGCTGAAAAAACTCAGTGGCTCCCTTATTATTACGCCGCACTTGCAAATATCTGGAAGGGTTTTACAGATGCAAAAGCAAACAAAGATGATGTAGCGGACAAGGCAGATGCTTTAATAGCAAAAGCAGAGGCAATAGCACCGAAGAACTCAGAAATAGCATTGGAGAAAAGCATGGCTGCTACACTTCACATGTTGGTAGACCCACAGGCTCGGTGGCAACAATACGGCTCAGTTGTAAACTCCAGTATGGAAACGGCTAAACAACTTGATGTAAATAATCCAAGAATTTATTATTGGGAAGGGCAAAACTTATTTGGTACTCCCACCCAGTTTGGAGGCGGAAAAGATAAGGCAAAGCCATTGTTTGAAAAATCGCTTGCTTTATATAAAACAGCTAAACATGTAAGCAGTATTTATCCCGCCTGGGGAGAGAAATCGGCGCAGGCAATGTTGGAACGTTGCAAGTAATAAAACCGGTAGAATTGGCAAAATCTACAAGGTTTTCATAGAAATCCAAAATAGGTAAAACGTGAACAGATGGTCAGTAACAAAGCCGACCATTTGTTCTTGTTTACAATAATCAAATTCATATTTGCGCAATGAGTACAAGCGACAAAGACTTTACGGCACAGGAGAGCCTGCAACTGATAAGGTCGATGATTGAAACAACAAAATCTTCAATTAGCGACAAAAGCCACTTTTTTTTGATTTGGGGCTACGCTACGTTGGTGGGTTGCTTGTTACAATATCTGCTTATGGTTATTGTACAATATAAGCACCATTACTTTGCATGGTTTGTAACTCCTGTCGCTCTGTTGTTTCATATTGTATTTGTAATAAAGGATACAAAGCAGGAAAAAATAAAAACTTTTATAGGTGAAACTAACAAACAGGTATGGATGACATTAGGCTTTTCTTACCTGATTTTAGGTTTTATCTTTTCTAAAATAGGCTGGCAATATTCTTTTCCCTTCTATATTTTACTGTATGGAATTGGTACATATATATCCGGCACCTTATTGAAATTTAAACCACTAAAAATAGGAGGCGCTTTTTGTTTGTTCCTCGCTGCTCTTACTCCTTACCTGGAGTATAGTCTCCAAATTTTAGTCGCAGCCTTTGCTATATTGATAAGCTACATCATACCGGGGCATTTGTTAAGAAACAAATACAGGAAAACAAAAATTACAGATAATGGACGATAATGAAAAAGAGCTCAGCCAGGAAGAAAGTTTAATGATCATTCAACAGATGATCAATACGGCAAAGAAAGAGCAAAAAGATGATGGCAGAGGGTGGATTATTTGGGGCTGGATGTTGTTTGTAGCATCTATATTAACTGTGATAAACCTTCACTACAAATGGTTTAACCTGTTTTTTTTCTGGAATATCTTGGGCGTTTTCACACTCATTTTCCTTTCGGTCGATTTGGTAAAAGCGTTTGTAATTAAGGATAAGGCAAGGGTGAAGACTTATACAAAGTCACTGTTTGACAAATTGAACGCGGGCTTTTTTATCTGCATCATGTTTAATATACTGGCTATAAACCTTGGTGTCGGCCCCGTTAAAGGTTTTGCTTTATTAATAGGGTTGTATGGTTTTTGGATACTTATTTATGGCACCGCACTCGACTTTAAGCCATCTGTTATCGCTTCATTTATCACGTGGACCTTTGGATTTATAGCATTATTTCAAACTGACTTTGAAGTGGTAATGTTATTGCATGCTGGCGCGGTGTTAGTTGGTTACATTATACCAGGACACATTGCTAACAGAGAGTTTAAGAAAATAACCGGCAGGAAATTAAAACAAGGAAGTGTTTAAAGAACTGGATCCCATATTACATTCGCAGTTGCGCCTGGCAGTTATGAGCTTGCTCATGAGTGTAAAGGAAGCAGAGTTTACATTTATAAGAGAAAAAACAAATTCATCAGCAGGCAACTTGAGCGTGCAGGTTCAAAAGCTTAAAGAAGCAGGTTATATTGAAGTTAACAAGCAGTTTAAAGACAATTATCCCCAAACTACATGTAAAGTAACTGCAAAGGGCATAGAAGCTTTTGAGAATTATGTAAAGGCATTGCAGGATTACTTGCAAGTAGGTAAGTAGGCGCTTCTTGTTAAGAAGTTCAAAGTATAAATTCGCGAATTTTAAAAATAACGGTTCGAATCTTCGTTTTCTTCAACTAAGTTTATTCTTTCTTGTTATATCCCCATGCATCCTGTTATTAACGTAACGAACCTTTCCAAACATTTTAAGGATCTCATTGCAGTAGATAGTCTTTCATTCACTGTTAATGAGGGGGATGTTTATGGTTTCCTTGGTCAAAATGGTGCAGGTAAGTCTACCACTATCCGAATGTTGTTATCACTCGTAAAGCCAACTCAAGGTAAAATTGAAATGTTTGGGATGGACCTTTTTACCCATCAAAAAGAGATTCTGAAACAAACAGGTGCAATTATAGAAAAATCGGACGTTTATAAATATTTAACTGCTTTCGAAAACATCCAGCTTTTCTCAAAAGTTAGTGGCGCAGGTAAACTTTCCAAATCACAATTATTAGATCAGCTGGCGATTGTCGGATTGCAGGATAGGGCATTTAGCAAAGTAAAAACCTTTAGCCAGGGAATGAAGCAACGCCTTGGAATTGCCATAGCTTTAACTCATGACCCAAAACTCATCTTATTAGATGAACCAACTAATGGCCTTGATCCGCAGGGAATAGCCGACGTAAGAAACCTAATCTTACAGTTAAGTAAAGAACATAACAAAACTGTTCTTGTATCTTCTCATTTGCTAAGTGAAATACAACTAATTGCTAACAGATTTCTTATTATAAATAAAGGAAAAAAACTGGTTGAAGGAAATGCATCACAATTGTTTGATCCTGCCGAAACACTTGTCGAACTTGAAACATTAGACAATGAAAATGCAATGATCAAATTACAGCAGAGTGTCTGGTCCTCAAAACTCCAGGCAAGAAGAGAAAAGACGATTGTTTTAAAAATGAACAAAACGGAAATTCCTGCCTTTCATCAATCTATCGTTCATATGGAAATTCCTGTAATGTCCTTTAGGCCCAAACATTCTTTAGAAGATTATTTTTTACAACTGACAACAATAAACGATGATGTGGCAACTATTGCAAATTGAGTTGTTTAAAATATTTAAACGTCCGCGCACTTATATTAGTTTCGGAGCAGTAGCCGCATTGGTGGGTATTATACAATTAGGATTAAAGTTAGATGGTAATATGTACATCGAATTCATGTTGCGCGACCTGTCAGCATCGTTCAACATAGAAGGCAACATTTTAAATGGTTATTTGGTTTGTTACATAATTCTTCAGTTACTGCTGGTACATGTGCCGCTACTGATCACATTAATTGCTGCAGATCTTA
Organism: Segetibacter sp.; assembly: GCA_025963675.1. Classification (GTDB taxonomy): domain Bacteria; phylum Bacteroidota; class Bacteroidia; order Chitinophagales; family Chitinophagaceae; genus Segetibacter. The sequence goes on from JAOQAJ010000372.1 coordinate 14,656, forward strand.
TTTCTGGTGAAGCCAATATGGGTACACTACGGTTGCTGCTGACAAAACCAATTAGCCGTACAGAAATTATATTAGCCAAGTTTTTTGCTGCAGGGGTCTACACTTTTATGTTACTAATATTTATGGCCGTTCTGGCCTTGTTCCTTTCGATGGCGATATTCGGTACAGACGATATGCTAAATCTTAAAAGTGGCTATGTAGTTCAATTAAAAAGTACTGATGTTTTCTGGAGATATGTGTGTGCTTTTTGTTTTGCTGCGTTAGCTATGTTGACTGTTGCGTCGCTTGGCTTTTTTCTATCCATTTTTGCTGATAATTCGATTGGTCCAATCGTCGCCACTATGAGTATCATTGTTGTGTTTACTATTTTAAGCACCCTCGATATTCCTATTTTCAATGCAATAAAACCTTTCCTGTTCACAACACAAATGATAGGATGGAAAGGTTTTTTTGACGTTAAAGTAAACGACGATAACCAGGCAATTATCGGCTCAATACAAAATCCGGATAGAGTACTGAAAGCGGCAGGAATACTTGTTTTTTATATTGTGGGATTACTTGTTGCGTCAATAGTAGTTTTCAAAAAGAAAGATATTCTGAGTTAGTTTAAGGAGGTATTTCTTTTGTACCCGGCTAAGAATATTCTTTTGACATCGTTGCGTCGCACACTGCAACATTTAATTTCTAATCGGGCTTTATCATAATTTGAAAATCGTTCTGCAAATCGTTAAGGAAGAAAACTCTAAATGAAAAAATCAATAATTATAATAGCTGCGTGTGTCCTTTATCAATTGACAGCATCAGCTCAGGATGCAAATGCACTAATAAAGAGAGTAAAAGCTAAACTTGATAAAGTAAATGATTATGTGGCTGAAGGAAGTATGAAAACAGACGTAGTATTTATAAAAGCTCCGGCTGGAAAAATTAAGGTGTATTACAAGCGTCCTGACAAGTTTAAAATTAAACGTGATCGTGGAATCTCTATTCTTCCAAAAGGCGGTATTTCATTTAATAATAGTTCTCTTTTATCAACCAGCAACTTCACTGCAATACTTGCTGGAGAAAGTATAATCGATGGAACAAAAGTAAAGCTGGTAAAAATGCTTCCGGGTGATGAAAACAGTGATGTTGTTCTTACTACTTTGTTTATAGACGAAGCAAATCTTTTAATAAGAAAAACAAACACGACAACACGTGAAAATGGAACTTTTGAAATGGAAATGAAATATGGAAAGTATGCAGAATTTGGGCTGCCTGATAAAGTGATCTTTGCATTCAACACCAAAAACTACAAAATACCAAAAGGCGTTACAATGGAATTTGATACAGATGAGCCCGCCAAAACGATGAAGAACAAGAAAGGAAAAGTAGAAATAAACTATTCGTCTTATACTATCAATAAAGGGGTGGCAAATTCAGAGTTTAACTAATTGGGACGCGGGTATATTAGAAGTTGATTAATTCAAAAACGCGATAATGGCTGCTTTTGATCCTTTTAAACTCCAACTCTGCTATCAACTCTTAATAAAATTTCCAATTATCCGACACCGGTTGTGGCAGTGAAAATACTTCTAGTTTACCCAAACTCAATTTCTGTATTATCACCAATATTCAGGCTTCGGCTCAATCCTTTTACTGAGGCGTCACTTCCGATTAAGGAGTTATCAAGTACAACCTCAAAAAGATTGGTGTAAGACCCGATAATACTATCGCGAATAATAGACTGTTGAATATTTGTATTTGCACCAATAGCCACGTGAGGACCTATAATAGAATCAGTGATAGAACAGTTAGGGGCGATACTTACCGGGGGAATAATGATGGTACCTTTAAACTCATCCGCATCTGTTACATTTCCACCTGACTTTTTAAGTAATGTAGCATTGCTTTCAAGTAACGTTTCTTTCTTACCACAGTCAAACCAGTTCTTTACTTTAAAAGCCTTGAAACGCGCGCCACGCTTTATCATAAAATCAATCGCGTCTGTCAGGCTATATTCTCCGTTGGTTTTAATATTTTCTGTAAAGAGATGTTTAAGGCAGCCATACATAAATTCAGTTTCTTTTATCTTATATAGGCCAACCAGGGCAAGATTACTTTTTGGGATCGTAGGTTTCTCCACAACATGTTCAATAAAACCATCAACACCCATTTCAGCAACTCCAAACTGCCTCGGGTCATCTACTTTTTTTACACCGAGCATGCTGTAAGGACTATTCACCATTTCTTTGACATCGTACTCGCAAATAGTATCGCCCAGTGCTACAAAAACTTCATCATCACCAACAATTTCTCTTGTTAATTCGATGGCATGACCCGTTCCCCAACGTTCTGTCTGCTGGACAAAATGATATTTTATATGTGGAAATGCAAATTTTACGTATTCCTGAATCTTTTCACCCAGGTACCCGGTTATAAAAATAAATTCCTTTATACCGGCTTCGTGTAATTGGTCAACTATAAAACTTAAAATTGTTTTTCCGGCTATCGGTATTAAAGCCTTAGGCTGGGTGTAAGTATGAGGCCTTAATTTGGCCCCGGCCCCCGCTACAGGAATGATTGCTTTCATGTATAATCCTTTTGCTGATGAAGGCCTCTCGCACGTCTCTTTGCAGATGATGCTAATCATTACATCATAGTTCCTGCATTACTTCATCGGGGTGTAAAATAACAGTTTTTTTACCAGACAATCTTAATGGGATTTCACTTTGTTATTTTTTACACCCCATAATAAGAAGCTGATAAACAAAGCATACTTATACTGCCTTACCGTTGTTTAACCAATCATTGAGGTATGCAGGGTTGCTAATTTGCCCTATTTATTCAAATAAGATTAATTTCGCGTTTTTAAACACCGCTACATGCAAAGAGATACAGTAATTTTTGATCTGATAAATAAAGAACTTGAACGTCAACGTCATGGCATTGAACTTATTGCGTCCGAGAACTTCGCCAGCCTGCAGGTAATCCAGGCAATGGGAACAGTGCTTACGAATAAATATGCCGAAGGATACCCGGGAAAGCGTTATTACGGGGGATGTGAAATAGTTGACCAGGTAGAACAACTGGCCATTGATCGCCTCAAGCAGATTTTCGATTGTGAGTATGCAAATGTTCAACCTCATAGTGGTGCCCAGGCTAATGCTGCTTTAATGCTTGCTGTGCTACAACCTGGCGATCCGATCTTAGGATTAGATTTAAGTATGGGTGGTCACCTTACACACGGAAGTGCAGTTAACTTCAGTGGAAAATTGTATGAGCCACATTTTTATGGAGTGACGAGAGAGGGTGGAATAGTGGATTATGACATGCTTGAAGCGAAAGCCAGGGAGGTAAAGCCTAAAATGATCATATGCGGAGCAAGTGCGTACAGCCGTGAATGGGATTTTGCCAGGATCAGAAAAGTAGCTGATGAAGTAGGTGCTTTTGTTTTTTGCGACATGGCCCACCCGGCAGGATTGATTGCAAAAGGTTTGCTAGCCTCTCCATTTGACCATTGTCATTTTGTAACATCTACTACACACAAGACACTTCGAGGTCCACGCGGCGGTGTTATTTTAATGAAGAAAGATTTTGAAAACCCTTTTGGAATAAAGGATGTGAAAGGGAATATCCGGATGATGAGTAATCTCATTGACATGGCTGTTTTCCCAGGCACTCAGGGCGGTCCTTTAGAGCACATCATTGCCGCTAAAGCAATTTCGTTCGGTGAGATTCTTACAGATGAATTTACGGGTTATGCAAAACAGGTTGTTGCAAACTCACAGGCAATGGCAAAAGCATTTGTCGAAAAAGAATATCAACTTATCAGCGGCGGAACAGATAACCACCTGATGTTAATTGATCTTAGAAACAAAAATATTAGCGGTAAAAAAGCGGAAAACGTTTTAGTTAAAGCTGATATCACTGTCAACAAGAACATGGTTCCATTCGACGATAAAAGTGCCTTTGTAACAAGTGGAATTCGTATAGGCGTTCCCGCTATTACTACCAGAGGGATGAAAGAAGAACATATGCAGTTTGTAGTAAATGTGATAGATAATGCCTTAATGAATGCCGACGATGAAAATACAATCACAAGCATCAGAAAGCAGGTGAATGAGTTTATGCAACAATTCCCTTTATATCCGGAATTAGGTTAGACCTGTATTAATTGTTGCAGGGTAATTGTAATGTTTATTATTTGGGTAGATATATCAATTAGTCCATTTACGATAAAACGATTTAGATGATACAAAGAGTACAAACAATCTGGCTTTTGCTTGCTGCTATAGCAGGGTTTCTATCAACACAGATGCCCTTATATGCCGGAACGTTAGCAGGCGATGTTCCAAAGTTATACTATGCTACAGAAAGTTTATTACTTTTTGCTGTAGCCATTATTGGTGCTTTATTGGCAATTATTTCAATTTTCCTGTATAAAAATCGCGGAACTCAGATGAGGTTTGTCGGATTGGGGATATTTGTATCTATTGCTTTAATAGCGTTGGAAGTATGGCAAATAGGTACATTTGGACAATCAGGTGGAATGGTAAGTGGAACGTATTATTGGGGCGCATTAATGCCGATCGCTATGCTTATCTTTTTTATTCTTGCCGCTGTTAATATCAGGAAGGATAATAAGCTTGTAAAAAGCCTGGATAGATTGAGATAGCCGATAAACCGAAAATAGTTATTAAATCTTTAAAGCATGTTGAGAAATCAATATGCTTTTTTTTTGTAGCCTCTGCCATAAATGCTTCAATCGATTCAGTTTATACCTGATTTGCTCTTTTGTTATTATGTGCTTTTTTTATACCATAACCTATTGCAGCTGCCACCAAAAGACTTACTCCACCATCAAAAGGAACCGGGTTATCCTGAACATCGTCAACTACTACCGGTTGAGCTGCCATAAGCTTTGGTAAAACTATCAATCCTGCCAGCACCAATAATCTGAGTACTTTAAAAACATTTTTCATACCTCTTATTTAATTTTCAAAATGCATAGAATATTTATTCGAACAGAATGTTTTCGATAAAAGTTTGCTCGCTGTCGCTGATTTTTATTTTATATACTCCCTTCGGAATTACATTCCCCGGAGCCACTTTAAAAGTTTGTGTTGTTCCTTTATAATCTAATATGCCTGTGTAAACTAGCTGCCCATTATTGTTTATTAAAGAAACTGAATAAACGCTCTTCTTAAGGTTTTGAATTTTTACGTTAAAAGAGTTACCGATAATTGGGTTGGGGAAAATAGATATTGAATTAAAGTGGCCTTTGATATTAATTCTTACCAGGTTGCTATAAAAATTACCGCCAGTCATAAGAATGCATTTTATGCGGTAATAATTATTCCCATTGTTAACTACTTCATCATACCACAGGTATTTTTTTTCGATGCTGGGGTCTTCTTTTAAATCCACAACTGCTCTTTTTTCAAATGATTGTCCGTCAATAGACTTTTCTACTTCGTAACGTTGTATTCCTTCCTCGGTTGAGGTAAACCACTCTACCTGTATTCCAGGTTCTTTTTTATAAGCTTTAATATCACTAATTAATAAAGGATATACCTTATTCGATTTAAAAATGATTGAGAATCGATCCGGTACTAAAGAAGAAGAATCTGTTGTAATGTTGAAAGGAAGCAAAGTTGTTGAACTTAGATCGACCGCAGTTTCTTTTTTTGAAAATTTGTCTTTGCAAATTGCTGTTAGGGTAGAAGAGAAGTTATTTGGATCAAATTTAAGATAATAGCTTTTTTGCCGGTATCGAACAATATCCAATTGTACCGTATCAAAGGAAAGTACATTGTTCCTGCCTTCCATACTAAATGATTTATTATTGTTCCTTATTGACATTGTTTCATCCAGGTTATTGATCTTTTCAGCATCTTCTGCTCCAATACCATTAATGAAAGTATCATCAAAAAATATAGAAATTCCATCAGCAGTGTGTTGAGTTTCCCCCGTTGTATCTAATAATAATTGCACAGAAAGGTTAGGGATTGCAGAGCCTGATCTATACACGCTTCTTGAGATAGTTGTTTTATTCGTTTCATTAAAAGTGAGCGAAGGATTAGCACTTTTAGTTTGAACAAAAAAGGCTTGTCCCGATTGAATGTTTTGATTCACTTGTGATGTTTGTATGCTTGTGATACCATTGCCATAAGCGACATAGGCTCCCCTCGTATTAATATTCGGGTCCCATGCATAATAATAGGGTGAGAGTCCTGTTTTTGTCGATGCGTCCCAATCAACAGGAGATGCATAAGGATTACCGACCAGACTATAATAATCAATGTTGCTGTTAATCGAAGGGAAACTGTTACTATTATAAGTAACTGAACCTGCTTTTAATGATCCCTTGGTTCTTAAAATAGTGTTCGAAGGCGTTGCTGAATTGTTACTTAAATCGACAGTTCTATTACCTCTGACGAATAAACGATAGCCAAAGCCTGCAGCCATAGCAACGTCTGTAGTAAGCAAAGGTTCCCATAGTTGAGCGCTGTTATTAAATGTAAATAATGATGAATTATTTGTTGCTGTTGCATCAAAACCATTATTGGCATCTGATGATCCGGTTATATGAGTGCCATAACCTGGCAAATTATTGTAGTTGACCGAATAAGCAGGTGGGGGATTACTTTGTCCTTCCATCCAGTTATCCTTAATACTATTAGTGGTGGTAACAGGGGATGAAAGAAATCGATACGCTCGCCTTGCAGGAATGTAACGTTCGATGGTTACATTAGTTGCGTTTGACAAAGCGGACGAGCCATCTGTAATTTCTCCAATATAACCTGTGCCACTGGTACTACTACGAACAACAACCGGACGATTATTAAAATTTGCTTTGGCACCTGAAGATACCTTCAACACTACCGACGGATCAATTACAACAGAGTCTGCCGTTGCAGCAATCGTAAGAGTTCCTGTTGTTACTGTTTTAATGCCGCCTCCCTGTAATAATAAAGTAGGGTAACCAGAAGCCAACTGTGTAATGGTTTGGTTTGTGGTTCGGGAATAAATGATCGTAGACTTAGGATCAATTGTTATAGTTTCAATATTAGATACAGCTTCAGAGCCGGTGCCTGAGAAGCCAGCCGTTACACCGGTCTTAAATGTTGCACCTGCTTCCATAGTGAAGGTTTGAATACCGGTTGTGCCATCTATTTTATTTCCACTATTCTCATACGAACCTTTATTTTTTATTGTAAACGATCCGCCATCTGCCAACTTAGTCGAGCTGTTGGAGTTTCCTACATTTACACCCGTTATTTCCAGGTTTAAGTAAGTAGGTGTTGAACGTATATTTTGTCTGGTAGATAATGTGCCACCAGCAAATTCAATAATTCCCCCGGTTAAATTATAGGTGCCTGCAATGTCGGGTTTGGTACTATTACCGGCTACAACGAACCTTCCACCTGTCATCGTAAGATTGGTAGCAGTCGTATCGCCAAAAGTCTTATTGGCGGCATCAACAACCGCGTTGTCTTTTATCGTAACTGTGCCGATGGGTCGAAATGTTGCCAAAGTTTTTGTTCCGCTACCTGAGAAAGTCATGCTTTTATAGTCGCTTCTTGAACTGACCTGCTGATCGCCCAATCGTCCGTATTCTATGACACTTCCTGCATAAATATTAACGGAAATTGTTGGTGTTGAGGTAGCGCCTGGTATGGAAGTATTTGTTCCGGTGAAACCCTGGGCATCGCGGGATATAAACGTTCCATAAATATTTACGGTTGGCGAACCTCCTCCGGTTATCTGGCTTTCTCCTCCATTATCAAAAGAGGCATTGGCGTTTATCGTAAGCGTACCACCACCATTTAGTTTTAAATCATCGACACCATTCAAAACAAATGTGTTGGCTGCCAAAATATTTAATATTCCGGTAACGGAAACATCTGCTGCCGCTGTTATTTTTTTTAAGCCGGTTCCTGAGATAGAAAGGTTGCCATAAGTAAGAGGTGTAACAGTTTGATCGCCCGACCTGTTGTAATCTATTGTTGAAGAAGTACCGGGGGTAGCCACCGTAAATCCATTTACAAAAGTGGTGTTCAAACCTCCTGTAAGTCCGTTCACGTTAGTTGTTTTCAGTGTGCCGTCTATTTGAATCTTACCATTACCGTCTATTAGCAAATCATCGCACACCAACGTACCAGTAACTGTTGTATTGCCGGTACTTCCGCTATAGTTATTAATTGTTTTATTGGTGCTCATGGTTGCTACGGTGCCTGAAGCAATAGCCAGTCCGTTGTTATTCAACACCAGCGTTCCACCGCCTAGCTTTGCAGTGGATCCGTTAATTATAAATTGTCCACCTGAAATGGCTGTAGCAGTAACAGTTCCTGTTCCAATAATGCCGTTTCTAAAAGTTTTAGTACCTGTACTTGATAAGCCTACTGTTGCATTGGCTTCCAGTAATCCATTAATTACTGTTGGTACTGTATTTCCAATTGAAATTGCTTTTGACACGCGAAATATAGGAATAGCTGAAGTCGCAGGAAAATACGTCACACCGTTTGATGGATCTGCGGTGTTGTTCCAGTTGAAAATAGAGCCATCGTTCCAAATAACATGTGAAGCTACTGCTGAACCGGTAACGGCGTAATCAGACGGATTGCCATTAGAACCGGCAACTTCTAAAATGCCGCTGGTTTGAATTTCAAGGATAGCAGATGCGTTAAAAGATGGTAATTGTGCGCTGGTAATATTGTGTTTAAAAGTGCCGCCGCTCTGTACAGTGATGTCACTGCCGGTTCCATCGTTAACAGTTAAAAATGTTGATGAGGTTGTTGCAAGATCTAACACACCTCCACTTGCTATAACTACCTGGTCCGCTGTAATATTTGTGTTGACGGTAATTGTATGGCCATTTCTAATCGTTATAGAATTTGCAGCTTCAGTTGGCGCTAATGTAGCTGTTATCCAATTTGAAGAACCATCCGCAGAACTTTCCCAGCTATTTGCTAAGGCCCAGTTACCAGTGACGGTTGAACGAAAGTAATCTGTTGCTACTGACTGTCCGCAAACTTCAACTGCTGCAACCAGTAAGCAAACTAATAATACAATTTTTGTAAAATTTAATTTCATAATGGCAGCAGCGATTTTGAAAACAATTAATTAATGTATGTCACGAATAAGAAGAAAGGGGCGCTGAGAAAACTGGTCTTGTATAATGAGGCAGGATATATTAGATGTATATCAAATATAACTTTTCAGCGATAATATTAAAATAAATTATAATTAAAAAAATATTATAATATATTCTTCTATTGCTTTTCCATATCATTATGTCAGAAGATATGTGACAGTGGAGAATACCTGATGGAAAGGGATGTTTTATGCTGCTTTTCTACAATTAATCAACTGCTGATTAGATCCATCCTTTTTTGATTGCCATGGAGGTGAGTGAAGCTGTATTAGATGAATTGGTTTTTCGTAAAAGATTTTTTCTATGAGAATTAACTGTTTGCTTGCTAATAAATAAAATGTGACTTATCTCATCACTTTTTTTCCCTTCGATTAATAAGGCTAACACTTGTTGCTCGCGGGTGGTTAGTTTGATGACGTCACGAGAAAATACATCTTTAACTTTTACCCCGACATAAGATGGATTTCCATTTAGACCAATAAAAGACAACACGGGTAATCCTTCCTGTTTAATTGTTGAAATGTCGGTATGTACGCCAAAAGTTCTTAGGATTTTATTTCCATCGTATTGTATTGTTACCACCTGTTGTAATATCCTGATGTATCCACCACCTTTTGTACGAATACGATAATCGTATCTAACCTTATAATTCGATATTTGTTCAGGTGATAATGTTGCAAAAAATTCAGCTACTTTATTTTCAAAGTTTAAGAACCAGGGCTGATCGTCAGGATGTATATTGCTTAATAAGAACGCGACATCCACTTCGTCCGGATGATAACCTAAAACATTTTTAATTTCACTACTAATTAATTCGAATTTAGATTCTTTGACGTTGAAGATGTAATAATAATAGTCTCCGACCTGGAAGAAGTTGAGGAGCTTCTTATGTATTTCTAACGAAAATTCTAATTCTGCCTCTTTTGCATTTTCAGTAATCTTTCCCCATATCTTGTTTGCCTGTTCGTAGATTTCTATGTTCATCTGCTAGTATTAAAAGTCATTTGAAAAATCCCTATTAATAGGGATTTTTCACGGAGAGGAAATCAAATAGTTTTGATTTTGATTGGGGGATTGTAAAGGCTCTCTTTTCGATGGAGGGCCTTTTTTTCATGCACCAGTCTTCAATCCTATTTGATTCACATTTTTTCTTCGAAACTATGGGGATTAATATTTCAAAAGGCAGTTTTTTTGATAAATTATTTGTCTTTTTAAAAAGCTGCCAGCAGGTTGAAAAGTACAAGGGAGTGACACAACGATGTTGACTTTAGTTATTGTGTTGGCTACTAAAACAATAAAAGCGTGGTAGGTATATCCGAAAAGAATGTTTAGCTTAACCAATATTCTTTCTGTTTTGATATTGGTGAAATTTGAAAAATATTATAAAAATCTACCGGTATAACTTTCCTTCACATTCTTTAATTCAGATGGTATTCCACTAAACACCAGATATCCGCCTTTGTCTCCGGCTTCCGGCCCAAGGTCTATAACCCAGTCTGCACTTCTTATTACATCAGTGTTGTGTTCTATAACAAGAATTGAATGACCCTGTTCGATCAAGGCATTGAAAGATGCGAGCAATTTTTTTATGTCGTGAAAATGAAGACCTGTGGTAGGTTCATCAAAAATGAATAAAATATGTCCGATGCCTTTGCCTTTTCCCAGGAAGCTTGCTAGTTTGACCCTTTGGGCTTCTCCACCGCTTAATGTATCGCTGCTTTGACCTAATTTAATATATCCAAGTCCTACGTCCTGCAAAGGTTGAATCGCTTTTGCTATTGCCTTCTCATCTTTAAAAAACTCAATCGCCTCATCTACGCTCAGGTTCAACACGTCGTAGATGCTTTTCATTTTGTACGTCACTTCCAGCACCTCTTCCTTAAATCTTTTACCATTACATACATCGCAAATCAGATGTACATCGGCAAGGAATTGCATTTCAACAACCTGTTCACCTTCCCCTTTGCATGCATCACAACGACCACCATCAACGTTGAATGAATAATGCTTGGGTTGAAAGCCGCGCATTTTAGCCATTGGCTGTTTTGCAAAAACATCTCTTATCTCATCATATGCCTTTATATAGGTAACAGGATTACTTCGTGATGATTTTCCTATCGGATTTTGGTCAATCATCTCAACCTGGGAAATGTAATCAGTATCACCGGTTATTGCTTTATGAAAACCTACTTTTTCTGCAAATTCGCCTTTAAGCTTTTTTAGTGCCGGCGCTAAAATTTGCTTTATCAGCGTTGTCTTTCCGCTTCCGCTTACACCGCTAACCACACAGAACACATCAAGGGGAAATTGAACCGTAATATCTTTTAGATTATTGTGTCTTGCATTTTCGATAGTGATGCTGCGATAAGATGTTCTTACCTGTGCGGGAGGCTCGATCTTTAATTCACCTTTCAGGTAATTGCCCGTTAGGCTTTCACTGTTTGAAATAATTTCTTCATAGTTGCCTTCAGCCACGACTTCTCCACCTAAATGACTTGCCAGCGGACCCATATCAATAATATGATCTGCCTCACGCATCATCATTTCGTCATGTTCAACAACAACGACGGTGTTGCCCAGGTCTCTAAGTTCTTTTAAAACGTTAATCAGCCTTTCAGTATCGCGACTATGCAGCCCTATAGACGGTTCATCTAAAATGTATAATGAGTTGGTGAGGTTGCTGCCGAGACTACGTGTTAGTTGTATGCGCTGACTTTCTCCGCCACTTAAACTGTTTGCAAGTCTGTTTAAAGTAAGGTAACCGAGCCCAACATCAAGCAATGTTTTTATCCGGTTATTTATCTCAAGTAAAATTCGCTTTGATACTTGCGTGTCATATTCGCTTAGTTCCAAACCATTAAACCAATCATACAAATCCTTGACTGGCAGCTGGCACAATTCGCCAATATGTTTTCCGCCTACCTTCACATATAATGCTTCTTTTCGCAGCCGGTATCCCTCACACTCGGTACAACTTGTTCTGCCACGATATCTGCTCAGCATAACACGATACTGAACTTTATACAGGTTTTGTTCTACCTCTTTAAAAAAAGCGTTAATACCTTCTGCATACCGGTTTCCTTTCCATAATATGTCGTATTGCTCTTTTGTCAAGTCGGCTACAGCAGTATGAACGGGGAAATCGAAACTTCTTGCAGCTCGAATAAAGTTCTCTCTCCACAATCCCATTTTTTCTCCTTTCCATGCTGCCACTGCACCTTCGTATACGCTCAGTCTTTTGTCAGGAATAACCAGGTCAGGATCGATACCCAGAACCATACCGAAACCCTCACAAACAGGACACGCGCCGAAAGGATTATTAAATGAAAAAAGATTTGGAACAGGTTCTTCAAACTGGATACCATCCAATTCAAATTTGTTACTGAAGTGTAACAGGCTTTCGCCCACCCACAAATACATTTCACCTTCACCTTCGTAAAAGGCAGTACCTATACTGTCGCTCAAACGATGAATATCATCTTCATCAAATTCTTTTTTTACGATTCGATCAACGAGGATATAAGTTGATTTATGACCGCTGGAAAGTGATGGAGAATGCATTTTTACATTAAGAGCTTCATCACTCATTTCAAGAAGGTCTTCAATCCGTATCACTTCGCCTTCGATCGGTGCACTTACACCATCGCCGGTGGGAGCGGGAGCTGAATACATACGGCTAAACCCTTTCTGCAATAAAATATTCAATTCTTCTTTAACCTGCCTGTTTGCATGTTGTTTAAAAACTGCAAGCATTAAGATGCGGCTTCCTTCAGGCAATTTTTGTATCGCCTCTATAACATCTTTTACGTCATCTTTTTTTACTTCACGACCGCTTATCGGAGAAATGGTATGTCCCGCACGAGCAAATAACAATCTGAGGTAATCATATATTTCCGTCATGCTGCCAACCGTGCTACGAGGAGTACGGGTAATTACCTTTTGTTCGATAGCAATGGCGGGACAAAGGCCTTTTATAAAATCAACATCAGGCTTATTCATCCGCGCCATAAATTGCCGCGCATATGCACTCAAACTTTCAGCATATCTTCTTTGTCCTTCAGCAAATAAAGTGTCGATTGTTAATGATGATTTTCCTGAGCCCGAAACCCCCGTAACTACTATCAACTTATTCCGCGGAAATTCAACTGTTACATTTTTTAAATTGTGTGTGCGTGCCCCCTTTACAAGTATGTTTTCATTTGCTTTTTTTACTTGTCGTTCTTTAACAGCTTTCACTAAAGCTGAACTGTTTTTGGCCATAGAAACAAAATTATAAACAATAATGCGCTTAAATTATTTATTAATAAAAGCCATTAGCTAATTCACAAGGTTTTACAATATTTCATATAAATATTCCCTTTTGAGGTTGTTCTGTTACCGCAAATTATTATTGTTCCAAGGTTGGGAAAACCTTTAAGGATTTTTTCAATTTGGGAATATGATATTTGGTTCTACCTTGTACACTGATAATCAATAGATTACCAATTTATTAAAAATAATTAGGTAAAAAATCGAATTTTTATAAATATAAGTGTGTCTTTTTAGGGCAGTGTTTTAACTGCTGCAATCACTAGCTGTCTTTTCTTTACGTTTATTTTACCAAGTGTTATTAATGTGTGTGGAAAACACTAAAGTTTACCGGGCATTAATTAACAACATAAAAAAATTTAAATCCAATTATTAAATATCCTTATTAAAACCAATCCTAGTATCCCCAAACCTTTTATCATGAAAAACTTTTACAACTCGAGCGACAATCAGCTTGTTCAATCCTTCCTCAACGGCAGTAACAAGGCATTAGAAATCTTAGTAACAAGACATAGAGACAAAATGTTTTCTACTATTCTTTTCCTGGTAAAAGATAAGTATTTAGCTGAGGATCTTTTCCAGGACACTTTTATTAAAATCATTGATACCATCCGAAATAACCGTTATACCGAAGAAGGTAAATTTTTGCCTTGGGCAATGCGTATTGCTCACAATCTTTGCGTTGATCATTTCAGAAAAGTGAAAAGAGCACCCGCGGTAAAAACCAGTGACAACCAGGATATCTTTGAACTGTTCAATTTTACCGAAGATGCTCCTGATAATAAAATGATACAGGAAGAAACGCAGGAACGTATAAGACTGATGCTAAATCTGCTTCCTCAAGAGCAAAGAGAAGTGATCGTTTTACGCCATTATGCAGATTTAAGCTTTAAAGAGATCGCAGAGATAACAGAATGCAGTATCAATACCTCATTAGGGCGCATGAGATATGGTCTTATCAACATGCGTAAGCTACTTACAGAAAAACAAATTTCTTTATAAAATAACACAACAATACTAACCGAAAAGCCTCGTGTAAAAAACGAGGCTTTTTTGCATTATTTGAGATTTTGTGAGATGGTATTTTTTTATGAACCTAACATTTTTGTCTCTTTTCATCATTGTTGCGTCGCACACTTGTACCTACCGTGTGTAC
>JAOQAJ010000386.1 GCA_025963675.1 Segetibacter sp.
GAAGTGGACTTATTGGTGGAATTTGTAGAGTTTGGAAAAAGTTTCATAGCCGCATTGCAGCGCACACCGAAAGACTTTCATTCCTGCATCTTTCATATGCAGTCTTATGACGCATTACATAGTTTTAATTAAAGTATAATGACTGTTTAGCCGCACCCTGCGGTTTCATAACATGCCGATGTTCTTGCTTCATTCCATGGTAATAAGTGAATAAACCGCAAAATTTACTAATTTGCGGTAATGCTCTCAGCAATTGATATAGAAAATAAGTTGCAGGAAATAAAGCCTGTGCTAATTGATAAATTTCACATCAGCCGCATTGGCTATTTTGGTTCTTATTCAATCGAAAAGCAACACGATGCGAGCGATTTGGACTTACTCGTTGAGTTTTCTCAACCCATAGGTTGGGACTTTTTCACTCTTGAAAAGTTTTTAGAACAAGAACTCGGACTTCCAGTAGATCTTGTTACGCAAAATGCGCTAAAGGAACGAATTAAAGAAACTATTCTTAATCAAGTTAAATACGTTTGAAACCAAGCGAAAGAGATCCGGTTTTATACCTTGAAGATATGGTGCTGTCAATGGAGAGAGTGCAGGAATATATCGCAAGTGTTAATCTTGGGCAGTTTAAATTGGATTACAAAACAATTGATGCAGTTGTTCGAAACTTTGAAGTAATCGGTGAAGCTTCAAAGAATTTACCACAAGTAATGAAAGACAAATACCCACACGTTCCATGGGAGCAGATGTATCGTTTGAGGAATCGCATTTCACATGAATACTTTGGGGTGGATCATGAAATTATTTGGGACATAGCAAATCTACAATTAGCAACGAATCACAAAGACATCCTGGAAATATTAAAAATCGAAAAATCTATAAAAGGTTAGATGATTAAAATTAGTTGCCGATTAAATTTGGAAATTATCGGCGCGCTTTCTACCTAAGTACAAGTGAGTGACACAACAATCTTGAGGAAAGTTATCCTGCCGATAAAATAAAAACCCTAACTAAACAAATACGCAATATCCTCTTCATTCAAAGCTTTAATAAATCCATCATCTTCACCAACCAGTTCCTCTGCAAGTTTCTTTTTTCGCAGTTGTAATTGAATGATTTTTTCTTCAATCGTATCCTTACAAATTATCTTGTAAGCAAAAACGTTCTTTGTTTGGCCAATCCTGTGTGTACGGTCAATGGCCTGTTGCTCTACTGCCGTATTCCACCAGGGATCGAACAGGAAGACATAGTCAGCTGCAGTAAGTGTAAGGCCTGTGTTGCCTGCTTTCAAGCTGATTAAAAACAGGTTCGTGGTATTATCCTTGTCCTGAAAGGCATTAACCATTTCTATTCGTTTGACAGGCGGAGTTTGACCATCAAAATGATAATAGTTAATGCCTTGCTTGTCGCATTCCCCCGCGAGTAAATTCAGCATACTGCTGAACTGAGAAAAGACAAGTGCCTTGTGTTCCTTTAAGATATTTTTCAATTCTCCTATCAAAACCTCGGTCTTAATCGATTCAGTACAGGCTTCCTGCTCGGCAGCAGGTAACAATAACGGAGAATTGCAAATCTGCCTTAGTTTAAGCATTCCCTGCAACACGGCAAGTTTGCTTTTATTTAAGCCATTATTTTTAATATCGAGGAAGATATTACCTCTGATCTGGTCTTTAATATTGTTGTAGAGATCCTGTTGGCTGCTGTTCATCTTGCACCACAAGATCATCTCGGTTTTATCGGGAAGATCTTTTGCCACCTGTTCTTTTGTTCTTCGCAAAATAAAAGGAGCGGTAAGCTTTTGAAGTGCCTTAATTTTTTCCTCATCATGGTTTCGATCAATTGCGTCAGCATATTCGCGTTTAAAAAATTCCCGACTTCCGAACATTCCCGGCAATGCAAAATTCAATTGGGCATAGAGGTCAAAAGTATTATTGACCACCGGGGTACCGCTAAGTGCTATCCGGATTTCAGCAGGAATCATATTAACAACAGTGGTAATCTGGGCAGAAGGATTTTTGATATTATGGCTTTCATCTATTACAGCAACACCATAATCATTTCCAAGTAATGTTTCGGCATCAGCTCGTATGGTTCCATAACTGGTAATGATTACCTGGCATTTAGCATTTGTAACATCTTCAACATTACGACTCGCACCATGATAGACGACTGAAGTGATGCCAGGCGTGAATTTTTGCAACTCCTGCTGCCAGTTGAATATAAGAGACGATGGACAAACGATAAGATTTACAGAATCGGGATTATGATGAATATAATATGCGAGATAGCAGATGGTTTGCAAAGTTTTACCAAGACCCATATCATCAGCAAGACAACCACCCGCCCCTGCCTCCGCTAGTAGCGTTAGCCATTCAAATCCTTTTTGCTGGTAAGGTCTAAGGCTTGCATTTACTGATGATGGCACCTGGTAAATGTTCCCGCTACCATTTTGCCATTGCTGCCACTTCTGCCACCATTGCTCTTTTATCAGCGACTTTAAAACCTGCCTTTCGCCGGTAGACTGCTGTTCACTGATGGCCATCACCTTAGCAACCTCTATTTCATTCTTATTTATTTTTCCGTGCTTAATGATGGCCGAGTACTGCTGTATCCATTCATCATGTAAAATTCCGAGGCTTCCGTCTTTCAACAAAACTGCCTTTTGCCCGGCCAGCAACATTTTCTGCAACTCATTAAGGCGCAACTCTTCTTTGCCAAAAGACACAGTCATTTCCATCAACACTTTTCCTTTTGCTTCGTTCTTTACGGTTACAATCGTTTCTACCTTAAAAGGCGAGTAGCGGAAATGATTCAACATGTCCATTCCCACCAACTGAATTCCCTGCTCGAGCAGGTTGTGGTAGGCTTTTAAAAACCATTGCTTTTTTTGCGCTTCCCCGAAAGAAAGGTAATAGTAACCGTTGCGTTGGTTTGCAAAATTAGGATGAAGGGCCACCAGCAACTTTACAAATTCATCCTCTGCTGCCTTATTGCGAATGATTTCCACCGCCTCACCGTCAACGACCGTCTCGTAAGTTTCCTTCCACGGGTTTTCAAGTACAAATCCATCGTACACCCATTGCGGGGTAAGCATTAAAAAAGAACCATTTAGTTCGCTCAACAATACCCGGTTGACAGGCAATGTATTAATCTCTTTCTTGCTGAAAAAATTGTTGCGGTTAACTTTATAATCAGCTTCAAGTTTAATAAGAATGCGTTGAGAAAATGCAACAGGATCTGAGCCGTATTGGCCCCGGTCATTTTCCTGAAGCCATTCAAGTGTCTGGTAATCTTTGTACGACAGCAAGAAATATTCATTGCCGCACTCAAGCAGAAAATGGTTCCGTTTGAACTCGTTTAAATTATAGGAAGCGCCGTTAAGAATGACTTCAATTTTTAAAACAAGACAGCCGTTTTCGCTTGCCACATGAAAAATTAGCTGAGGCTTGTAATTACTAAAAACGCAGGGGGAAGTCTTAAAGCTTTTGGCATCAGCGACCCGGGTTTTATGATACCATTTTATGAGGCTAAAAAAAGGCCTTAGTTTATCAAATAACTGGTGAAAGTGTCGAAGCGTTGTCATCCTGATTAAATTCAACTCCGAACTCGTAGGTTTTTTATCGAGAAATGGCTGGCCTACTTTATATTGAAAATGGGTAAATGCGTCGGGGCTAAAACAAAAAAGCAGGTCTTTTACAGTTTGAGGCAGGTTTGAATAGTGTTTGTTGAGTTCTTTCGATTGTAGATCAAAAAGGTCGTAGTCAATTCCCTTTGCTGATTTCTCGATGTGTAAAGACTCCAGCAAGCGATACTTGGTTCCTAATTCATGTGGTGATAATAATACTGCAACTTTAGTCTCCGTTTTCACTGCCGCCATGCGCTCTGTTTTTAAAACTATTAGCTGCAAACATAATATTTTAAAAAAAGTATTTTGGCATGTAAAAAAGATTCAAGCGGCGGGTGTGAGAAATTGTTCATTATTTGTTAGAAGTTTTATTGTACGAAATTGTAGTAATTCTTATCGACATCGTTGTGTCACTCACTTGTACTTAGAGTAACTTGCCGCGGCAGAACAGATCACATTCTAAAATAAACATCCATTTTACACCCATTTACCTAACACTATATCTAAAGACTCTTTTTTAGTAATAAGATGCCCTTATATGTGCTCGATAGTAATCTTTGGTTTCCACCTGTAAATGAAGCCTTACATGATGGCCTGCTTGCTATTGGCGGAGATCTTTCTGAGGAAAGATTGTTATTAGCTTACCGTAAAGGTATCTTCCCATGGTTTGATGGCGACGTACCAATGTGGTGGAGCCCCAACCCAAGGTTTGTATTATTTCCAAATGAACTAAGAGTAAGCAAAAGCATGAAAGTGCTCTTAAAAAGAAATGCTTTTGAATTTACCATCAACAAAGCGTTCCACCAGGTAATACGAGCATGCAAAGAAAAAGAACGTGAAGGCCAGGATGGAACATGGATAACAGACGACGTAGAAGTTGCATATATTCACTTACATCAACAAGGATATGCGCACAGCGCCGAAGTTTGGCTTAATGGTGAACTAGCCGGAGGATTATACGGGGTTCGTTTAAATAATATGTTTTTCGGTGAAAGTATGTTTAGCCATGTAAGCAATGCAAGTAAGTATGCTTTTATAAAATATGTAAATCAATTGATAGAAGAAGGAGTTCAATTGCTAGACTGCCAGGTGTATACAGAACATCTGGAAAGCCTGGGAGCAAGGATGATAGATAGGGGGGAGTTT
>JAOQAJ010000412.1 GCA_025963675.1 Segetibacter sp.
ATAATTTACCAACCCATCCTTTAAAATCTCTATTAGCAGCTTTGCCTATCAGCCAGAAGCTAAAACAGGATATAGAAAATCTGAAAATGACAGTATAAAAAGCACTTCTAGCCGGATTTGAGTATCCGTCGATGGCCCAATACTCGCACAATAGTATGTTGAATAAGAGACATAGGCCAAAAATGATGTTTTTAGAAAGTATTAATTCCAGCCTTTCCTTTTCAAACATCCTCATATAAGCCAGCAAACCACCGATTGCGAAAGCATCAAAGCAAGCGGGTGTAAATAAATAGGATACCCAAACGGCTATTATATGATCGGATAATAAAACAAAGGTTAGTATTCGTAGCAAAACGGCGAATATAGCAACACCATAAAACAGTTTTTTCATGTGTTTGAATGGAATTAGCAATATCAAAATTGGGAATATCAGGTAGAACTGTTCTTCGACTGCTAATGACCATAAATGTTGAAACTCACCACCCTCGCCTTTGTTTAACGCAATGATATAATTCACTGTATAAGTGAGATGCCACCATACAAACTCACGGGCAGTTGGAATATTAAATAAGATGCCGAAAAATAATACAAAATAGAAAAGAGGAAAAATTCGTAAGCAACGTCTTACATAAAAACGTTTCAGTATAGAGGCTTTCGATGCAGTTTTATCTTGCTTGTTTCTTAATAATATTCCTATAATTAAAAAACCACTTAAAACAAAAAACAGATTACCCCTTCATACCGGCTTCTTTCCCGGGAGAAAAATTATAACCTAAAGCAAATAACTGCGCGAATTGAGTTGCATTATCAAACCTGCCAGTCTTAGGAACAAGATAATTTCTCACAATCGCATCTTTGATCTTTTTTGACCAGGAAGCGTATTTGAGTGAATCTTCTTTTTTGCCTAAAATACCTGCAAACTCCGAAGCCAATAACACATGATGATAATAAAAAACTGCTACAGAAAAAGCTTCGGTCTCGGGGCTACAGCTTGGGCAGCACCCATGGCTTCCTATACTTCGCCGTAATCAATCCATTTGCGGCATCATTCTTACCAAAGTTTCTATCGTTTTCATTCCAGACTAACCTTGAATTTGTTCTCAAGGCAATGTTACCCATGTGTGCATACGCCGCCACTAATCTTCCATTTTCAATCGTACAATTTGGGTCTTTTCTTGTTTTGATACACTCCAAAAAATTCTTCATGTGCTCGGCCTGTGAATCCTGGCCGGTTTGCTTCGGCATCGGCTCGACGTTCGGCTTTTTGTCTGCCCCCATTTCGGGGAACAGTTCCCAACTACTGCGATCTAAAACCAAAGTAGCATCGTTACCCACAAAGGCAAGCCCGTATAGCCTTCCATAAGGTCCTTGTTGAAGTCCTGCAGAATGCTCCCAGTTAATGGTATAATCCTTCATCTGGTAACTGACGCTCATGGTATCAAAAGTTTCATGGGCACGATCGGGAAATGAAAAATTGCCACCGGTTGCAGTTACGGCAAGCGGCGTATAGGTAACGTCTTTTGCCCAAAGCGCCATGTCGAGCAGATGAACTCCCCAGTCTGTCATTAGTCCGCCACCATAATCCCAGAACATGCGCCAGCTTCCGTGAAACCTTGCTTTATTGAAAGTACGTTGAGGAGCAGGACCAAGCCATGTTTCAAAATCAACGCCTGAAGGAACCGGTTCATCAGCTACTATCGGCTGCCCTGTTCCATAATTGAAATTGGCCCAGATATTTACTTTTCGAAGCTGCCCTATTTTGCCTGCTTTTATAAAATCTATTGCCCCGGTAAAATGACTACCGGTATGTTGCTGTTGGCCAACCTGCACTACCCGGTTGTATTTTCTTGCTGCCTTTACCATCAGGTCACATTCGCCGATGCTGTTAGCCAACGGCTTCTCAACATAGATGTCTTTACCTGCCTGGCAGGCGTAGATAAAAGGCAGGCAATGCCAGTGATCAGGTGTACCAATGATAACAGCATCTATATCTTTGTTATCAATCAGCTTTCTGAAATCTTTGTATTGAATGGGAGCTTTCCCTTGCAATTTGGCAACTTCTGCAGTACGGTCGTTAAGAATAGAATCATCGATGTCACAAATTCCAACACATTCAACATTAGGTTGTTTTAATGCATTTTTCAAGTCTCCAAATCCCATGTTCTTTGCCCCGATAAGACCGACGGTTATTTTTTCGTTCGGACTTAACTTTCTATTATACGTTGAGGCTAACATGCTTGCAGGTGCAAAGGAGGCAAGCCCGGTTGCCGCAATAACTTTAGATGTGTTATGAATAAATTTTCGACGGGTAAAAGACATGCAATTCGTTTTAAAATAATTGAAAGAATGATTAAACCAGGGATATAAGTTAGAGTTTTTCTCTTCACCTTATAAGTTCCTGTAGTGTTTTCTTTTGGTCTCTTCGTTTCGGTCCTGTATGTTTCAATGTACAAGAGTGCGACGCAACGGCAGATGCAATGAAAAAACAAAAGCCGGCGCAATAAGAGTTAAGATAAAATTATCCGCTTTAATAATGCAATATAACGCTTCACAATAATTAAATAAAGAGATAGAAAAAGAAGCATCTGTCATCGTGTATCCTTATCATCCTTTAACCTAAATAAATTACTTTTCAGCAAAATGCTAAAGTAACGATAATGAAAAATGTGCTGCTGGCTTTACTGCTTCTATTGTACTCGTTAACGGCGAACAACCAGACCTCTGGTAACATTACCAAAGTAAAAATCGTAAAGAGCAAAGGCACTTTTCAATTGCTGGCAAATAACAACCCTATTTTATAAAAGG
Organism: Segetibacter sp.; assembly: GCA_025963675.1. Classification (GTDB taxonomy): domain Bacteria; phylum Bacteroidota; class Bacteroidia; order Chitinophagales; family Chitinophagaceae; genus Segetibacter. Next base: position 2,806 of record JAOQAJ010000412.1, read on the forward strand.
TGCTGTTGGAAGTGACTACCTGGAAAAGCTGAAACAATATGCGCAACTCATTTCGTACCTGAAGTTAAACCCGAGATATTAGACAAAGCGCATTCACCTGGTATTACGGCCTGATAAACTTGCCTGTAAGAGCCGAGCGTGATGGAATGAATTACGATGATACTGCTGCCGTAAGAATACAGCATGAAAAAGCGATGGACATGGTCCATCCTTGTCTATTTAACCGCTACATCTCCCTTATCCAAATATTACGAAAGCTAATGGGTTGGCTCGGGTCTCCATGGTCTTGCAATTTAAGAGGCCCCTTTCCATGATACTTATATTTTGGTAACCCGATATATGGAGTATTGCCGGTGATAGTGGTATTGTTTTGCACAACAACTCCATTGTGTATCACTGTAACTCTTGCCGGTGAGAACAAGGAACTATCTTCCTTAAATCGGGGTGCCGTATAGATTACATCATATACGTTCCAATCACCCGGAGGACGCATAGCATTTTTAAGCGGAGCAGTTTGCTTGTATATACTACCAGCTTGCCCGTTCACATAGGTCTTGTTATTGTAGTTATCGAGCACCTGCAATTCATATACCCCCTGCAGAAAAATACCACTGTTTCCTCTTGCCTGTCCGGAGCCGGTGATATTTGAAGGGATAGACCATTCAATATGAAGTTGGAAGTCATTAAAATCTTGGCGGGTAGTAATATCGCCTGTCCCTTTCTTTACGGTAAATGCCCCATTTTTTACTTCCCATTGAGCTGCACCCCCATCTTTATTTTTCCATTTGGATAAGTCGGTGCCATCAAATAAAACAATTGCATCTGAAGGCGCTGTTATGAAAGCATTACTTGTTGCTTTTCCAGGTGTCACTACCGCTGGCACTGGTTCATAGAACTCTGTCATTTCAGGTTTCATCGCCGAATTAGCAGCAGCCTGAGCGTTGAGGGAGTTATCTATTGGAACGATCAGTGAAAAAAACACGATGATCTTAATCAAAACAAAACGAGTGTTCATCATTGTAAGGGTTTTATTATTTGAATTATCATTGAAAGAAGCATTGAATATAAAAACTCTTGAAATATTATTTCAGAAATAAAATGTAACAAGCTCCAAATTGTGCTTGCTTTTCATATCGCCTTTTTCCTCCTGAAGTATAAAAAGGAGCAAGAAATATTCAATGGATAAATGTAAACAATCAAACAGTACCAACCTACCTGTGGTGTCCTTATTTTAAAGCACATGTATGTGCTGTAAGTGTTGTAGATCCGGCAAGAATTGTTGGAGTTGAAGACCAGGTTTACTACTGAAATATTTGAAATGCCGGAATAGCAATCCAAATTATTCCATAAAGAATGTTTGCTGTAAAGTATTTCTTACGCAATAACTTTCTGTACTAAGAAAATCATCTTTAGTCGCAAACGATAGCTCTGCGATCAACATTGTTGTGTCACTCACTTGTACTGCAAACCTATTTAGCGGCTTATTTTTAGATCGTTTCAATTCTTCTAAATATGACAAAGATCTTACCTCATACTCCTTCTTCTATCCTTTCATGCTTCGTGGCCCCAAACTCCTTATGATGATAGTACAAGGGAAGGTTTCTGGTTTTACACTTTTAGCTGATCTGCCCCCTATTTTCGCGCTTTTTCGTTTATTACACTTATTTGTTCGCAGTGTTCAGACTAGTAGAAACAGCAGCTGCCCAA
>JAOQAJ010000111.1 GCA_025963675.1 Segetibacter sp.
TTGTGAAGCCAGCCGTTTAACAGGAAGGAGGCATTGTTGCGACGCTCCGTTTGAGGGGTAGATCTAAGTTTACCAACTGGGTTTTGAATAATAAGGAAAATACATTGCTGCTTGGTAAGTAGCCTGGGTTGGAAGCAAAACAGACAAAGCGCAAAAAGTAAAGCACGTAGGTTTTCGCAGCCCTTAACGATTCAATTGGCATTATTACTGATATTTTCTAAAAAAAGAATAACGTATGCAAAACGGCGTATTCGGTATTCGTCCTTACCGATGGCAAAACATGTGGGTATTTGATGATGAAAGGGTCGGCCTCGTTAAAGAACCTTTTGTAATGCGTATTCCTGAAATCATCAATAAAGCTGTTGCTCATTTGCCTAATCCCGCGGCTGGGTTTACTGTGCTTTTTAATAATACAGGACTTCCCTCCGCCGATGTAGTGCTGAGGAAACTTGACATAGACTCCGGCGGCAGCTGGTACGAACAGGAAGGTACCGGCATGAAAGGATGGTTATGTCCTGCTCTTTTTAAATATTATCCTCAGGCTCCCGAGAGATTGTATATAAAGGTTTCGGAATAAAGTTGACCCGATTAAAATCAAAACGCTGTGAGGATTGGGCGAACAGTTTGATTTTCCTGCCTGTCCCTGAATCAATTTCCTTAAGTAAGGACATTTTAACGACTTATCGGGTTATGCCCTTTGCACTTTGTCGCCTGGTACATTCCAAACGAACGACGTTTTTGTCTTTTTTTTTAATTTTTCAGCATTTGGGAAAACAAATGCTTTTTCTGATCGTTACACAAAAAATTAAATATATCGCCGGTATAAACTTAGGTATTTGAAAAAGGTCACACCTCATATAAGATAGTAAAATGATAAAAATTTTGTTGGCGGAAGATGACAGAGATGATTTACACATATTCAACTCCGCTCTTGAGGACCTGCAAGAACCATTTGAATTAAGAAATGCAAGAAATGGCAAAGTATTATTTGAGCTTTTAGAAGAATCTGTTCCCGATTTCCTTTTTCTTGATATTTTAATGCCATTCAAAGATGGACTTGAGTGCATCAGGGAAATAAGGCAGAACAGCAAATATGACAAACTGCCTATTATAATAATTTCTTCCGGCAAAAGCAATGAAAACATTGATGCCTCTTACTCAAATAGCGCTAACTTTTATCTTTTTAAGCAGTATTCGATACAAGCGCTTAGCAATAAATTAAAGTATATTTTTTCTATCGATTGGAAGAATATGAATTATTATCCAACAAAGAGTAAGTTTATTTTGGAGTGAAGAAGCAAAACAATTGATTAGAAAAATCCCACTGGCGCTACAAACCACCCAACTCTTTGATGTCTATTTTCAGAAGGTATTTCTCGATCGTGTCCGGGGTGGGGTGACTTTTTATTCTTGTTAAGGCTTTTCTTTTTCTTAAATTATACACCAACTCAACATAGAAGTTGGATAATTGATATAATGAAAAAAGGTGTCTCACATTCTCGTAATCTAAAAGGTATACGCCGAAATTATAAACTACATCAGCTTTCTCATCTTTTGATAAAGAATTGAATTGTGCTATGGTTAATGATGGCAAAGAATGGATTGTTTTGATAAAAATACTTATTAAAAATAAAAAATCGCTTCGTACTTCAATTTTTAATGTTAAGAAGAAGCAATAAAATGAGCATAATTTCTCTTTTTTTAAAAAAATTCTACTTCGCGACTACCGGCTGCAACTAATAATATTGTCGCTTTTTTTCGTCCCTGCGGTATTATTTTTATCTTTTTAACCGGAAGTTTCTTTCGATTCTTAATAATGAAATAAGATGGGTGAAGTAGAAATCAATGAATCTGATCAACGGGTTCTAGTTAGGTCGCATATCATAACTTACGGAGATGCAGTGGATGAGGAGTTGACTGAATTGATAAGATCGGAAATTGAAACGATGTGGAATGAACCAAAAGGAAGGATTAAAATAAGAGGAACATCGTATTTAGTAAGTTTTTTAATTACCGCCGAATGGAAGCGTTCAATCGTAGACGCAGAGGTACTTGGGAATACGAGCCCGCGCAACAATTATTTCAGAATTGAAGAATATGCAAATGGGAACATTTCTTTTGTAGATGGTCTCGGTTGCAACAGTGGTTATTTTAAGATCGAAAATTTATACGCGGGTTCTACCACAGCCGCGCATGAATACGGGCATACACTTGGGCTCGATCATCCTATTAATTGTGATTACAGGGGCAAAGGCGTTCCGGGCATTATGTATCCAAGAGGCACTTTGGTAGATCCGCAATTTCAGTACGATCCTTCAAAACCTGCAGGGCTCCCCGGTGGAACAATGCACCCCATGTATAGAAAAGTTTTTGCTGAAGATATAGCTGCACTAAAACTGGAAAACCTGAGATTTAAAAATGAAAAAGCAATAGTGGGAGATTTTACTAATGTATATCATGAAAGCCACAGGGACGTTTGATGCAGAATAAAAATAAGATCGATAATAAAGCGGGTAAAAGCTGAATAAAGTTAAAAAGTACAAGTGAGTGACACAACTAATGCTGATCAAAGAAACTTGGTCGGATCAATAAAAATTCCTCAAATAAGTTAAGCTAATGCGAGAGGTGATTGAAGAATTGCTGTCATCATTTCCTTATCTATCGGCTTTTCAATGAAATTTTTCACATTAAAACTTTTACTGCGGATCTTATCCTTTTCGTCAACACTCGAACTTACCATGTAAATACTGATCTGCTTATTAAGTGCGGTCTTTACTGAATCATATGCTTCTAAAAACTCCCAGCCATTCATAACTGGCATGTTGATGTCGAGAAAGATCACATCAGGCAACTGGTCGTTGCTGGTGGCTTGCTGAGTAAAATAATCGAGGGCCTCTTTTCCATTTGAAAAGATTAAAATTTTTTGCAGAGGGTTTACCAGTTCTATAATTCTTTTAGCGGTGAACTGATAAATTCGGTCATCATCGATAAGGCAAATTGTAAGCGAGGTAGAATTTTTATTCATTGGAGTTTTAAATTAATGGATTAATGCCTCATACAACCGCCTGGGCAAAAACAACATCAATGCCAGAAATGAGTTTTCACCTCTGTTCGACCTTAAATTTGTAAAATGTTGTCGCCCAAGCGTCTCAGCAAAGAAGAGGCTTTAAGAAAAATTAAAAACTACTGCAGCTACCAGGAGCGAAGCCATAAAGAGGTGAAGGAGAAGTTGTATTCTTTTGGATTATTTAGATCGGAAATAGATGAAATCATTTCAAACATGATAGAAAACGACTACTTAAATGAAGAGCGCTTTGCAAGACAATTTGCAGGAGGAAAATTTAGAATGAAGCAGTGGGGACGCAGGAAAATACAGTATGAATTACAACAGAAAGGGGTAAATAAATTGAATATTAAATTTGGATTAAAAGAAATAGAAGAAGAAGAATATTTAAAAGTGCTAAAGAAACTGGCTTCAAAAAAATGGGAGGAATTAAGCGGCGAGCAATACCTGGTAAGGCAAGGAAAGACAATTAATTACCTGTTACAAAAAGGCTATGAGCAGGATTTGATCACCACGGCAATTGATGAATTGAAAGCCGTTTAGATTTTTTTCATCGTTTTGCTTCGAGGTCACCGTTTGGCAAGTATAACCCGATTTTGAAAAAACCCTTCATTTTTAGCTTTTAAAAGCAGCAACGATTAAACAACAAACCAATTAACTGCCCATGTCATCTTTAACCTTTACATTAATTCAAACTCAGCTTCATTGGGAGGATAAAGCGGCAAACCTGAAAATGCTGGAAGAAAAAATAAACAGTATAAAGCAGAAAACAGAGATCATTATTCTTCCTGAAATGTTTAGTACAGGTTTTAGCATGAACCCGGCGCGACTGGCAGAAAGTATGGATGGTGAGGCTGTGGCATGGATGAAACGAATTTCGGAAGAAAAAAAAGTTATCGTTACCGGCAGCCTGATGATTAAGGACAATAATCGCTATGTGAACAGACTTGTTTGGATGCTCCCGAACGGGCAGATGGGCCTGTACGATAAGCGGCATCTTTTCGCCTACGCGCACGAGCATGAGCATTTTACAGCCGGTAAGAAAAGGTTGATTGCTTCGGTGAAAGGGTGGAAAATAAATCTGCTTGTTTGTTACGACCTTCGTTTCCCGGTTTGGTCGCGGCAGGCACGCCATGACAATGAAAAGCAAGGATTGGAGTATGACGTGTTGATTTACGTTGCAAACTGGCCTGAAAAACGGAGTCACATGTGGCGAACCTTGTTGCAGGCCAGGGCAATAGAAAATCAATCGTATTGTATTGGGGTGAACAGGGTCGGCAACGATGGAAATGGCATTTATCATAGCGGCGACAGCATGGTGGTTAATCCATTGGGTGAAGTACTCTATCATAAAGCAGACGAGGAAGCTATTTATACCATTACCTTACATAAAGAAGAACTTGATGGGGTGCGTGAAAAAATGCCGTTCTGGAAAGATGCGGATCCATTTCTAATTTTACCAGACTAAAACAGATCGTTATGATACATGCGTTTGAATCAAACAGAATTTTTACCGGCGAAGAGTGGTTGATGAATCATGCTGTAATAGCTGAGAATGGAATTATTCAAAGGATCGTTCCAAACGAAGACATTCCTTCAGATGCGATCATAACGAATTATGTAAGCGGGTTTTTAGCGCCTTCTTTTATCGATATTCAAATCTATGGTGCTAAAGGTTCTCTCCTTGCTGTTGATCCGACGGCAGAAAGTCTTCGAAAAACGTACGAATATTGCAAAGCGGGCGGTGCTCCTCACTACCAACCAACCGTCGCCACAAACTCGTACGAGGTTTTTTATAAATGTATAGACGCAGTCAAAGACTACTGGCAAAAGGGTGGCAAAGGTGTGATTGGGTTGCATATTGAAGGTCCCTGGATTAATAAGGCAAAAAAGGGCGCCCATGTTGACCAGTTCATTCATTCGCCCTCGACAGAGCAGGCAAAGGCTTTATTGGAATACGGAAAAGGAGTTATTACCATGATAACCCTTGCCCCTGAGACTTGCAGCGCTGAAGTGATTGAACTGATTCAATCTTATGGGGTAGTTATTTCTGCCGGTCATAGCAATGCAACTTTTGATGAGGCAAATGAAGGTTTTGCCAAAGGCATCAACGCTGCTACTCATTTGTATAATGCCATGAGTCCTTTGCAACACCGCGCTCCTGGTATCGTTGGCGCAGTGTTGAATCATCCGACGGTTATGGCTAGTATTGTTGCCGACGGTTATCACGTTGACTTTGCCGCCATTAGCATTGCTAAGAAAATAATGCAGGAAAGGCTGTTTTTTATTACCGATGCTGTCACAGAAACCGACCAGGGTTATTATCCTCATAAATTGGTGGGTGATAAATATGAGTCGAATGGGATATTAAGCGGCTCTGACTTAACGATGGCAAAGTGCGTAAAAAATGCTGTTGAAGAAGCCGGAATTGAATTATCTGAAGCGCTGAGAATGGCAAGCCTATACCCTGCTCAGGTTATGAAGCTTGATAAACAACTCGGAAGAATTGCCCCAGGCTATAAAGCAACATTCGTTGATATGAACGATAATCTCGAAGTCTTGCAAACGGTGCATTAGTGCTTTTTTGTTACCAGCTTTCGATCGCTCATTTGTCATTGTTGCGACGCTCCGTTCAACAGAAGCAATTCTTTTCAAAATTTGCCATTTACAAAAAACCAGCAAAAAATCTACTATCAACAATTTGAACAGGCATAGTTATTTTATCGATTATAAACAGGCATAGGTTTAAGCATGCCAACGGCATAAACATCAGTTGCGCCTTTTGATACATTATTTGTGAAAAATGAAAAACCGGGCTATAAAGTTCTGAAGCTAAAAAGAACTCTATAGTTTGTAATTATACTAAACTTATGAAAACGCTTTTTTCTACAACAGTCAATAATAAAGGAGTTGACCTCTGGCTACTTCTAGCACGCATCGTAGTTGGTACTTTTATGCTAACACACGGCGTTCCGAAGCTTCAAAACCTCATGTCGGGCAACGTTCACTTCTCAGATCCTTTTGGTTTAGGTCCAACTTTTTCGCTGGCTTTAACTGTTTTTGCCGAAGTGTTTTGTTCTATCCTTTTAATTTTAGGAATAGCGACCAGATTTGCGAGTATCCCCTTAATTATAAATATGTCGGTAGCGGTTTTTTACGCCCATGGAGGACAGCCGTTAGCCAAAAAAGAACTGGCCGTTTTTTACCTGCTTTTCTACATCGGGTTTTGTATAATCGGCGGTGGAAGATATTCGATTGATGCTTTAATCAACAAAAAAGGTAAAAAGAGATACTAGCCTTATTCCGATAAATTTTTCCGCATCTTCGAATTTAACCTGCCTTGGGCAGGTTGTGTGTTTTTTTCTCTCCCCGGCCATTCACGCAGCTACCTCCGCTCAGTCGTGCCCTCCTCGGTATTGGTTATTCCAGCATGTCCTCTCCTTTTATCACTGCATTTTACCGTTCATCACTTTCTAAGAATCTTCTATTTTTTGCCTATTCTGCTATAACCCTTACTGGCACTAGCTTTCATGCTATAACTACTAATGCCTTCTGCCCACTACTAAAAAAAGTTAGGTACTTTATATTGCATAGTACTAGAAAAAGCTGCATCTTTGTGTTGTTGATGGAAGAAGGCCGAATTCGAAAGTGAGTACGAACCCGAACTAGCGATCAACGACTAACTCACGATGAACGACCAACTCGCGATCAACGACCAACTCGCGATCAACGACCAACTCGCGATCAACGACTAACTCGCGATCAACGACCAACTCGATCAACGACTAACCCGATCAACGATTGCTAAAAATGCTGAATAAATTGATACAAGTACAAGTGAGTGACACAACGATGTCAGATAAAAGAGAAACAGTTGACTAACAAAAAAA